>NZ_JBHSOA010000001.1:0-71423 GCF_042655885.1 Streptomyces chlorus
AACCGGTCGGTGATCATGCGCTGAGCCTTCACTAACGGGTGACCCGCGAAGTGCGGGCCTAGAGGGAAGCCCCGGACGGTGTCGTGATCTTGGCAGAGAGCACACCGCTCGGGGCTCTTGCGTAGTGGAGCAGCAACCCGAAGCTACTCGCAGTAAAACTGCGAGTCAACATAATCTCTGTGACTAGCAGGAAATCTCTGGCTCTGCGATGCTGGGAGACGACTTAGAGGAGGAAGTGATGAGTAATTTCGGGCTGTTTGTCCGCTTCACGCTCAAGGACGGCGCTGCCGAGGGCTTCGATGCACTGGTTCGCGAGACCACGGCCGGGATCAAGACCAAGGAGCCGGGCACTCTCGTCTACGCCTGCCACACGGTCGAAGGCGAGCCGAATCAGCGGATCTTCTTCGAGCTGTACGCCGATCACGCCGCGTTCGAGGAGCACGAGCGCCAGGAGCACACCCGGCACTTCCTGTCCGAGCGCGACAAGTACGTCGCGAAGACCGAGGTCGACCGCATGACCCCGTACACCGGGAAGTACCCCACCGGGGCCGACAGTGACTGACACGGACGAGCGCACCACCGGACAGCGCATCAAGGAGCTTCGCCGGGCCGCCGGCATGTCTCAGAGCGACTTGGCCATTGCCATGGAGCGCTCGGAGAGCTGGGTCTCTCAGGTCGAGCGCGGTGTACAGCCCGTGGAGCGGCTGTCCGTTCTCCAGGCTCTGGCGGATGCCCTCGGAGTCTCGGTCCGCGACGTGCGCCCAGACGCAGGAGCACCCGTCGAAGAGCCCCAGGAAGCGCAAGCTCCGGTGAGCAATGACCTTGACGCCCTACGTGTGGCCCTGACGGGACATCCCGCCCTCAGCAGCCTTTTCGACGAGCCCGACCTCAAAGCCACAGCGTCTGCAGACGAGCTGCGAACACAGGTCGATGAAGTGTGGGACCTCGCTCACGCATCGAAGTACGCGGCTCTGAGCGAGCGGCTGTCCGTCTTGCTCCCGAGCATCGAAGCGGCCGTTCGCCATGCGCCCGCCAGCAGCCGTGTGGAGCTCCACGGGATCAGGGCACGCGCCTATCAGGCAGTAGCAGCTGCATTCGTTCGTCAGGACGAGGCGGACGCGGCATGGATTGCCGCGGACCGGGCCCTCCAGGCGGCCGAGTTGGCGGGTAAGCCGCTGGAAGTCGTCGCCAGCCTCTTCCGAATGGCACACGCCTTCATCCGTCAGCAGCGAACCGAGCAGGCCGAGCACGCCGCTTCGTCGGCAGTAGCGGTACTGACCCCCCGTGCCGAGTCGCAGAGTTGCCCGCCGGAGGAACTGTCGCTCTTGGGTGCCATGCATCTCGTACTCGCCGTGATCAACGCGAGGGAGGGGCACCGTGCGGAGACCCACCGGCACATTGGCCAGGCTCGGGAGATCGCCGCGCGTCTCGGTGAGGACCGCAATGACTTCGACACCGAGTTCGGCCCGACCAACGTAGAGCTTCACGCAGTAGCGACGGCCGTCGACCTCGGAGACGCCGGTCTTGCCCTGGACGTCGCCAACGGCGTCGATGCGAGCGGGCTCTCCTCGGAGCGACAGTCCCGTTTCCTGCTTGATGTGGCGCGAGCCCACGCGCAGCGGCGACACGTCGGCGAGGCTGTAGCCGCACTCTTGGACGCTGAGAGGTTGGCACCGGAGCAGATCCACAGCCATCACTCCGCCCGCACGGTGGTCCGTGATCTCGTGCAGCTCTCCGGGAACCGGATTCCCAAGCCGTTGGCGCAGCTCGCAGAGCGTATGGCCATCAACTGAGGCCCAGCCTGTTACGGGTTTCTCTACCTCATCAAGCCCCGGCTGCGCTCCGCTCCGCCGGGCGCGCTCCCGGCTCCGCTCCGGGCGCCGCTCCTGCCTTCGGCCCGCTCCGCCCGCGCTGCGCCGACGCGCGCCCACATGTGGATAGGGCCGGAGGCCATGAGGCGATCACCGTACAGAGCGGTCCGGGGTTAAGACGATGCCTCCGGCGGGGGATCGGCCGGCACCGGGATGGAGGGGGCGCCGTTGCCGAGTGCGGGCACGTTGTGGCGTGCGCGGGGTGCTCCCATCCCGTCCACCGCCGACCCAGGCAGAGCCGAGCAGACGCGGCCCAGGGCGTCCAGGTCGTTCGTACAGTGGCGCGCTCCACCTGGACGCCCTGAACCACGCCCGCTCCACAGTGTGTGGGTCGACGGCGGACGGGATGAGAGCTGGGGCGAGTGGTGGGAATCTCTGGTTCGGCAGGCTCGCGCTATCCCATGGCAGAAGAGAACAGTGCTGCCCCGCCCCCGAGGACGACCAGCTGCACGACGCCAGGAATACGCCATCCCAGGGCGAGGAGGCCACCGCCTGTGAGCACTGCGCCGCCTCCCAGGAGCCACGATGCCTGCGACGCCACCTGTGACGCACTCGACGGACTGGCACTATCGCTTTCGTAGCTGTCGGCCCATCCCGCTATCCCATAGCCGTACACCATCCAAGCGATGACCATGAGGTCGATGACGAGTAGCGCCACGCTGGCCCCGATCTGTTGGCCGGTTGACGGCTCATTCGCCTGTCTCATACCCACTGCCGTCCCGTCTTCAGGTGAAGATCTCCTAAGTGCACGCGGCCAGCATGCTGTTATAACGGGCACTGCACATGAGCACAGGTACTCAGATGCACCGTTCTCACGGAGCACCGAGCCGGATCTGTCAAGGCTGCCACCCCGCGCTGACATCAGCGCCTGACACCAACAAACGCGAACAGCAGTGAACCAGGCCGGACCGCAGTGGACGATCAGGCGAGGCGCAGCGCGCGTTGACCGATGTTGCCAACACCCCATGATCGACCTGATAAGGATGAGGCCAGACTTCAAAGGATCATCCGTAGCACTAGGGCGCCGTCCATAGCATGTGGACGGCGCCTTGCTGATGGCCGAGCCGTTAAGGCTCAACCAGTTGTGCTGCCACAAGGCCGCAGGTCAAAGACCCGCCCCTTCACTTCTGAGCGGCACTTGAGCTCCACGGCCCCCTCGCGCGGGTAGGTTCTGCACACGCCGTCCGAGACCTGGGCGGCGTGTGGGGGGCGAATCGGGGGCAGTCATGGAGTTCATGTTCTATGCCGTACCAGCGTTCATCGCCGCGGTGGTGGTCGCGATGGCGGTCAAGGTGATCAGGCGCTTTCTGGAGCTGAGGCAGGCGTGGTCGAGCGGTCTGACAGCGGAGGCGCGCTGTCTGCGCACCTACACCACAACGAGACGCCACAGTGACAGCAGCCAGGCCACGACCACGCTGCACCATGTCTACGAGTTCACGCCCTCCGCGGGCCGTCCCGTCCGGTTCGAGGAGGAGAACGGCCCCGCGACGACCATCGAGGGGGACTTCGTCACCGTGCACTACTCGGCCGACCGGCCTCATAAGGCGACGGCCCACGTGCCGAGCCCCGTCAAGAGCGCAGCGAGCATGATCGCCCTGCTCTTCTTCTTCGGCATCGTGCTCGCTTTCTGTGTCTTCTTCGTGCTGACGGCGAATGACCTGTTCGGGTCGAACCTCCCCTAGCGGGGAGTCCCGGGCCGTCTCGGGGCCGTTTGAGGGTGCTCAACGACGACCAACGTTGACAACCACTGACAGCTAAATCGCAGGTCGCAGCGTTGATCGATTACACGGCCGCAGGTCAGAGACCGGACCCTTCACTTCTTCGGCTACTGATCGCGCTCGATGGAGCTTGACCCGGCCATTGAGGCTCCGCCGACCGCGTGCGCCCCTTAAGGTCGCAGCCATGACGAGCCCCCTGGCGCCTGACGATCACATTGGCGATCGCGAGGCCTTCAGCGCCTTCCTGGCGCGCCTTCGTGCAGACCACGCAATCAACAGCCAGCAGTGGGAGAACGCGACGCTGGACAGGTTCCTGGAAGCCCTGGAAGCCTGGGTCGCTGCATCTCCGGGGTGGCACCGGAACTTCGGGCACGACCTGCCACCCGAAGGTGACTGGACGTTCTTCGCCCGTGCCCTGGCTGCCGCTCGGATCTACGAATAGCCCTGGCGGACACCGTGCCCCTTGCATGCCCGACCGAGCAGCGACCAGCGGGGAACACCGGGGAACGGCGGTGAGCATCCCAGGAACGCGCAGCTCACCGTCTCTCCAGGTCAGCGCCCACCCGCGTACGCGATCTTCCAAACTAGCTACGCGGGTTCGATTCCCGTCGCCCGCTCCACACGGTTCAGGGCCGGCCGGAGGTTTCCTTCCTCCGCCCGGCCCTGAACGCGTTCTCAGAAGCTGATCGAGTTGACCATGTCCGCTATCGAGTCGAGGAAGCGGGTGATCGACGGGGCCATGCCGCTGGAGGCGAGGAAGAAGCCGAAGAGGATCGCGACGATCGCGGGTCCGGCCTTGATGGACCCGCCTCTGATCAGTACTACAAGGATGATCGCCAACAGCAGCACCACAGACAGTGAAATGGCCACAACTGATCACACCCTTGGTCGGTCCGCTCGTCCGGTCCGGGCGACGCATCCCCGCGCACCCCGCCAGAATCATCGTGCCACCAACAGGGCCACCCTATGCGGCTCATGACGCATCATCCGTCTCACATCGGCCACGTTTCGCGTGCGCGCGCTCGCCCGCGCGAGGGGACGGACGGGTGCCGGGCGGGCCCCGCGCGGAGCCAAAGATGCGACCTCGCACGGTAATTCGACTCGCCACCCACGGATGAAATACGAACGGGCCGGTGCCGTATCCACACAACACCTCCGCGACTATTTCCCATTGACGCCCCACATGTCCCAACGGGCCTCCCGGAGCGGCCTCGAAGAGGAAGGAAGCGGGCATCCCTTCAGGATTCAATGGCGAGGCATATGCCCTGTTCATGCGGGACGAATCGGTCCATAAACGGCGTACAGGATGCTTCGGAGTCGTGCCCGCGCGGTGCGTTGGGCGTGTGTCGGTCATCACGCCGGCATAGCCGTCGGCATTCATGGATCGCGGGTATCCGGAATGGACAGACGGAATAACGTGGGGGTTTTACGCCTCCCCACAGCGAGCGCTAGGGTGCCTCAAATGTTCTACGCTGCCTCGTCCCCCAGAAGCGCAGCGAGTGCGTCGCTCCCCTCCCCGAGTTCCTGGCGGGTGGCCCTGTGACGGACTCGCCGCGATCGAACGGCCATCACAGAACGCCGCTTCCCCCGGCCCCGTCGCCGGGAACCGACGCGTCGACGACCGATACGCCGAGGAGCGGGGCGTCGGGCTCCGGCAAGCGGCGGGACGCGTTCTTCGACAACGCCAAGTACCTGGCGATCGTGCTGGTGGCCGTAGGCCACTTCTGGGAGCCCATCAAGGGTGACAGCCGGTTCCTGGAGGCCGCGTACACCGTCGTGTACGCGTTCCACATGCCGGCCTTCATCATCATCTCCGGCTTCTTCTCGCGCAGCTTCGACATGCGCCCCGACCGGCTGCGGCGGCTGATCACCGGCATCGCCGTGCCGTACATCGTCTTCGAGACGGCCTACCCGCTCTTCAAGCGGGTCGTCGACAGCGACCCGCAGCAGGAGATCAGCCTTCTCGACCCCTGGTATCTGACCTGGTTCCTGTGCGCGCTGTTCGTCTGGCGGCTGACCACGCCGATCTGGAAGGCGGTGCGCCACCCGCTGCCGCTGGCGCTCGGCCTCGCCATGCTGGCGAGCGCTTCCCCGCAGATCGGCGACGACCTCGATCTGCAGCGTGTCCTGCAGTTCCTGCCGTACTTCGTGCTCGGTCTGTGCATGCGGCCCGAGCACTTCCACCTGGTGCGCCGCCGGTCGGTGCGGATCCTGTCGGTGCCCGTGTTCGTCTCCGCGTTCGCACTCGCCTGGTCGGCGGGACCGGGGGTGATCACCGGGTGGCTCTACCACCGTGACTCCGCGCAGGAGCTGGGCGCGCCGTGGTGGGCCGGCCCGGTAATGATGCTGGTGCTGTTCGGCTGCTCCCTGCTGCTGACGGCCTGCTTCTTCGCCTGGGTGCCGGGCCGCCACACGTGGTTCACGGCACTCGGCGCGGGCACGCTGTACGGCTATCTGCTGCACGGCTTCGTGATGAGGGCCGGTGACTACCGGGGCTGGTTCGAGCCCTCGGTGCTGCATGGGCCGGCCGGCGCGGTCGCCGTGACCCTGTTCGCGGCGGCCCTGGTGACGTTCCTGTGCTCCAGGCCGGTGCAGCGGCTCTTCCGGTTCGCGATGGAGCCGAGGATGGAGTGGGCCTTCAAGCGTGACGCGGCCGAACCGGCCCGCGAGCGCGAGCAACGGGAGAAGCGGGCGAGGCAGGAGGCCGGGGAGACGCGGGAGGCTCAGGAGGCCCGGGAGGTTCAGGAGCAGGTCTCCGCCTAGCCGGCCGCATCGCGACGCGGCCGGGTCGGCCAGGCCGGTCAGGCCGGGCGCTCGCCCGCCACGAGGCCGAGGAGCGTGCGCATCCGCGTGTACTTCTCGGTCAGTCGTGTGCGGGTCGCCTCGTCGAGTACCGCCAGCCGCGCCGGATCGGCGTTGTGCGCCAGGTCCGCCTCCTTCACCAGCAGCGCGCCCGGGGTCGCGAGGACGCGGGCCGCGTACGCCTCGGGCGGCTCCCCGGACCGCTTGGTGACCGCGAGGACGATGTCCCTGGTACGCCGGGTCAGTGCCGCTTCCCGGAGCCACTCCTGAGACAGCTTGCCGTCCTCGACGGCGTCGTGCAGCCAGGCCGCCGCGATCTGCTCCTCGTCGCCGCCGCGTGCCCGGACGCCCTCGGCGACGGCCCGGAGGTGCTCGGCGTACGGCACGCCCGCTTTGTCTCTCTGGCCTTCGTGCACGGCACGGGCGGTGGCCTCGACCTGGGCCGTTGTCAGTAGGTTGCATGGTGTCCCGGTCACCCTTCCAGTGTCCCCCCATCTGCGGGGCCGCACGGACCGGGAGGGGGCAGGAGAGTGGCGGCGGTCAGGAGAGTGGCGGCGAGCCGCTGGACCGGGCGCCGGGTACGGGTACGGCCACGGGCTCGGGCACGGCCACGGCCACAGGCACAGGCGCGGGCACGGCCACGGGCTCGGGCTCGGGTACGGCCACGGGCTCGGGCACGGCCACGGCCACGGCCACAGGCACAGGCACAGGCACAGGCACAGGCGCGGGCACGGCCACGGGCTCGGGCTCGGGTACGGCCACGGGCTCGGGCACGGCCACGGGCTCGGGCTCGGGTACGGCCACGGGCTCGGGCACGGCCACGGGCTCGGGCACAGGCACAGGCACAGGCACAGGCGCGGGCACGGCCACGGGCACGGGCTCGGGTACGGCCACGGGCACGGGCACAGGTGCGGGTGCGGGCGCGGGTGCGGGCACGGTCCCGTCCGGTCAGCGGGTCGCGGCGGCGGTGGGGCCCTCGCGGCAGATCAGCAGGAGCGCCCGGTCGTCGTTGACGTCCTTGGCGACCGCTTCGATGAGGTGCCAGGCCGCTCCGTGGAAGCCGCCGGCGACATAGCGGTCGGCCTCGCCGGTGAGGCGGTCGATGCCTTCGACGATGTCCCGGTCCGACGTCTCCACCAGGCCGTCGGTGAACAGCATCAGCACGTCGCCGGCGCGCAGCGAGCCTTTCACCGGGTCGAACTGGGCGCCGTCGTACACACCGAGGAGCGGGCCGTCGCCCGTCTTCTCCTCCCATTTGCCGCTGCCCGCCCTGAGTTGGAGGCCGGGCGGGTGCCCGGCGGAGTACAGCTCGTAGTCGCCGGAGTCCAGGTCGAGGACGAGGTGGATGGAGGTGGCGAAGCCCTCCTCCCATTCCTGGCGGAGCAGGTAGCCGTTGGCGGCCGGCAGGAAGGCGTGCGGCGGGAGGCTGCCGAGCAGGCCGCCGAAGGCGCCGGACAGCAGCAGGGCGCGCGATCCGGCGTCCATGCCCTTGCCGGACACGTCGGTCAGGACGACTTCCAGCGTGCGCCCGCCGTTGGTGCGGGCGGCGACCACGAAGTCGCCCGAGAAGGACTGGCCTCCCGCGGGGCGCAGGGACATCTCCCGGTGCCATCCGCTTGGCAGGGCCGGCAACTGGCTCTGGACGCGGATGCGTTCACGCAGGTCGAACAGCATGGTGCCGCCGCGCCGCCAGGGCACGCCCACCCGGCTGCGGAACTGGGCGACGACCAGGCCGAAGAAGCCTCCGGCGGCCACGACGAGGACGACGCCGGGGGTGACCCGGGAGGCGCCCTCGGTGTACGGGCCGAGTTGGACGGCCTCGACGATCAGCGCGGTCGCCGCCACCGCGTACAGGCCGAGCAGGCTCGCCGGGCGCAGCAGCAGCCCGCCGGCGACGATCGGCAGGACCAGCGCGGACGGCGCGAACCACACGGAGTTGGCGAGGGTCGCCACCGCGATGAGCGGGATCGTCAGCAGCAGTCCGGCGAGGGCTATCCAGTCGGAGCCGTCCCCGCGGAAGTAGTCGACGGCAGCCCGGCGCACGCCGACGCGGGCCCGGTGCCATTGCTTCTTCACCCGGGCCGTCAGCGTGTCGGCTTCTGCGCGCCTCTCTCGTCCTGCTGCCATTAGTTCGGGACCCTATCCATCGGACCGGCCACTTGGCACGGGAGGTCCTGGTTGTCCCTCATTGGGGAACCTACTTCACAGTCAACTTCACCGGGCGACGTCGCGGGGGCGTCCGGCGGAAATTCTCCAGGGTCTGTCCGGCGGATCAAGTCGGGGGTGACCGGCGGCGTCTTTCCGGCTGAGTCGAGCGGGGCTGGTGCGTGCAGCCGCGAGGCGAGGAGGGAGTCGACGCGATGGGGGTCCCTCCCGCTCGAGCTCGGTCGAGAGTGGGGGATCGGCGAGTGACGACAACCCCGTTGGGGGCACCCCCTGCTCGAAGATCCGGGGGAGGGCGTGCCGGCCCTCACGTCTCCGGCATGATCCGCCGGACAGGCCCTAGCGGTGTTGGCAGGCGGGGCACCAGAAGAGGTTGCGGGCGGCGAGATCGGCGGTGCGGATCTCGCCGCCGCAGATGTGGCAGGGCCGATGGGCCCGGCGGTAGACGTACACCTCGCCGCCGTGGTCGTCGACGCGCGGCGGGCGGCCCATCGCCTCCGGGGTGTGTTCCGGACGGACGGTGTCGATGCGGTTGTTGCGGACGCCCTCGCGCATCAGCCCGACCAGGTCGGTCCAGATCGCGTCCCACTCGGCGGGGGCGAGGTCCCGGCCCGCTCGGTAGGGGGCGATGCGGTGCCGGAAAAGAACCTCGGCGCGGTAGACGTTTCCGACGCCGGCGATGACCTTCTGGTCCATGAGGAGCGCGGCGATCGTCGTACGGCTTCGGCTGATCCTGCGGTACGCGGCGTCCGGTTCCGCGTCCGGGCGCAGGGGGTCGGGGCCGAGACGGTCGTGTATCGCCCGCTTCTCGGCGCCGGTGATCAGGGCGCAGGTGGTGGGTCCGCGGAGATCGGCGTACGCGGTGGGGTGCGCGAGGCGCAGGCGGACGGTGTCCGTGGGCGGGGGCGCGGGGGCCGGGCCCAGGGCGACCTTGCCGAAGAGGCCGAGGTGGATGTGGACCCAGTCGGTGTGCTCGGGGTCGGGGTCGCGGAAGCCGAGGAAGAGGTGCTTGCCGTGGGCGTCGGCGGTGTGCAGGGGGATGCGGTCCAGGAGGGCGGCGGCGTCACTGAACTTGCCCTGGGGGCTGGTGACTCGCAGGGGGCTGCCGTCGGCGAAGGCGGCGGCGTAGTCCTCGGCCAGCCGGTGGATGGTGTGTCCCTCCGGCATGGTTCCGGTCCCTTCCCTCTCTGCTCTCGCTGCCTTCCGAGTGCCCTGTGACTGCCGGAGCCGACCGCGTCCTTCGGCCCCGCCGTGGGAGCTGTCGCTCCCCGGCGGGTCGTGTACAGGCCGGTCGCCGGTTACTGCTGGGGGTGGTGGGGCGGGATCGGGGGGAGGTCGCCGGTGGTCTCGTAGTCCGCGAGCATGTCGATGCGGCGGCTGTGGCGCTCGTCGCCCGAGAACGGGGTGCCGAGGAAGATCTCGACGAACTTCGTCGCCTCGTCCGTGGTGTGCATGCGCGCACCCACCGCGACCACGTTGGCGTCGTTGTGCGTGCGGCCCAGCGCCGCGGTCTCCTCGCTCCACGCCAGGGCCGCCCGTACGCCCTTCACCTTGTTCGCGGCGATCTGCTCGCCGTTGCCGGAGCCGCCGATCACGATGCCGAGGCTGCCGGGGTCGGCGGCGGTCCGCTCGGCCGCGCGGAGGCAGAAGGGCGGGTAGTCGTCCTGGGCGTCGTAGATGTGGGGCCCGCAGTCGACGGGCTCGTGACCCGCGTCCTTGAGCCACGCGGCGAGGTGGTTCTTGAGTTCGTATCCGGCATGGTCGGAACCGAGGTACACGCGCATGCTCCGAGTGTGACACGGCGGATCGCGCGCAGGCGCGTCGGGGGCAGGGGGCACGGCAGCGCGGGGGCCCGGGAACGCGTCGGCACCACCAACCCGTCGCCGAACGCCCCGGCCACTCCTCTGCTCCTCGGTACCGACAACCAGCCGGTGAACCCGGGTGCGGACGAGTTACCCAGGACCGGCCCCGCGCGGGAGCTGCTGCCGCTGGGCACGACGGGGGCCGCGCCCCTCGCGGCCGGGACGGCCGGGCTGTGGTGGTCGTCGCGGCGGCCACGGTGGCAGGAGGGCTGACCGGACCCACCGGCGGGGCCGCCCGGTGAGCCCACCGGGCGGCCCCGAAAACGCGGAAGGAGGCCGGCCGGGCGCTGGAAACGCGCCCGTCCGGCCTCCTTCTTTCGCTACGAATCGGCGCGAAGGGACCCGATCGTCACCGCTTGTTGACGAACCGCCAGGCGGTGGGCAGTACACCCATGGCCAGCGCCGCCTTCAGGGCGTCACCGATGAGGAACGGGGTGAGGCCGGCCGCGATCGCGGCGGAGGCGGACATGCCGGTGGCCAGCGCCAGGTAGGGCACGCCGACGGCGTAGATGACCGCCGAGCCGAGCAGCATGGTGCCCGCCGTCCGCCAGACGGAGCGGTCGGCGCCGCGGCGGGCGAGGGAGCCCACGACGACCGCGGCCAGCAGCATGCCCAGGACGTAGCCGAACGACGGCATCCCGATGCCGGACGTGCCCTCGGCGAACCACGGCACACCGGCGGCGCCCGCCATCGCGTACAGCGCGAGGGCGAACAGACCGCGCCGGGCGCCGAGGGCGGTGCCGACGAGCAGCGCGGCGAAGGTCTGACCGGTCACCGGGACCGGGGAGCCCGGGACGGGGACGGCGAGCTGGGCGGCGATGCCGGTGAGCGCGGCACCTCCGACCACGAGGGCCACATCCCGTACGCGGGACGCCGGGACGAGGTCGGCGAGGACCAGACCGACTCGGGTCCCGCCTTGCCGGGGCAGAGCGGATGTGGCGGCTGCGGTGCTCATGGGGACTCCGCGGGGGTGAGGACGGTACGGGACACGGCGACGCTATCCCAGCGCCCTCGCGCCGATCACCGTCAGCGCTCGACAAAGGCTCCCCCGCGCTCATGGTGGACTCCGGACAAAGAACGCCCGCCAACCGGGGTACGGCGTGACGCCGGTCACTGCGGTGACGTGGCCTCTCCTACAAGGCCCGGCTCGACAGCGCCTGTAGGGTCCCTACAAAACGGTCGGTCGAGGCCCTCGCCGCCGACTCGTGTTGTACGCCGCTGCCGGCCCGCCGCGTACATCGTCCCCCGCCCCGCCTCGTACATCGTCCCCCGCCCCGCCTCGTACGCCGTGGCCGCCCCGCCTCGCCCGTCGGCCGCCGTCTCGCAGCTGCGGCTGCGCCGCGTCCTGGAGCGCGAGGCCCCCAGAAGCTGGTCGTCCGGATGTGGGCGTTCCCGGCACTGACGTGGATCGCGCCGGCCGGGATGGCCGCCGTCTTCGTCCTGATGGCCCGGGAACCGGACACGCGCGGACAGCTGTACTCGACCGGCGGCATGACCGTGGTCCTGGCGGCCGTCGGCTACGCCTGGCAGCGGCCCCGGGCACGCACGCGAACCGAGGACTGACATCCATAGGAGCATCCCCTTCGTCTCCTCCCGCCGCTCCCACAGCGAGGGCCCCCGCGCGGGCGACGAGTCCGCACGGCCCTTTTCCGTGCCGCTGTGCGCACCGGGCACGCAAAGAGGCCCTTCTGCTGCTAGCGTGCAGTTGCAAGTTACCCGCAATAGACATCCTGCCCCGTGATCGTCTTCTCACCGTTCACCCGGCAGGCGGAAAGACGGAAGCCCCCGCGAGGACTCGACTCGCAGGGGCTTCCGGTATGTGGTATTCCGGGTCAAAGTGCCCCATGACGACACTCAGGACCAAGAGGTACCCCTGCTCGACCTGCGACGCGGAGCAACTGCATCGTCAGCTGACCGGGGCGGAACAGGAACAGCTCAAGGAACGGCTGGGCCGCGCGGGGGTGAGCGAGTTCTGGATCTGCGAGAACGTGCTGGCCCCGGACACCGGCAGGCAGTGCCGCAACCTGCGCACGGGGTGGGTCATGAAGCCGTTCCCCAAGCCCATCCGCCTGCCCGAACCGGAGTGACAGGCACGAAGCGACGAGCCCGGAGTCACTCCGGGCCCCCGGAGCGGGCGGCCCCGGGGTGTCCCGTCACAAGTTGCTGAAGTCAGGGCTCTTCGTCCGCGTGCGCTTGAGCTCGTAGAAGCCGGGGACGGAGGCCACGGCGAGGGTGCCGTCCCAGAGGCGGGCGGCCTCCTCGCCCTTGGGGGTGGGGGTGACGACCGGGCCGAAGAAGGCGATCTGCTCGCCGTCGGCGCCGGGCACGGCGATGACCGGGGTGCCGACGTCCTGGCCGACCTTGTCGATGCCCTCCTTGTGGGAGGCGCGCAGCTGGGGCTCGTAGGGGGTGGAGTCCCAGTGCTCCATGAGGGAGTCGGGCAGACCGACCTCCTTCAGGGCGGCGGCGACGACCTCCTTCTCCGGACCCTCACCCTGGTTGTGGATGCGAGTGCCGAGCTCGGTGTAGAGGTCGCCGAGCACCTCGGCGCCGTGCTCCTCCTGGGCCGCGATGACGACGCGGACGGGGCCCCACGCCTTGGTCGCGAGCATCTCGCGGTACTTCTCGGGCAGCTCGTCGAGCCGGTTCTCGTTGAGGACCGCGAGGCTCATCAGATGCCAGTGGACCTTGATGTCCCGCACCTTCTCCACCTCCAGCACCCAGCGGGAGGTCATCCAGGCCCAGGGGCACAGCGGGTCGAACCAGAAGTCGACGGGAGTGGCGTTGGACGTGGGCGGCATGTCGCTCCTCGGGAGGGAAGTACGGGGGAAAGTACGAGCCAAGTGTTGCCTTGGGGCAACACCGGCACCCTTCCCGGTCATTCCCGCCGGGCCTTCCAGCCGGTCCTCCCGCCGCGCGATCCCGTCGCGCGATCCCGGCTGCCCGCGTCAGGGGCGCATGGCAGGATCGGTGCTGTACAGCACTGTCGATGTCGACCACGCATGAGGAGTCCGCCCGTGCCCGGTGAGAACCTGACCCGCGACGAGGCCCGGGAGCGGGCCGCACTGTTGTCGGTGGACGGGTACGAGGTGTCCCTCGACCTGCGCACCGCGACCGGCGCGACCGGCGGGGAGGGTGGGGGCGGCACTGAGGGGCCGCGTACCTTCCGCTCGGTGACGACCGTCCGGTTCCGCTGCACGGAGCCCGGCGCGAGCAGCTTCGCGGACCTGATCGCGCCGAGCGTGACGGCCGTCTCGCTCAACGGGCGGGACCTCGATCCCGGAGAGGTGTTCGACGGCTCCCGGCTGCTGCTGGAGGACCTGGCCGCCGACAACGAGCTGATCGTCGACGCCCGGTGCGCGTACTCCCGTACCGGCGAGGGCATGCACCGCTTCGTCGACCCCGAGGACGGCGAGGTGTACCTCTACACCCAGTACGAGCCGGCCGACGCCCGCCGGGTCTTCGCCAACTTCGAGCAGCCCGACCTCAAGGCGCCCTACCGCTTCGAGGTGCGGGCCCCCGAGGGCTGGACGGTGTGGAGCAACGGCGTCGGTGAACTCACCGACGGTGTGTGGCGGTTCGCGGAGACCAAGCCGATCTCGACCTACATCACCTGTGTGGTCGCCGGGCCGTACCACTACGTCACGGACACCTACAAGCGTGAACTGCCCGACGGCACACGGCTGGAGATCCCGCTCGGCGCGATGTGCCGCAAGGCTCTGGCGCCGCACTTCGACGCCGACGACGTGTTCCTGGTGACCAAGCAGGGCCTGGACTTCTTCCACGACCACGTCGACTACCCGTACCCCTTCGGGAAGTACGACCAGGCGTTCGTGCCCGAGTACAACCTGGGCGCGATGGAGAACCCCGGACTCGTCACCTTCCGCGAGGAGTTCATCTTCCGCGGCAAGGTCACCCAGGCGTCCTACGAGGGCCGGGCCAACGTCGTCCTGCACGAGATGGCGCACATGTGGTTCGGCGACCTGGTCACCATGGAGTGGTGGGACGACCTGTGGCTGAAGGAGTCCTTCGCCGACTTCATGGGCGCCTTCTCCCTCGTGGGCGCCACCCGGTTCACCGACGGCTGGATCACCTTCGCCAACCGCCGCAAGGCCTGGGCGTACCGCGCGGACCAGTTGCCGTCCACGCACCCCGTCACCGCGGACATCCGCGACCTCCAGGACGCCAAGCTGAACTTCGACGGCATCACCTACGCCAAGGGCGCCTCGGTGCTCAAGCAGCTGGTGGCGTACGTCGGTCAGGACGCCTTCCTGGAGGGCGCCCGGCGCTACTTCAAGCGGCACGCGTACGGCAACACGCGCCTCGGTGACCTGCTGTCGGTCCTCGAGGAGACCAGCGGACGCGACATGACGGCGTGGTCGCGGGCCTGGCTCCAGACGGCCGGAGTCAACTCCCTCACTCCCCAAGTACTGTTGGGCACGGACGGCAGGGTCGAGGAACTCGCGGTGCTGCAGGAGGCCGTCGAGGCCCACCCCGAACTGCGCCCGCACCGGGTCGCGGTGGGCCTGTACCGGCGTACGGCCGACGGCGCGCTGGAGCGGTACGCGCGGGCCGAGACGGACGTCGACGGGCCGCGTACGGTCGTCGCCGAGCTGGCGGGCGCCGAGGCGCCCGAGCTGGTGCTGGTCAACGACGACGACCTCACGTACTGCAAGATCCGCTTCGACGAGACCTCACTGGCCACACTCCGCGAGCACCTGGGCGCACTGACCGACCCCCTGGCCCGCGCCCTGTGCTGGTCGGCGCTGTGGAACCTCACCCGGGACGCGCTGCTGCCCGCGCGGGAGTTCGTGGACCTGGTGCTGCGGTTCGGCGGACGCGAGTCCGACATCGGCGTGCTGCAGATGCTGCACACCTGGGCCGAGTCGGCGCTCGTCCACTACGCGGCGCCCGCCTGGCGGGAGACCGGCGGCCGGCTGCTCGCCGAAGGCGCCCGGCGCGAGCTGGAGGCGGCCGCGCCGGGCGGCGAGCAGCAGCTCGCCTGGGCCCGCTGCTTCGCCCGGTCGGCCGTGGCGCCGGGCGACTTCCAGCTGCTCCAGGAGCTGCTGTCGGGCACGGTGACGGTCGACGGGCTCGATGTCGACCAGGAGCTGCGCTGGGTGTTCCTCGAGCCGCTGGCCGCGCACGGGCTCGCCGACGAGAAGGCGCTGGCCGAGGAGCTGGCCCGGGACGACACCGCCTCCGGCAAGCGCCACCAGGTCCGCTGCCTGGCCGCCCGCCCGTCGGCGGAGGTCAAGGCGGAGGGCTGGGCACGGGTCGTGGAGTCTCAGGAACTGTCCAACGCACTGGTGGAGGCGACGATCGCGGGCTTCGCCCAGCCCTCGCAGCGGGAGCTGCTCGCGCCGTACGCGGAGAAGTACTTCGCGGTGATCGAGCGGGTGTGGGAGGAGCGGTCCATCCAGATCGCCATGCACGTGGTGCGGGGCCTGTTCCCCGAGCTGCTGGACTCGCCCGGGACGCTGGACGCGACGGACGTGTGGCTCGCGGCCCGCGAGGACGCGCCCCCGGCGCTGCGCCGTCTGGTGCTGGAGGCCCGGGACGACCTGGCACGTGCGCTGCGCGGCCAGGCGTGCGACGCGGCGGCGGGGTGACCGCGGGCGCGTCCCCCAGGCGCGCACCGTGGGCGCGTCCCACAGGCGCGTCCCGAGGCGCACCGTGGGCGCGGCAGACCGACGGGGCACGGGTGCGCCCTCGATCCCACCGCTGGGATGCTCGCTCCGTGACCGTTACGAAATTCATTCAATAACAGCCGAAAACCCCTGGTCGCACCCGAATGGACCAGGGGTTTTCGGCATCCGAACACGCGTCCTTAAGTACAGACTTGTCCCTAATAGTCGACGGGTGTGTAACAGCGGTTCAGGGGCGGATCCGGCACGGGAGATTGCCGGACATGAACCACGACTCCCCGCTCCCCCCGCTCTCCCCCCGCCCTCTGCACCACCTCGCCGCCGGTCCGCGGCGCGTGCTCACGACCGCCCGGCTCCGCTCGCACGGCGTCTCGGTCGCGGAGACCGACGACCAGTGCCGCCCCGGCGGTCCCTGGCAGCAGCTCCTGCCCGGTGTCGTCCTGCTCCACCCGGGTCCGCCGACCAGCGAGGAGCGGCTGCACGCGGCCCTGCTGTACACGGCGCGGGAGCGGTCCGCGCGCGTTCCCGTCCAGCCCGGCCCGGCCGACTCGACGGCGCCCCACTACGAGGACGCGATGATCACCGGGCCGGCCGCGCTGACCCTGTACGGCTTCTCCTCCGCTCCCCCGCTGGCCTCCCTGGAGACCCTCGACGTACTCGTCCCGCGGCTGCGCCGGCTGCGCTCCACGGGCTGCGTGCGCATCGTCCGCACCCCGGTGCTGCCGGCCCCCGAGCGGGTGGCGGGCGTACCTGTGGCGCCGGTCCCGCGGGCGCTGGCCGACGCGGTGGCGGGCCTGGACGACGCGGGCACGGTGCGCAGGCTGCTCATGGAGGCGGTGGTCGGCGGCCACTGCGACGCGACCGCGCTGGTACGGGAGCTGACCGCCGCGAAGCTGCTGGGCCGGCCGCACGTGGTGCGCGCGGTGAACTCCCTGATGGCCGCGGGCCGCGCGCACGCGGAGGACGGCCTGTACCGGATGGTGCGCGCGTACGGTCTGCCCGACCCGCTGTGGAACGTCGACCTGCGCCTGCCGGGCGGCCCGCACCTCGGTGGCCTGGACGCGTACTGGCCGGAGCAGGCCGTGGCACTCGACCTGGACCCCCGGGCGCTCCGGCAGGAGAACCGCCGGGAGAACCTCCCGGACGACGACATCCTGCGGTCCGAGTACGCCCGCAAGCGGGAGCACCTGGAGCGGCTCGGCATCACGGTCGTGCGGGTCACCCCGCGGGGGCTGCGGGACGCCGCGGAGCAGCAGGCGGCGGTGATCCGTACCGCCCTGATGGCGGCGGACGACCGCGACCCCGCTGCCTACGTCGTGGTCCTGCCCCGCTGAACCGGGCGGGCACTCCCCGGGCCGTCGGCTCCGCCTACGCCTTGAGCAGGAGTTCCGTGTTGCGGTCCTGGGGGGTGCCGCCGAGGTCGGTGCGGGCGCCGGGGGCGTTGCAGGACAGCTCACGGTAGAGGGCGGCGAGGCCGGTCTGGGTGAGGTCGCCGTAGTCCGTGCGGGACGGGGCCGCGGACTCGACCAGGGTGGTGAACAGGGACAGGGTGCCGTCCTTGTTGTCCACCAGCTCAATGATGCGGGCGAGTTGGGGGAAGTCGACGTGGGATGCGGTGGAGATCTCCCAGAAGGAGCCGGCCGAACCGGTGTGCGGGGTGACCGCGTTGCGGTGGGTGTGGCCGTTGACCCAGGCCACCACGTTGCGGTGGGCGCCGAGGAGTTCGACGAGTTCCTTGCCGTCGTGGCGCCGCTCGTCGGGGCGGGCCGGGTCGCGGTGCGTGTTCGTCATCGACTCGCTGGTGTGGTGGCTGAAGACGATCGCGCGGGAGCCCTTGTGGGTGCGCAGTGTCCGCTCCAGCCACCGCAGTTGGGCCGTGCCGAGGGAGCCCGCGTAGTGGCCGCCCGGGTCGGTGGTGTCGAGGCTGACGCCGATGACGTCGTCGGAGACACGGAATGCGTAGTACTGGGTGCCCGCGTCGAGGTTGGCGGCGGAGTAGCCGTGCCCCACCGGGCCGAACCCGCGGTACGCGGGGTCCAGGTGGGCCTCGATGTATTCGGCGGGCGTGAAGGGGGCGCGCGCCTCGTCGGGGGTCACCGGGCGCATGGCGCGGGCGTGCGACTTCAGGAATTCGCCGTACTGGACGCCCCGCGGGTCGGCGGCCTTCCTGATGGTCTGCTGGAGCTTCTTCGCCTCGGCCGCCCCGAGCTCCATCAGTTTCCGTCCGCCGACGGCGAGTTCGGTGAGGTACGGGTCGCCGTGGGAGGCGTAGCAGCCGAGCGGCATCGCGTCGTGGTTGCCGACGGTGGAGTACCAGGGGAGGTTGAGGCCGGGGCTGTTCACCTCGCGGACGGCCGCGGCGAGGAAGCCGTCGAGGTGCGGGAAGCCGAGCTGCTTGTCGGCGTCGCGGGTGGTGGCGTCCGGCTGCCAGTACTGGCGCAGACCGCTGTTCTGGACACCTTCGTAGTGGCGCGGGTCCCCGCTGTTGGGGGCGATGCGGCCGCCGCTGAGCGCCGTCAGGAACCAGTCCAGTTCGGAGCGGGTGTTGTTGTCCGTGTTGTCGCCGGTGGTCATCGCGAAGTACAGCGGGGAGCCGGTGACGGGGGCGCCGCGCAGGGCGTTGATCCGCTCGACGAGGGAGACCACGCCGTGCACGGTGAGCGCCTCGTGCGGCCGCCAGGCGTGCACATCGGTGGAGCGCAGGTACTCCAGGCGCAGCGGG
The DNA here is from genome assembly GCF_042655885.1 of Streptomyces chlorus. Lineage (NCBI taxonomy): Bacteria > Bacillati > Actinomycetota > Actinomycetes > Kitasatosporales > Streptomycetaceae > Streptomyces > Streptomyces chlorus. The sequence continues at coordinate 18,787 of NZ_JBHSOA010000001.1, forward strand.
TGCTGCGCGTCGATCACATGCAGGTCGGTGAGCTGTACGAACGCGGCGAGCGTGGTGCGGCGGTCGTCCCGGCCGGAGCGGGCGCCGGCCAGTTCGCCGCGTACCACCCGCCCCCAGCCGGGCCCTTCGTCGAGGCGCCGGTAGCCGGCGGCATGGCCGCCGCGCGGTGCGGACACCCCGGCGACGGTGGTGCCGCGGGTGTACGGGGCGAGCGGGGCCGCCGGTGCCTGCCGGGAGGAGGCGGGTACGGCCTCGTTCGCGGCGACGTCGGCGCTGCCGGCGGCGACGGCCTGGTCGCCGCCGGGCCGCAGGGCGTAACCGACGCCGGCGGAGAGGGCCACCGCGCCGGTGGCGGCGAGGAGGGAACGGCGGTGGAGTGCGGTGGAGTCGGCGACTGAGCGTATGCGCGACATGGCGCTTGTCTCCCCGGGTGCGAACGCATCGGCAGTGACCGCGGGGCGCTCGCCGGTGGTTCGCCGGGTGAACATCCCGCTCGTACTGGATGCTTGGCAGCGGGAATGGCCTGCGTGTGAACGCGACGGCAACGCGTGACACCGATCGCCGTACGTGGATCTTGGGCCACCCGGCCGTCGGCGCCCGCTTCCGCATCGGCCCAGGACCGGTCACGCCGCGTTCACTTGACAGAAGACCCGGATAGTGTCATAGCTCTACATTTCCGGCATTTGGATCAATGGGCGCACGGGGTCATGAACTTCACATGCTCCATGCGTCGGCTCTTCGCCGACACCCCCGCGCGTCAGCCCTCCGCGCGTTCCACCCGTCCCGCCGCCGGGCGCTCCCGCCACAGCCGCAGGCCGATGTCGACCATGCGGATCCTGACCAGGTCCGGGACGGCGTCCAGGGGCTGCCAGGCGGCCAGTTCGGTGGAGCCGCCGATCTCGTCCCTCAGTTCGCCGCCGATGATCCGCCCCGCGTAGACCAGCCGTACGGCGTGATGGTCGGCCCTGCGGCCCAGGCGACGGGCGACGGTGTGCCGGACGGAGTTCACGCCGAGCAGTCCGGTGACCTCGACGCGGTACCCGGTCTCCTCCTCGACCTCCCGCCGCACGGTGTCGTACGGATCCTCGCCGTGCTCCATGCCACCGCCCGGCAGCACCCACTCCGGAGCGCCTCCGGGCACCGGGGACCGGGCCAGCAGGAGCTGTCCGTCGCGCACCACCACGGCGTAGGCCGCCACCCTGAGGGTCTGCCGCACCCCGGGACGTTAACCCGGCGGACACCCGCGATGCGCCCCGCGTGCGCGACTTGTCGGCTTCGGCACTCAACACCCCATACGCACATCGGGGGTTTTCCCCATACATCTGCTTCGTTTCGGCCAACCCTCCCCAAACAAGCGCCCCTTGCGAAAGGCTCAGCGATCGTCCGGGATCGCATTTCGGACGATCGCGGCCAGGGTCGATCGGCTCCGGTCGCTCCACGATGGTTCCTTTACTTACAAGGGATGCCGATGACCCATTCCTCCCCGCACGAGTCGATATCGGGTGCCAGACGCACGGCCCGTATCGCCCTGGCCGCCGGTCTCGTCGCCGCGCTCTGTGCGGTCGGCCCGATACCCCTGGCGGCCGCCGCCGACGCGCCGGCCGCCGCACCCGTCGACGGTGACGTCAAGTCCGCCCACGACAAGCTCGGTTCGAGCGACGCGGACCTCCTCGCCGAGGCCAAGGCCGACGGCGTCAAGAACGTCACGATGATGATCGCCACCGCCCCCGGCAAGACCGAGCAGGTCGCCGAGGAACTGAACGCGGTGAAGGGCGGTTCGGTCGGCCGGACCCACGACGAGCTGGGCTACGTCCGCGCCACCGTCCCCACCGCCAAGGCGGACGCGGCCATCGCCGCCGCCGCGAAGCTCTCCTCCGTGCACGGCATCGACCTGCGCGACGAGATCCCGCTGGACGACCCGACGCCGGCCGCGGACACCACCGCCAAGGCCGCCGGCGGCAAGAACAAGAGCTCCGCCACCTACCCGGGTCCCGACAAGCGGACCTCCGCGAAGAACCCGTACAACCCGTCCTTCGAGACGGGCGCCGTCGACTTCGTGAAGGACAACCCGAAGGCGGACGGCCGCGGCGTCACCATCGGCATCCTCGACTCGGGCGTGGACCTGGCCCACCCGGCCCTGCAGAAGACCACCACCGGCGAACGCAAGATCGTCGACTGGGTGACGGCGACCGACCCGCTCGTCGACGGCGACCGGACCTGGCGCCCGATGACCGAATCGGTGAGCGGGCCCACCTTCACCCACGACGGAAAGACCTGGACGGCGCCCTCGGGCTCGTACCGGATCAGCACGTTCAAGGAGTCGTACACCATCGGGGGCGACGCGGGCGGTGACGCCAACTTCGACGGCGACACCACCGACGCCTGGGGTGTGCTGTACGACGCCGCGGCGGGAACCGTCCGGGTCGACCTGAACGACAACCAGGACTTCTCCGACGACACCCCGATGAAGCCGTACAAGGACGGCTTCCAGATCGGGTACTTCGGCACCGACGACCCGTCCACCGACGTCTCCGAGCGCCAGCCGTTCGTCGTGGAGATCCGCAAGGACGTCGTCCGCAACGCGGCCGGCGACAAGGCCGACTTCGTCAACATCGGTCTCATCGAGGGCTCGCACGGTTCGCACGTCGCCGGCATCACCGCCGCCCACGGCCTGTTCGGCGGGAAGATGAACGGCGCCGCCCCCGGCGCGAAGATCGTCTCCTCCCGTGCCTGCACCTGGTCCGGCGGCTGCACCAGCGTGGCGCTCACCGAGGGCATGATCGACCTCGTCACCGAGCGCGGTGTCGACATCGTCAACATGTCCATCGGCGGTCTGCCCGCGCTCAACGACGGCAACAACGCCCGCGCCGAGCTGTACACCCGCCTCATCGACACCTACGGCGTCCAGCTGGTGATCTCCGCGGGCAACTCCGGCCCCGGCGCCAACACCATCGGCGACCCGTCGCTGGCCGACAAGGTGATCTCGGTCGGCGCGTCCATCTCCAAGGAGACCTGGGCCGCCAACTACGGCTCCGTCGTGAAGACGCAGTACGCCATGATGCCGTTCTCCTCGCGCGGTCCGCGTGAGGACGGCGGCTTCACGCCGACACTGATCGCGCCCGGCGCGGCGATCAACACCATCCAGACCTGGGCGCCGGGTGCCCCGGTCGCCGAGGCGGGCTACGGCCTCCCTGCCGGTTACGGCATGCTCCAGGGCACCTCGATGGCGTCCCCGCAGGCCGCCGGCTCCGCCGCGCTGCTGCTGTCGGCCGCGAAGCAGAAGCGCATCGACCTGACGCCCGCGAAGCTGCGCACCGCCCTCACCTCCACCGCCCAGCACGTCAAGGGCCTGCAGGCCTACGAGGAGGGCGCCGGCCTCATCGACGTCGAGGAGGCCTGGGACTCGATCCGTGACGGGGCCACCGCGCACGAGTACAGCGTGAAGGCGCCGGTCGACACCGCGATCGAGCAGTTCCTCAAGACCCCCGGCTTCGGCACCGGCATCTACGACCGCGAGGGCGGCCTGAAGGCGGGTCAGAAGAAGACGTACGACGTCACGATCACCCGTACGTCCGGTCCCGACCGCGCGATCCGGCACGAGCTCGACCTCGCGAACAACACCGACGGCGCCTTCCGCATCGTCGGCGACGGCAAGGTACAGCTGTCGCTGAACAAGCCGGTGACCGTCAAGGTCCAGGCCGCGCCCCGGTCCGCGGGCCTCAAGAGCGCCATCCTGGAGGTCGACGACCCGCGCACCGAGGGCGTCGACCGGCAGATCCTGAGCACCGTGGTCGTCTCGGCTCCGCTGGCGCACACCTTCTCCGCCTCCGGCACGGCCCAGCGCAACGCCACCACCTCCTACTTCGTCACCGTGCCCGAGGGCGCGAAGACGCTGGAGGTCGCGCTCGGCGGGCTGAAGGCCACGAGCCAGACCCGGTTCATCGCCATCCACCCCTACGGCGTCCCGGCCGACCCGACGTCGACGGTCAACTGCTACCCGAACTACAACAACCCGGCCAACACCTGCCGCCCCGACCTGCGTTCGTACGTGAACCCGCAGCCGGGCGTCTGGGAGATCGAGGTCGAGGCGCGCCGCACCTCGCCGCTGCTCGACAACCCGTACAAGCTGGACGTCGCCGTACTCGGCGCGGTCTTCGCCCCGGAGACCGTGACCGTGCCGGAAGCCAAGGTCGGTACTCCGGCCGGCGTCTCCTGGAAGGTGACCAACCAGGCCGCCGCCCTGGACGGCAAGCTGGTCGGCGGCCCGCTGGGCTCCGCCAAGACGGCCCGGCCCGCCATCGCCACGGGGGTCACGCACACCACCACCGTCACGGTGCCCGCGGGCGCCGCGTCGCTCGACGTCGCCATCGGCAACGTCTCCGACGCCGCCGCCGACCTGGACCTGGCGGTCTACAACGCGGCAGGCACCCTCGTCGCCCAGTCCGCCGACGGCGACTCGGAGGAGTCGGTGTCCATCGCCCGCCCGGCGGCCGGCACGTACACCGTCAGGGTCGTGGGCTACTCCGTCCCGGCCGGTTCCACCGGCTACGACTACCGGGACGTGTTCTTCTCCGCCACGCTCGGCGAGGTCACGGTCGACGGGGCCGCGCCGGTGAGGATCGGCACGGGCGAGTCGGCCACCGTCTCCGGTACCGTCACGGCCGCCGCGACGGCTCCCGAGGGACGTGAGTTCTTCGGCCGGGTCCAGCTGGTCAACGCGCGCGGCACGGTCGCGGGCACGGGCAGCGTCACGATCGAGAAGGTCGTGCCGTAACCGACGGCCACCAGCGGCAGGGGGCGGGCGTCCACCAGGGCGCCCGCCCCCTTCGTCATGCGCATCGCATGACCGTCCCTTGCCCGTCACTCGCAGGTCAGGGCGCTCGATTCGGGCAGAGCAGCGGTGATGCGCGCCCGCTCGGGGGCGATGTCCTCCTCGCCGACGATCACGGCGTCCGGGACGGTGCCCTCGCGGGGCAGGCCGACCATGACCTGATCGCCGGTGTGCAGCCGGGGCCGGCCGGTCGACCCGGTCAGGAAGGTGACCTCTTCCTGGTCCCCTGCCGCGGTGCCCGGCTCCGGCTCCGGCTTGTAGCTGCGGGTCACCTCCAGCGTGACGCGGTCCTGCCCGGCGCCCGGCATCGGCTCCACCTCCGACACCGTGCCCTCGGCCACGAGCCGGGCGCAGGCGAGGTAGCGAGGGCTGCCGAAGGCGGTACCGGCCGACCTCTCGGTGTCCCGTACTCCGTCGCTGCCCACTGCCTTTTCGTCGGCCTCGGCTCCCGACGACACGCTGTCGCCCTGCCCGGTCTGCGTCACGAGCCAGCCCGTACCGAGGACCACCGCGGCGGCCGCCGCCGCGGCGAGCGCGCCGAGGGCGACCCGCAGGGGCCGACGGGCGCGGCGGGGCGGCCGGGCGACAGAAGGCAGAGGCCGTACCGGCGCGGGGCCGGGCTCCGCTTCCCGGATCAGCGTGTCCCCGATGAGCCCCAACTGCTCCCGCAGCACGGCGACATCGGCGGCTGCCGCGTCCCGCGCGGCCAGGAACGCCGGGTCCCGCCGGGCCGCCGAGGGCAGCGGTTCGTCGAGGATCGCGGCCATGAGGGCGTCGATGCCCTCGTACTCAACGCCGTCGTACTCAACGGCGTCGTACTCAACACCGCCGTACTCGGTGCCGTGCTCGTCTCCGGTGTTGTTCCGGTCGTCCCCGGTGTTGTTCCGGCTGTCGTGGACGCTCACGTCTACACCACCTCGTCCTCGTGCAGGCGGGCGCGCAGAGCCCGGACCGCCGTGTGCAGCCTGCTCTTGACCGTGCCCTCCGGCACCCCGAGCTGCTCGGCTATCGAGCGCACCGGAAGGTCGGCGTAGAACCGCAGCACGACGACCTGGCGCTGGGCGTCGGGCAGTCCGTCCAGGCCGCGGGCGACGGCGAGGGAGAGCAGGCGGGTCTCCTCGTCGGCAGGAGCCTCGGCGGGGCGCAGCGCGGCGAGGCGTTCGCCGAGCCGCTCCTGGCGGCGTTTGGCCCGGTGCCAGTCCATGGCGAGGTGGGAGGCGACGACCGCCGCCCACGCCGAGACGTCCCGGGGCGCCTCCTGCCCGCTCGCGGCGCGTTCCAGCAGCCGCAGCCGGACCTGCTGCACTCCGTCCGGCAGGTCGGTCTGCGGCACCCCGCCGAGCGCGAGCACCGCCCGGACCCGGCGCTCCTGCGCCGCGTCCAGCGGGTCGTCCTCCGCTGCGCCGTACGCCTGCCGGCCACGCCGGATCCTTCCGCGCAGCACTGCCCACCCCCCTCACGCCGTTTCTCCTACGACGCCGACGGGGCCCGGAACGTTCGCCCGTCGCGCGAACCGGGCAGAGGCGTACGTCACACCTCCGTGTGGGTGGAGCGGGGCGGGGCAGGGAACCTTGCGGCCGCCGGCCCCCGTCGGCTGAATTTCTGCAGCTCAAAGGGGTGGCGACCGCAGGTCCGCAACCGGTGGCCCCCTGCCCGCCTGTCCCACTGTGCGGGCAGGGAGCGCAAAGAATTGGACAGGCGGGCCCTGGTCGGCCGCATGATGGAAATGCCCCGGCCGGCAGGCAAAGGGCACATGTACGCCGTATACGTCGTAGGACGCAGCAGGCAGTGAGGGAGACGCCGTGAGGGTCGGAATCGTCGGAGCCACCGGTCAGGTGGGCACGGTCATGCGCAGCATCCTCAAGGAGCGGAACTTCCCGGTCACAGAGCTGCGCCTGTTCGCCTCGGCCCGCTCGGCGGGGACGGAGCTGGACGGCGTGACGGTGGAGGACGCGTCCACCGCCGATTACACCGGCCTGGACATCGTGCTGTTCTCGGCGGGCGGCGCGACCTCGAAGGCGCTGGCCGAGAAGGTCGCCTCGCAGGGCGCGGTCGTGATCGACAACTCGTCCGCGTGGCGCAAGGACCCCGAGGTCCCGCTGGTCGTCTCCGAGGTGAACCCGGACGCGATCGCGAACCGCCCCAAGGGCATCATCGCCAACCCGAACTGCACGACGATGGCCGCGATGCCGGTGCTGCGTCCGCTGCACGACGAGGCGGGCCTGGAGGCTCTGGTCGTCGCCACCTACCAGGCGGTGTCCGGCTCCGGACTGGCGGGCGTGGCGGAGCTGCACGGCCAGACCCAGAAGGTCGTCGCCGACGCCGACAAGCTGACCCACGACGGAAGCGCGGTCGACTTCCCCGAACCGGCCGTCTACAAGCGCCCCATCGCCTTCAACGTGCTGCCCTTCGCCGGCAACCTCGTGGACGACGGTCTGAACGAGACCGACGAGGAGCAGAAGCTGCGCAACGAGTCCCGCAAGATCCTGGACATCCCCGGCCTCAAGGTCTCCGGCACCTGCGTGCGCGTCCCGGTCTTCTCCGGGCACTCCCTCCAGATCAACGCCCGCTTCGCCCGCCCGATCAGCCCGGAGCGCGCGGCCGAGCTGCTGGCCGACGCCCCCGGTGTCGTCCTCACCGACATCCCCACCCCGCTCCAGGCGGCGGGCCAGGACTCGTCCTACGTGGGCCGCATCCGCCGCGACGAGACGGTCGACCACGGCCTGGCCCTCTTCGTCTCCAACGACAACCTCCGCAAGGGCGCGGCCCTGAACACCGTCCAGATCGCCGAACTGGTGGCGGCCGAGTTCAAGGACTGACCCCCGTCCGGCTCCGAAAGGGGGCGTCCGCCGGTCAACCGGTGGACGCCCCCTTTCCGTGTGCTCACAACGCCAGATGCCGCCGCAGCGCCACGTCGATCTCGGCCATGCGCTGCCGCGGCACGGCGCCGACCTTGTGCAGCAGGCGGTCCTGCGCAACGGCACGGACCTGCTCGCACTGCACCTTGGAGTCCTTCGGCAGACGGCTCTCGTCGGAGCGCAGGAAGACCTGGAACGTCAGGATGCGAGAGGTGTTGGACGTCAACGGCGCCACCGTGACAACCCCCCGGTTGTGCCGCACGACAGACTCGTTGGCAGCGTTGTTGGAGACAACCACCGCCGGCCTGATCTTGTTGGCCTCGCCGCCCCGCACCGGTTCCAGGTCCACCATGTAAATGTCACCACGCCTCATCGGTGATCCCATCTCCGCTTGCCCGGTCCCACAGCCCGGCGTCCTCGCTCCCGTCCCATTCGGCGAAAGCCTGCGTGTATTCCTGCTCAAGCTGCGCCTGCCTGAGCAACTCGATGGCGGCGTGTATCACGGCCGACCGGGACTCGGCCTCTGTACGTGCGGCGTACTCGTCGACGAAGGCCAGGTCCTCCTGAGGCAGACTCACACTGATCTTCATACCCGCAATGCTACCCGAAGTAGGAATCCTTTAGCTACCGTTATGCGCCTCGGTCCTGGCCTGTGGTCGGACTGGATCCGGCCGCTCCCGGCGGGGTTCGCCCGGCCTCATGGCACTCTCGCCACTTTGCGCATGGAGCACCTCGGTCCGACAGAGAACGGCTGGGTCACCCTTCTGCTTTTCATGAACAGCGACACAGTTCTCTCGCAGCGGGTACCGCGCCGGGTGCACCGGCGCGCTCGCGGGTCACGGCGTGGGCGGTCAGGGCGGGTTCCTTCGGCTCGGTGGCCGGAGGCTGGTGACTGTCCTTGCGCGGCAGGAGGAACGGGGTGACCGCCCTCTCCTCACGGTGCCCGCCGGGAGGTGCGAAGCCGGCTTTGAGGTGCGGCCGCTTCGCCGACCGGACTACCGGGAACACATCGGGCACAGCGCCCCCATGAACGCGCGCCCCTGCGGATGCCCCTGCACACGCCCCTACGGAAACGAGCACCTGCCATGCCCACCACGAAGAAACTCCAGGCCAACCGCGCCGCCCTCACCCACCGCGTCTCCTACGCGCTGCGCCACCCCGGCCGGGTGCCCCGCCATCTGCGCCGCGCCGCCCGCGACACCTGGCTGCGGTACCGCTCGCCGGACCACGTCGCCTACTACCGGGCGGTCATGCGCTCCGACACCCGTCAGGACCCGGACGCCGCGGTGGGCAGCCGCAACCGGGAGCGCTGGCTGGCGCTGGGAGCCATGCAGTTCGACTACCTGTTGAAGCACGGGCTGCGCCCGGAGCACCGGATGCTGGAGATCGGCTGTGGCAACCTGCGGGCGGGGTGGCGTTTCATCGACTACCTCGAGCCGGGCCACTACCACGGCGTCGACATTTCTCCCGACATCCTGATCGCCGCGCAGGACACCCTGGTGACCCAGGGGCTTCAGGACCGGCTGCCCACCCTGACCCCGGTGCGTGACCTCACGCTGCGGTTCCTGCCCGAGGCCCACTTCGACGTGGTGCACGCGCACAGCGTCTTCTCGCACTCCCCGCCGCCGGTGATCGAGGAGTGCCTCGCCCATGTCGGCCGGGTGCTGGCGCCGGGCGGCTGGTTCGACTTCACCTTCGACCGGACGGAGGGCGAGGAACACCATGTGCTGCGCGAGGACTTCTACTACCGCACCGAAACGCTGACCGCCCTCGCCGCCCGGTACGGCCTGGCCGCCCGCTTCATGGACGACTGGGAGGAACTTCCGCACGGCCAGTCCAAGATCCGCGTCACGCACGGCTAGCCGCGTCGCACCTCGTACAGGAAGCAGCCGTACTCCACCGCGCGGACGTGGACGAGGGCGACGGCCGGGTCGGTGAAGGCCTCCGTGAGGGCGGGGGTGAAGGCGTCCGGGGTGTGCACCAGGCGGCCGCCCAGGATGGTGCCGTCGGAGGCGTAGCGGCGGAGGACGCGGTGGGCGGCGGTGAAGGGGAGGCCGTCGTCGCCCTGCGGTCCCGCGCAGTCCTCGGCGTGGAGGAAGACCGGCCCCTGTTCGTCGTACGGACCCGGGTCGGCACCCGTTTCCGCTGCCCAGCGGCGCAGGGGGGCGTAGGAGACCAGGGCGATCGGCCCCCAAGCTCTCAGCTTCGTTCGAGCAGGGGGGACCCCCAGCCCGGCTCGCTGTGGCGCAGGCAGCAGCGGAGCGGGGCGCCGCCCTCGTCGTCGGTGCGGGGAACCGGGGGACGGCCCGCGTCGTCCAGGGTGCGCAGTTCCTTCAGGACCACTCCCGGGATGGGGCGAGGGGTGTGGGTCGTCATGGTCTCCAGGTTCGCGCGCGGCGGGGCGCCTCACCGGCGGTAAACGGACATCGCGTTCCGCGCCGGTGGCGTGGAAGGATGGCGAGACCGACACATGACGAGGAGATGACCGCGTGCCTGGCACAAACCTGACTCGCGAAGAGGCGCAGCAGCGGGCGAAGCTGCTGACCGTTGACTCGTACGAGGTCGATCTCGACCTCTCCGGCGCGCAGGAGGGCGGCACCTACCGGTCCGTGACCACGGTGCGCTTCGACGTCTCTGCGGACGTCTCCGAGGGCGCGAACGGCGCGGGGTCGTTCATCGACCTGGTGGCTCCCACCGTGCACGAGGTGACTCTCAACGGGGACGCCCTCGACCCCGCCGAGGTGTTCGAGGACTCCCGGATCGCTCTGCCCGGCCTGCTCCCGGGCCGCAACGTCCTGCGGGTGAGCGCCGACTGCGCGTACACCAACACCGGTGAGGGCCTGCACCGGTTCGTCGACCCGGTCGACGACCAGGCCTACCTCTACACCCAGTTCGAGGTGCCGGACGCCCGCCGGGTGTTCGCGAGCTTCGAGCAGCCCGACCTCAAGGCGACCTTCCAGTTCACCGTGAAGGCACCGGACGGCTGGACCGTCGTCTCCAACTCCCCCACGCCCGAACCCCGGGACAACGTCTGGGAGTTCGAGCCGACGCCGCGGATCTCGACGTACATCACCGCGCTGATCGTCGGCCCGTACCACTCCGTGCACAGCGTGTACGAGAAGGACGGCCAGTCGGTGCCGCTCGGCATCTACTGCCGGCCCTCGCTCGCCGAGTACCTCGACGCGGACGCGATCTTCGACGTCACGCGGCAGGGCTTCGAGTGGTTCCAGGAGAAGTTCGACTACGCGTACCCCTTCGGGAAGTACGACCAGCTGTTCGTGCCGGAGTTCAACGCGGGCGCGATGGAGAACGCCGGCGCGGTCACCATCCGGGACCAGTACGTCTTCCGGTCGAAGGTGACGGACGCCGCCTACGAGGTGCGGGCCTCGACGATCCTGCACGAGCTGGCCCACATGTGGTTCGGCGACCTGGTCACCATGGAGTGGTGGAACGACCTGTGGCTGAACGAGTCGTTCGCCACCTACGCCGAGGCCGCCTGCCAGGCGGACGCGCCGGGTTCGAAGTGGCCGCACTCGTGGACGACGTTCGCGAACTCCATGAAGACCTGGGCGTACCGGCAGGACCAACTGCCGTCCACGCACCCGATCATGGCCGACATCCGTGACCTGGACGACGTGCTGGTCAACTTCGACGGCATCACGTACGCCAAGGGCGCCTCGGTGCTCAAGCAGCTGGTGGCCTACGTCGGCAAGGACGCCTTCTTCAGCGGCGTGCAGGCGTACTTCAAGCGGCACGCGTATGGCAACACGCGCCTGTCCGACCTGCTGGGCGCCCTGGAGGAGACCTCCGGCCGCGATCTGAGCGCCTGGTCGAAGAAGTGGCTCCAGACCGCCGGCATCAACGTCCTGCGCCCGGAGATCGAGACGGACGGCGCGGACGGCACGGGGACCATCACCTCCTTCGCCATCCGCCAGGAGGCGCCCGCGCTGCCCGCCGGCGCCAAGGGCGAGTCGACCCTGCGCCCGCACCGGATCGCGGTCGGCCTGTACGACCTGGACGAGGCGAGCGGCAAGCTGGTGCGCGTCGACCGGGTCGAGCTGGACGTCGACGGCGAGCTGACCGCCGTACCGCAGCTCGTCGGCAAGGTCCGCCCGGCCGTCGTGCTGCTCAACGACGACGACCTGTCGTACGCCAAGGTGCGTCTGGACGAGCGCTCCCTGGCCTTCGTCACCGAGCACCTGGGCGACTTCGAGGCCTCCCTGCCGCGCGCCCTGTGCTGGGCGTCGGCCTGGGACATGACCCGCGACGGCGAACTGGCCACCCGCGACTACCTGTCCCTGGTGCTCTCCGGCATCGGCAAGGAGTCCGACATCGGCGTCGTGCAGTCGCTGCACCGCCAGGTGAAGCTGGCGATCGACCTGTACGCCGCCCCGAACGCCCACGAGGCGCTGCTCACCCGCTGGACGGAGGCCACGCTGGCCCACCTGCGGGCCGCCGAGGCGGGCAGCGACCACCAGCTGGCGTGGGCCCGCGCCTTCGCCGCGACGGCGCGCAAGCCGGAGCAGCTGGACCTGCTGGACAGCCTGCTGGAGGGCACGCAGACGATCGAGGGCCTGGCCGTCGACACCGAGCTGCGCTGGGCGTTCGTGGAGCGGCTGGCGGCGGTGGGCCGGTACGACGAGACCGGGATCGCGGGCGAGTACGAGCGCGACAAGACCGCCGCGGGCGAGCGTCACGCGGCGACCGCTCGGGCCGCCCGGCCGACCGAGGAGGCCAAGGCGGAGGCGTGGGCGTCGGTCGTGGAGTCCGACAAGCTGCCGAACGCGGTCCAGGAGGCGGTCATCGCCGGCTTCGTCCAGACCGACCAGCGCGAGCTGCTGGCGCCGTACACGGACCGGTACTTCGAGGCGGTGGCCGACGTGTGGGAGTCCCGCTCGCACGAGATGGCCCAGCAGATCGCGGTCGGCCTCTACCCGTCGATCCAGGTCTCCGAGGAGACCCTGGAGAAGACGGACGCCTGGCTGACCTCCGCCGACCCGAACGCGGCCCTGCGCCGCCTCGTCTCGGAGTCCCGCGCAGGCGTGGAACGCGCCCTGCGCGCCCAGGCGGCGGACACGGCGGCGGAGTAGTCGGACAGCAGTACGCACAGAAGGGCGCCCGGCGGTACACCGCCGGGCGCCCTTGCCGTGAAGGCGATGCGGGCCTATGAAGGCCACCTACCTGGCCGCAGGGTCGACGGTGCTTCCTCGTGCCATCTCGTCGTCACACCTCAACCCACGGCTTGCCGGCCAGGTCGAACCAAGCCGTAGGGCGGTCCACTCCCTCTCGACACAAAGAAACACCCACGAGACCGGATGGGACCCTGTGTTCCATTTGCCGAAATCCGCGAAATCCTCCGGCCTCATACCACCGCAGCAGTAGAGTCGCAGCTCAGACAGTCTGCTCCCCGCACCCGCGGGGATGGCCCCAACGAACAGGGCTTCACCTTCCGCACCTACGACTGCTCCCCGCACACGCGGGGATCGAAATTCAGGGGGCGCCCCGCGTCATGCCAAGCGTCCTTGGCGTTCCTTGAGCGCGCCGACGAAAGCCGCGAAAGCGGGGGTGGGGACCGAGAGGGAGTCGCGGGAGAGGCGCTTCGAGTCCCGGATGGCTATGTGGCCGCCCAAGTCCGCGATCTCCACGCAGTCATTTCCCTCTCCGCCACCTGAGTAGGAAGACTTGCGCCATTGCATGGGGGCGGTCATCGGATACCTCACAGCTCCTTGGCCAGCTGATGAATGAGGTCACGCGACGGCTCCGGTGCGAGTGACCCGGCCCTTACCCTACGGAACAGGTCTTGGAAATGCGCTAGTTGGGCTTCACTGTCAAGGAAGGCCGTGCCGTGGGGAGCGTCGCGCACCACGGTGTCCAGGCGCGGGACCGGACCACCCAGGTGCACCATGGTGCTGCCCGCGCCCGCGAAGTCTTCCAGCGCGAAGGGGACGACCCTGACGGTGACATGGTCGGCGTCGAACATCTCCAGGATGCGCGCGAGTTGAGCTCGCATCACCGTGCGCCCGGCAACCCTTATACGTAGCGCCGCTTCGTGGATCACCGTCTCGTACGGGATCGGGTCAGGTCCTTCGATGATGACCTTCCGCTGCATCCTGTGCTCCACCCGGCGCTCCACCTCGGCACCTGGGAACTCCGGATTCATGTAAGCGAAGAGGGCGCGGGCGTAATCCTCCGTCTGGAAGAGCCCCGGCACATGGATGACCGCCACATCGCTCCGGAACGTCGCGTGATGCTCCAGCTCGGCAAGGTTCAGGTAGGCGGCAGGCAGGACGCCCCGGTGCTCCTCCCACCAGCCCCGGACGCGTCCTGTCGCCATGGCTGCCAAAGCGTCAATCAACTCGGCATCCGCGCAGGAGTAGTTGGCGGCAAGTCGACGCAGGCGCTCCTCACTCACGCCCGCGAGGGCGGACTCGATGTGACTGATCTGAACAGGGCTCACCCCGAGTAGCGCCGCAGCTTCCCGAGCGGCGAGACCTGCGGCGTCACGAAGCCGGCGCAGTTCGGTCGCCAGTCTCAGCTGACGGGCGGTGGGCTCACGCCTCAGGGCCATCGACGGCGCTCCGATCTCGTACACATGCGCATGACTCGTTCGGGCTCAGATTACGCGAACAACTTGCTCGACATGAAGATTTAGACCTACCTTCAGTCACGAAGCGATTGCCCTGCGCAGTATCCAGATCTTCGGAAGCGCACCGCTCCGCCATGCCACAACGCGGACGGCAGAGACACCGTCGACCACGACTGCCGCGTAACCCAACCACTCTCCACCTCAAAGGAGTTCGCATGCCCGAAACCGACCCGTGGGAGTACTCCCTCTCCATCCCGAACGATCCCAGAGCCGTCACCGTCTGCCGCCGTACCCTGCGTTTGATCCTCACGGTGCACGGCCTGATCGGGCAGGTCGACGTCGCGGAACTGCTCGCGACGGAGTTGATCGGCAACGCAGTGCGGCACACCAAGGGGCCCGCCGCGCTGCGGGTGCGCTGTTCGGCGTCGGATGTCCTGCGGATCGGGGCGTGGGACGCGGACCCGTCCCCGCCCGAGCCGCCGCAGCCCTTCGCGCCCGCGCTGGACCGGGAGGACGGAAGGGGTCTCGCCCTGGTGCGGGCCTGTGCCGATGTCTGGGGCTGGCAGCCGCTCGCACGGGAGGGCAACCGGGGCAAGTACGTGTGGTGCGAGCTGGACGGCGTGCGGGCGGGGCACCCGGGCTGAGCGGACCATATCGGCGCGGCGCGGTCACGCCCCCGCGAAGATCGCGAGGCGGCGTGCCGGGCCGCACAGGGCGAGGAAGCGGTCGGTGATCTCCGGCCATGGGTGGGTCCCGGTGGCGCTGTCCGCCGGGCTCCCGGGAGGCGTGGAAAAGTGGAAACGGACCGGGATGGACGCCTTCCGCGGGCCCAGCAGGTTGCGGTGCTGCCGGTCCTCGTGCGCGCGGACCGCCCGGGCCAGGGTGCTCTCCGCTTCGGCCCGGCGTTCCCGCTGGTACTGCCGTGCCGAAGCGACCAGGCCGGCGAGGGCGCCGAGCGCGCCCGTCAGTGCGCCGAAGGGGTCCACGTCCCCGGCGGGCAGAGACCGGAAGAGACCGTACCCGGCGACGCACACCAGGACGGCGCAGCCGACGGCCGCCACCCGCCACCGTCGTGCGGCCCGCCCCGACGTCCTCATGCAGTACAGCCCCCGCTGTCGACGACCACCCCGACTCGCCAGTACCGGTGCAGAGTACAAGGACCCGCGCGGATTCGGCAGATGGCGGGGGCCGTACACGCGTCACGGTCCGCCGTCCCGTTACTTGCAGGGGGCCGCCGCTGACGGACGGCAGTCCGTCGTCTCTCGGCGCCGCAAAGCCTTCCGCCGGGGCGCGGGTGCGAGCTGGCCCGCCACCGTCGCCCCGAACGTCAGCGCCATGCCGGCCAGTTGCCACGGCGTCAGCGCCTCGCCGAGCGCCGCCCAGCCGATGACGGCCGCGGTGAGCGGGGAGAGCGGGCCGAGGAAGGTGACCTGGGTGGCGGTGAGGCGGCCGATGCCGCGGAACCAGAGCCAGTACGCGACCGCCGTGTTCACCAGGGCGAGGTAGAGGTAACCGCCGACCGCCGGGCCGTCCAGCGCGGGCGGCGCACCCTCGACCAGGAGGGCGAGCGGGGCGATCAGCAGGCCGCCCGCGGTCAGTTGCCAGCCGGTGAGCGCGAGCGGGCCGACGCCCTCGGGGCGGCCCCACCGCTTGGTGAGCACGGTGCCGGTGGACATGGAGGCGATGGAGGTGAGCGCCGCGAGCACACCGAGCGGGTCCAACGCCCCGGCCGCCTTCAGGACGACCAGGCTCACGCCGAACGCGGCCACGGTCCCGGTGAGCAGGCTGCGTACCGTCGGCCGTTGCCCCAGCAGCAGCGCCGAGAGGCCGACCACGCACAGCGGTCCGATCGAACCGACGGCCGCGGCCGTCCCGCCGGGCAGCCGGTACGCGGCGAGGAACAGCAGGGGGAAGAAGGCGCCGATGTTGAGCGCGCCGAGCACGGTCGCCTTCCCCCACCAGGCGCCGCGCGGCAGCACCCGGGCGAGCGCGAGCAGCAGCAGTCCGGCAGGCAGGGCGCGCATCAGGCCGGTGAACAGGGGGCGGTCGGCCGGGAGGAACTCGGTGGTGACGGCGTAGGTGGTGCCCCAGGAGACGGGGGCGAGGGCGGTGAGCGCGATCAGGGTGGCGCGGTTCGGGGCCATGGGGGCGCACCTCTTCCCGGGGCAGCTTCGAGCAGACAGGGAATAGCTTAACGCTAAGCAACTTTCCATCAAGCTACTTTCTTGCGGGTGACCGGGAGGGGGCGGATACTCCTGGCCATGAGTGCACGCCCCGAGCAGCGCAAGGACCCCGTCGACGCGATCGTCGAGCAGTGGGCCCGGGAGCGGCCGGACCTCGACACGGTCGCGATGGAGGTCTTCGGCCGCGTCACCCGGCTCTCACGCGCCATGGGCGACCGGCTGGAGGAGGCGTACGCCAAGTACGGGATCTCGCGCGGGGAGTTCGACGTCCTCGCGACCCTGCGTCGCTCCGGCGAGCCCTACGCCCTGTCCCCCCGTCAGCTCTCGGCCACGCTGATGCTCACCACCGGCGGGATGACGGGCCGCCTCGACAAACTGGAGCGGGCGGGACTGCTGCGCCGCTCCCCCGACCCGCACGACCGCCGGGGACTCCAGGTCACGCTCACCGAGCAGGGCCTGCGCCTGGCCGAAGAGGCGGTCGGCGCGGGTCTCGCCCTCCAGACGGAGGCCCTGTCCGCCCTGGACGGGGGCCGGGCGGAACAACTGGCCGACCTGCTGAGGGAATTGCTGCTCGCCACAGAGAGGTAGCGAACCGGCCGGCGCCCGGGGGCGGGAACGCCGAACGCCGGGTCGGGTCACCACCGCGTACCGGGCGGGGCCCCCTCCCCCGCCCAGCACCCGGCAACGGCCCGGCGCCTGTGGCCTACCAGCGGTTCCGGTGCACGACCTCCGCGACCGGGCGGCGGCTCACCGGACCGAACTTGCCGCGCGGCCACCCCACCGGAATGGCCGCGAAGGTGTTCATGTCCTCGGGAATGCCGAGGGCCGCCTTCCACTCGTCCTCCAGCATCAGGTGCCAGATGGTGATGTTGGCGGCCAGGCCCAGGGCTCGCGCAGCGAGCAGCAGGTTCTGCACGCCCGGGTAGACGCAGGAGCCCTCCGCGAGGGCGGAGAAGCGCTCCTGGATCCGCCCCATGCGCGCCGTCCCCTCGGCGCCGAGCGCCTCGGCGTAGCGCTGCAGGCCCTCCTCCTCGATCCTCGGCTCCGGGAAGCGGTAACAGGGGATGATCAGCGCCGGGGTCTCGGCGAAGTGGTCGCGCTGGTACTCGATGGCGGCGACCATGCGCCCGTACGCGGCCTCGTCCATGCCGGCGGGGGCGTACTTGCCGGTCGTGGCGAGGTACGCGTCCACACACCGCTTCCACAGCGGCGCGAGCTCGGCCATGACCTCGGGGTCGGTGACGACGACGTACTCGTAGCGCTGCATGTTGCCGCCGCTGGGCCCCCAGACGGCCGCCTGTATCAGCCGGTCCAGGAGCTCGTCGGGCACCGGGTCGGGTTGGAGGCGCCGCATGGCCCGCATGGTGGACATGGTCGCGAAGAGGGCCGGTTCGGTGGCGTCGCCGGCCGGTGCCTCGGGCAGGGTGGCTTGAGTGTTCATGGACAGAGTCTAGAAACGACGCGTCCCGCCCTGACACCCGGTCACCTCTGCTTTATCCCAGGCACCCTTGACGCCCTTTCAGCCCTTCGACGAAGGCGGTGAAAGCGGGGGCGCGGACGGAGAGGGGGGCGCGGGAGGGGGTCTTCGAGTCGCGGACGGCTATGTCGCCGTCCAGCTCCGCGATCTCGACACAGTCGTTACCCTCGCCGCCGCCGGAGTAGGAAGACTTCCGCCACTGGGTGGGTGTGGTCATCGGGTTTCTCACAGCTCCTTGGTCAGCTCATGGATGAGGTCTCGTGACTGCTCCGGTGCGAGTGACATTTCCTTGCTCCGAACGCCGGGGCCGTCCCCGCGTGCCTCTGCACGCGCCCGCGCCCGCATCCGCAGCGAGAAGAGCATCCGATGGGGCGGACGCCCCCTCGCAGTCGCGGCCTGAACTCGAGTGGCCCTCGCGTCACCTTCGCCAGAACAGGTGGTGCGTCACGCCGCTCGGGCTGGGCACGACCTCCAGGTGGAACCGGTCGAGCAGCTCATCGGGGGACTCCCAGAGCCGTAGTCCGGACCCGAGCCTTATCGGCGAGACCGCCACATGCATGGTGTCGACGAGGTCCGCATCAAGGAACTGTCGGATGGTGGTGACCCCGCCGCCGAGTCGGACGTCCTTGCCCTGCGCCGCTTCCCGTGACCGTTCGAGGACCGTGGCCGGGTCGTCGTCGACGAAGTGGAACGTGGTGTCGGAGAGCGTGAACGACGGACGCTTGTGGTGGGTCAAGACGAACACCGGCGTGCGGAACGGGGGCTCCTCCCCCCACCAGCCGCGCCACTCATGGTCCTGCCAGGGCCCGCGCTGGGGCCCGAACTTGTTGCGGCCCATGATCTCGGCACCGATGTTGCGTGCAAAGTCTCGCGTGAAGTAGTCGTCGAGGCCCCGGCTCCCCCCGGGATCCGTGCGCATGGGCCAGCTCGCCGTGGCTCCGGCCCAGGCGAACAGCATCTCGGGATGGTCGTAGCCGAACGGTCGCTCGAGACTCTGGTGCTCACCGGCACCGATTCCGTCACTCGAGACGTTGAAGTTCATGACTCTCAGCAGTTGATCCACGTGTTTCCTCGTCAGGTCCTGTCGCGTCATCGTGTGGCGAGGCGCCGCACATCACGATGTCGAACGGGACGTGGCCGGATCGACAGCGGCCCGCAACTTTTTTTCCAAGGCGCGTCAGGAAGCGGCCCCGTTGACGGTGCGGCCGTGGCGGACGCGGACGGCATCGAGGTGGTCGCGGTGGCCCCCGCGACCACTCACATGCGTCGCAACGGACGTCACCGCCCATCCAACCGTTCCCACCACCACCCCTGCGAACCTTCCCGGTCAGAGCACTTGGTCACCGTCGCTGGTGGGCCGGTTCAGGCCCCGGCGACGGTTCTTCTCGGAGCGGCGCAGCAATTCCCCCGCACCGAGCGTCACGGCCGCCACGACGCGGGCCCAGCGGGGGCCGCCGCGCTCCGCCCACACCACACACGCGCACCCGCCGCCGACGAGCGCCAAAACGCCGAGCAGCACTAGAGCAATCATGTTCCCGCCTCTGCATTCGTTCCTACGGTCCCGGCGATCGCCTCAGACCGGAAAGAGCGGAGCAGCAGCCCGCACAGAGGGCGCCGACCCCACCCCCGTACGGCGATTCGCGCGTACGAGGGCGAGGTCGGCGCCCTCGGAAAGCTGCGGGGACGACCGGCCGGAGTCCGGGACCGGGGTCAGGCCTTGACGTCCGGCTTGATCGCGATGTTGGAGCTGGTCGTGTCCTTCTTCTTGTGCGACTTGTCGCCGACCATCACCAGACCGGCGATGACCAGGTAGAGCACGATCGGGGCCACGACGTACAGACCCAGCGTCTCGATCACGCTCAGGCCCGTGCCGGGGTCGTCCCCGTGGTCGCGGGTGAGCGCGAGCGCGGGGGACGTCATGAGCAGCATCATCAGCGTCGTACCGGCTGCCAGGGCGCCGGCGCGCAGGGCGTTCGTCTTGTCCACGGTGCCAACGTAGCGAACAGCCGTGGGGCCCGCGCGTCCGGGGGTGCGTACGGAACCCCGGTCGCACCGGGTATGTCCCGGTTCGAACCGGTTTGCCCTCAGGCCCCTCCCGGGGCGTCCGCGCTGCTCGTGCCGCCCTGCCGGTGGGTGTGGGTGCGCACCACGTCGAGCAGGGCGCGCAGTCTCGGGGACGTCGTCAGGTCCTCCAGGGGGATCGGGCGGCCCTGGGCGTCGGCGATGGGCAGGCGCCAGTTCGGGTACTGGTCCCAGGTGCCGGGGAGGTTCTGCGGGCGGCGGTCGCCGACGCCGTCGGGGAGCCAGACGCCGATCATCCGGGCGGGGGTCCGCAGCAGGTAGCGGTGGACGGCCTGGACGCGTGCCTCCTCCTCCGTGTGAGCGGCGCCGTCCGTGCCGTGCAGCAGGCCGAGCCGGGTCAGCAGGTCCAGCCATTCCACGGTGTCGGCTACGGCCTCCGCGTGTTCCTCGGCGAGGGGGCGGGTGAGCAGGCCGAGGCTGTCGCGGAGCTCGACGTGTTCGCCGGTGAGGCGGGACGCGGTGGGCGGCAGGTCGTGGGTGGTGAGGGTGGCCAGGCAGCCGGCGCGCCAGGTCTCCGGCGGCAGCGGCCTGCGATCGCCCTCCCAGTCCCGTTCGAACCAGAGCACCGACGTCCCGTACACCCCGCGTTCGCGCAGTGCCTCGCGCACGCCGGGCTCGACCGTGCCCAGATCCTCGCCGATCACCACCGCCCCGGCGCGGGAGGCCTCCAGGACGAGGACGGCGAGCATCGCCTCGGCGTCGTAGCGGACGTACGTGCCCTCGGTGGGCGGCTGCCCCTGGGGCACCCACCAGAGCCGGAACAGGCCCATGACGTGGTCGATGCGCAGGGCGCCCGCGTACCGGAACAGGGCCTGGAGCAGGGCGCGGAACGGCGCGTAGCCGCAGGCGGCGAGCCGGTCGGGGCGCCAGGGCGGCAGGCTCCAGTCCTGGCCGCGCGCGTTGAAGGCGTCGGGGGGTGCGCCGACCGACATGCCGGCGGCGAGGGTGTCCTGCTGCGCCCAGGCGTCGGAGCCGCCGGGGTGCACGCCGACCGCGAGGTCGTGGACGATCCCGATCGGCATCCCGGCCTCGCGCGCGGCCCGCTGGGCGGCGGTGAGCTGGGTGTCGGTGAGCCAGGCCAGCCGGGAGTGGAAGTCGACCCGGGCCGCCAGTTCGCGGCGGGCCCGCGCGGTCCCGGGCGAGCGCGGGTCGCGCAGGGGGGCGGGCCAGGTGTGCCAGTCGGGGCCGTGCACCTCGGTGAGCGCGCACCAGGTGGCGTGGTCCTCCAGGGCCTGCCCCTGCTC
This sequence comes from Streptomyces chlorus, assembly GCF_042655885.1. Lineage (NCBI taxonomy): Bacteria > Bacillati > Actinomycetota > Actinomycetes > Kitasatosporales > Streptomycetaceae > Streptomyces > Streptomyces chlorus. The sequence continues at coordinate 40,048 of NZ_JBHSOA010000001.1, forward strand.
GGCGAGGAAGTCGCAGTAGGCGGCGAGGCGGCCGGGACCGAGCGGTACGGCGTTCACCATTTCGAGTGCGGCCTTCTTGGTCGCCCAGACGGCGTCCCGGTCGATGAGGGCGCCCTTGTCCAGCACCGCCTCGCGCAGCTCCGCGGCCCGCCGGAGCAGGTCCTCCAGCCGGTCCCGCAGCGGGCCCTCCCGCCGCTCCCGCCGCTCCCGCCGCCGTTCGCGGTCGTTCTCGGCTCCCGCGACGCCCGCGGCTCCCGCGGCTCCCGCGGCTCCCGCGGCTCCCGCGACACCCTCGCCCTCCCCCACGTACGCGAACTCCGGAACGTCCTCGATCCGCAAGTGGACCGGGTCCGGGAAACGGCGGGAGGACGGCCGGTAGGGCGAGGGGTCGGTCGGAGTGCCGGGGACGGCCGCGTGCAACGGGTTGATCTGGACGAATCCGGCGCCGAGGGCGCGACCGGCCCAGGCGGCGAGTTCGCCGAGGTCGGCGAGGTCTCCCATGCCCCAGGAGCGGCGGGAGAGGAGCGAGTAGAGCTGGACGAGGAGCCCGTAGGAGCGGGCCGGGGGCGCGGGCAGCCGGGGCGGGGCGACGATCAGGTGGGCCTCGCCGGTGCGGCCGTCGGGCGCGGTGGCGGTCACCCGGTGCACGCCGGGCGGGAGGTTCTCGGCCGAGGCGCGGGTCTCGCCCTGCTCGGTGCGGACGAGCAGCCGGGTTCCCTCGGGGAGCGCGGCCAGGGCGGGCGGCGCGCCGGTGCCCCAGCCGACCAGGGTGGGCGGCAGCAGTCGCTCGGCCCGCTCCCGCTCGCCGGCGGTGAGCGCGTCACGGACGGCCTCGGGGGTCCCCGCGTCCACGCCGAGGGCGGCCAGGGCGAGGGTGACGGCGGTGGCAGGGGCGGCGACCGTACGGTCCGGGGAGGGGTTGTAGGAGGTGGCGACGCCATGGAGGGCCGCGAGCCGGGACAGGTCCGCGGAAGGCTCGGGAGGCTCGGGAGCCGGCCCGGAGGGCGGCGGGGAAAGCCCGGACGGCGGCGGGGAAGGGTCGGAGGGCGACTCGGAGAACGACGGGGAAGGTGACTCGGAGGACGACTCCGAAGGCGGCTCGGCCGGTCCGGCACCGGCCATCTAGGGCTCCGGGACGTACTGCGCCGGGAAGGAGTCGAGTCCGCCGGCGTCCATGGCTGCGTCGGACTCGCTGGTCAGGGGGGCGGCGTCGGAGAGCGGGGGCTCGCTGGTGAGGGGTTCGGCGTCGGGCAGCGGGGGCTCGCTGGTGAGCGGCACTCCCGCGCAGGGGCCCTCCGCGCTGAAGACGCAGGCGTGCATGCCTTCGGCTTCGGCGCTGTGCAGGCCGTCGAGGTCGGCGGACAGTTCCGCCTCGGGTTTGGACATGGGCGGGGACAGAACGAACGCCGGTGCAGCAGCCACTGAGGGCCTCCTCGTCGAAATCAATCAGATTCAATCGGAGTCAATCGAACGGAATCGCATGGAGCTTCGTGCACGGATGCGCCTGGCGGCGGGGTTCCTCGCAGCCCCTACCCAGCGGGCGCGGAGGCAGGCACCCCAATCCGTGGAACGTGCTCCTGCTCACATTGTGTTCCCGTTCCCTCATCTCACATGCGGGCAAACCCGCCACAACGGCCACTCCCGTTGACACGTCCGGAGCACAATGGTGGGCTCCTGGTCTGTCACGGGTTGGTTCTGTCTCCTCTGGAGGGGCCTTGCAGCTACGGCATGGGAAGAGAGCGGCCGCCCTCGCGTTCGCGGTGGTCGCCGGAACCCTGGGCGCCGCGCCCGTCTCCGTGGCGGCCCCCTCCGTTCCCGGGACGACCACGTCCCCCGTTCCCGACCGGGCCGAGGCGGACCTGGCCGTCTGGCCCCGTCCGCAGTCCCTGCGGGCGAACGGGGCCCCGGTCGCGGTGACCGACGAGGTAGTCCTGAACACCGACGCGTCGGCCGACCCTCATGCCGTCGACGCCCTGCGCACGCTGCTGCGGGAGGCCGGCGCGCGCCGGTTCACCGCCCCCGGCGACAAGGCGCCCAAGGGGGCGCTCGTGGTGCGGATGGGCGCGGACCGGTCTGCGGGCTCCCCCCAGCCGGACCTCCACGCCCTCCCCTCCGGCGGCTACACCCTGACCGTCGGCAAGGAGACCGTCGCGCTCACCGGTGCGGGCGAGGACGGCCTGTTCCACGCCGTCCAGACGCTGCGTCAGCTCCTTCGTCCCGACGGCACCTTCACGGCCGCCGTCGTACGCGACTGGCCGGGTACCGCCGTGCGCGGGGTCACCGAAGGCTTCTACGGCACCCCGTGGACGCACCGACAGCGCCTGGGTCAGCTGGACTTCATGGGCCGCACCAAGCAGAACCGGTTCCTGTACGCACCCGGCGACGACCTCCACCGGCAGGCCCGCTGGCGCGAGCCGTACCCGGACCGCCGGCGCGCGGAGTTCCGGGAGCTGGCGGAGCGGGCCCGGAGCAACCACGTCACGCTCGGCTGGGCGGTGGCCCCGGGCCAGGCGATGTGCTTCGCCTCGGACAAGGACCTGCGCGCGCTGACCCGCAAGCTGGACGCGATGTGGGCGCTGGGTTTCCGCGCCTTCCAGTTGCAGTTCCAGGACGTCAGCTACAGCGAGTGGCACTGCGACGCGGACGCGGACCGCTTCGGCTCCGGCCCCGACGCCGCCGCCCGCGCCCAGGCGTACGTGGCGAACGCGGTGGCCCGCCACCTGGCGGACCGTCATCCTCACGCCGCAGCACTCTCCTTGATGCCGACGGAGTACTACGAGGACGGGTCGACCGCGTACCGGCGGGCCCTCTCGGACGCCCTGGACTCCGGGGTGGAGGTGGCGTGGACCGGGGTCGGGGTGGTGCCGAGCACCATCACGGGCGGTGACCTGGCCGAGGCGCGGAGGGTGTTCGCGCGCCCGCTGGTGACCATGGACAACTACCCGGTCAACGACTTCGCCCCGGGCCGGATCTTCCTCGGCCCCTACCAGGGCCGCGAGCCCGCCGTGGCCGCCGGTTCGGCCGCCCTGCTCGCGAACGCGATGGAGCAGCCCGAGGCGTCCCGCATCCCCCTGTTCACGGCCGCCGACTTCGCCTGGAACCCGCGCGACTACCGCCCCCAGGAGTCCTGGCGGGCCGCGATCAAGGACCTCGCGGGCGGTGACCCCGGGCTGGACGAGGCCCTGTCCGCGCTGGCGGGCAACGACGCGTCCTCGGTCCTCGGCGCCGAGGAGTCGGCGTATCTGCGGCCGCTGCTGAAGGAGTTCTGGCGGACCCGCGCGGACGCGGACGGCGAGGACGGGCGGGCGGCGGAGAGGCGACTGCGCGCCGCCTTCACGGTGCTGCGCGAGCTGCCCGAAACCCTGGCCGGCGACCCGCGCACCGCCTCGCTCGCCGACGAGGTCGCCCCCTGGTCCGGGCAGCTGGCCCGCTACGGCGAGGCCGGCCTCACCGTGCTGGACATGCTGCGCGCGCAGGAGTCCGACGACGCGGGCGCCGCCTGGACCGCGTACCGGGAGCTGGCCGAGCGGCGGGGGCTGCTGAAGCCGACCCGGGTGACGGTCGGCAAGGGTGTCCTGGACCCGTTCCTGAACCGGGCCCGGGACGCGTACGAGACCTGGGCGGGCATCGGCCGCGAGGCGACCGCCGGGTCCGGCGGCCGGACGGACGACGGCGTGCTCCAGTTGCCGCGGGTCCGGGACCTGAGCACGGTGACGGTCCTGGCCGAGCCCGGCACCACGGGGACGGTCGAGATCCACGCGCCGGGCGCGGGCTGGCGCCGCCTGGGCGCGCTGACCGCGTCCGGCGCCACCGAGCTGCGGGTGGACGGCCCGGCCGGCGCCGTCCGCGTCACCGGCGCGGACACCTCCCGGGTACGGCATGTCGTGCCGTGGTTCACGGACGAGCCCTGCGTCTCGCTGACGCTGCCGGACGGCCCCGCGGACACCGACATCGGCGGCACCCGGCGGCTGACGGCCACGCTCGGTTCGCTGCTCCCCGAGCAGGTGCGCGGCAAGGTGACCGTCGAGGCGCCGAAGGGCGTGAAGGTACGGGTTCCGAAGGGCGCCCTGACCGTCCCGCGCGGCACGCCCGTGGAGGTGCCCGTCGAGGTGACGGTGGAGCCGGGGACGCCGGTCCGGTCGTACGAGGTGCGGCTCGGCTTCGGCGGGGTGACACAAACGCTGCCGGTCAACGCCGTCCCGCGCACCGCCGGGCCCGACCTGGCCCGCACCGGCACGGCGAGCTCCTCGGCCGACGAGACGCCCGACTTCCCCGCCTCGGCGGCGAACGACGGTGACCCGGCGACGCGCTGGTCGTCCCCCGTCGAGGACGACTCCTGGTGGCAGGTCGATCTGGAACGCCCGGTGCGGCTCGGGAAGGTCGCGCTGCACTGGCAGGACGCTCACCCGTCGGCGTACCGCGTCGAGGTCTCGGCGGACGGCCACAGCTGGCGTACGGCTGCGGAGGTGGCGGACAGCGCCGGCGGCCGGGAGACGGTCCGCATGGACGAACCCGACGTCCGCCACGTCCGCGTCCAGGGCGAGACCCGCGCCACCCAGTACGGCTATTCGCTGTGGTCGGCGGAGGCGTACGCGGTCGCGGACTGACAGTCGGGGGCGTCGCGCGCCGCGCCTCCGGCCGGACCCTCGCGTTCCACCGGCTGACGGGGAACACGCCTGGAGGGTGCTGCTCGGCGGGCCATGGGCAGTGGGCAGTGAGGTGCCGCATCAGGCCGAACGGGCGCCGTTCGGCCTGATGCATACCGGCTTTCGGGGTGCTCGTTCAGGCGGCGTTGCCGTGAGGAGTGAGGTTGATGTTCAGGTCGGCGTCGAGGGCACGGGCCAGCCGTCGGAGAAGGGGGATGGTGGGGACGGTGCCGCCGCCTTCGATGCGGGAGATCTGAGGTTGCTTCATTCCGCAGCGTTCGGCGAGTTCGGTCTGGGACAGGCCGAGGGCGGTGCGCCGGTCGTAGACCATCTGGCCGAGGTCGTGGGCCAGTTCGGCCTCTTCGTAGAGGCGGTCGTACTCGGGGTTGTCCTCAGCCGCCTCGCTCAGGAGCTTGCGGTGGCGGCGGGTCTTCCACTCGGCGTGGTTCATCGCAGTTCCTCCTTGATGTTGCGGTGGTAGACGGCGTGTTCGGCGGCCGGTTCGTGGCGGGCCTCGCAGGCGGCCTGGGCGGCGTGGGCACGTTCCACTTCCGCCGTCTCGCGCATCTTGGTCTTGCGGAACACCGTCAGGAGCACGATGCGGCGGTGGGACGCGATCCAGTAGGTGATGCGCTGGGCGTTGCCATCGAGGTCGAAGCGCAGCTCACGGAGCTTGCCGCCGAGATGACGTGTGTAGGGCTCGCCGAGCGTGGTGGCGTTCTCGGCGAGCCGGTCGACCTTCTGCTCGGCGGTGATGTACTGGCGGGCCGGGATGTTCTCCAGCCAGAGGCGCACCTCGGGCTCGATCTCGACCGTGTACCGCTCACCGTTCATCATCTCGATGATATATGGCACGTGTGTTATGGGCCAGTGGTTGCGAGCACGGTCAGCGGGCTGCCCGGGCGGAGCTTGAGAAACGCTGAACCCGGCACCCACCACCTCCGCGTCCAGGGCGAGACCCGCGCCACCCAGTACGGCTACTCGCTGGGGCCGGCAGAGGCGTACGCGGTCGCGAACTGGGCGGGGGGGTGGGGCAAGCGTCGGAAATCTCTTCGGCGGCAACTATTCACTCAGTACATGTACTCAGTGCATAATGCTCGTTATGAGCACCCGTCACATCCTGCTGGGCCTGCTCGCCTCGGGGCCGAGCCATGGCTACGACCTCAAGCGACGCCACGACGAACAATTCCCCGAAGCCCGCCCGTTGGCCTACGGGCAGGTCTACACGACCCTGCAACGCCTGGTCCGCGACGGCCTCGCCGAGGTCGACGGCACCGAGTCCGACGGCGGCCCGGAGCGGACCGCGTACCGCGTGACGGAGGAGGGGACGCGTGAACTCTCCCGCTGGGCCGGGGAGATCGCCCCGCCCGCCCCCTTCGTGACGAACGAGATCTTCGCCAAGGTCGTGGTGTCGATCCTGTCCGGCGGCGACCCGGCCGCGTATCTGAGCGCCCAACGCGCCGCCCACATGGGGCGGATGCGGGAGCTCACCGCGGTGAAGTCCGCGGCGGGGGCCGGGCTGGCGACCGTGCTCTCGGCGGACTACGCCCTCAACCACCTGGATGCCGACCTCCGTTGGATGACCACCACGGCGGACCGGCTCACCACTCTGACCGCGGAGGTCGACGCAGCATGAGCAACCGGAGCAAGGGGAGCGGCGGGAGCCCGACGGGCGACAGCGCCGGCAACGGTGCCGACAACGACGACGGCGCCGCACAGCCGCTGCTCGCGGCCCGCGGCCTGGTCAAGGCGCACGGAAAAACGCTCGCCCTGCGCGACGCCTCCTTGGAGCTGCGCGCCGGGGAGATCCTCGCGGTGACCGGCCCCAGCGGCAGCGGCAAGTCGACGCTGCTGCACTGCCTGGCCGGGATCGTCCGCCCCGACGCCGGCTCGGTGACGTACGACGGACAGCGGCTGGAGGAACTGCCGGAGAAGCGGCTGAGCGAGCTGCGCCGCACCGACTTCGGGGTGGTGTTCCAGTTCGGGCAGCTCGTTCCGGAGCTGACCACGCTCGACAACGTGGCGCTGCCGCTGATGCTGGCCGGTACCGGGCGGGCGCAGGCGCGGGAGCGGGCCGGGGAGTGGCTGGAGCGGTTCGGGGTGCGCGGGCAGGCGGAGTCGCGGCCGGGCGAGATGAGCGGCGGGCAGGCGCAGCGGGCGGCGCTGGCGCGGGCTCTGGTCACCGGCCCGAGGGTGGTCTTCGCGGACGAGCCGACCGGCGCCCTGGACTCGCTGGCCGGCGAGCAGGTGATGACGGCGCTGGCGCACACGGCCCGGGAGGCCGGCACGGCGGTGCTGCTGATCACGCACGACGCCCGGGTGGCCGCGTACGCCGACCGCGAGGCGCAGTTGCGCGACGGGACGCTCGCACCGCTGGAGGTGACCGCGTGAACGCCGCCGGCTCTCCAGGTACGCACTCCTCCCCCACCCTGCGTTCCGATCTGCGGCTGGCCTGGCTGCTCACGCACGGTTCGGACCGGCGGGAGTGGTGGCGGGTCACGCTCACCGCGACCGGCGCGGCGCTGGCGACCGGGTGCGCGCTCGCCGCCGGCGTCCTGCTGTCGCTGGGTGGCCGCAGCACCAGCACGTCCGTCGCCGAGGGACTGGTCGACGAGCCGGGGACGCGCGCCGGAGTGATCCTCGCTCTGCTGCTCCTGCTGGTCCCGGTGCTCGGGTTCCTCGGGCAGTGCGCCCGCGTCGGCGCCGTGCACCGGGACCGGCGGCTGGCCGGACTGCGGCTGGCTGGGGCGACGCCCTGGCAGGTACGGCGGATCGCCGCGCTGGAGACCGGACTGGCCTGCCTGCTCGGTTCGGCGGTCGCGACCGTCTTCTCGGTGCTGCTCCTGCTGCGCCTGGAGGCACGGCCGGACGCCCTCGCCTGGGTCGTGGTCGCGCTGGTCGCCCTTGCGGTACCGGGGCTGGGCGCGGCGGCGGGCGCGCTGGCACTGCGCCGGGTGGTGGCCTCGCCGCTGGGCCCGGTGCGCCGGGTGACGGAGATCCGTTCGGCACGTGGTCCCGGCCGGCTGTTCGCGGGCGGGGCGGCGCTGGTGGTGGCGGCGGGCGTGGTGACCGCGATGGACGGCCGCGGTCCGTCCGGCAAGATCGCCTGGCAGTTCCCGGTGACGGTGTTCGCCGCGCTGCTCGCGGTCGGCGCGGGCGCGGTGTGGCTGGCCGGAGCCTCCTCCCGGCTGATGGGGCGGGTGCTCGCGGACCGGGCCGGGTCGGCGGCGGTGCTGATCGCGGCGGAACGGCTGCGCGCCGACCCGTGGGCGGCGGCCCGTACGCATGCGGCCATGCTGCTGGTGACGGTCGTCGGCACCGGGTTCATGGGCGTGCGCCACGCGTTCCTCGCGGTACTGCACCGCGACCGGGAGACCTTGGGCGCCTCCACGGCGTACTACACGACAGGCCTGAACCTGACCGCCGCGGCGATCACGGTGGCGGTACTGATCACCCTGAGCGGCCTCGCCGTCGGCACCGCCGAGTCGCTGGCCACCCGCCGGCGGGGACTGGCCGCGCAGACCGCCGCCGGTGTGCCGCGCTCGGTGCTGAACCGGGCGCTGCACCTGGAGACCGCACTGCCCCTGGCACCGGCCCTACTGCTCGCAGGCGTCGGCGGCATGGCGGTCGGCACCGGCTACGGCACGCTGACGAACGCACCGTCCCTGCCCTGGGCCGCCCTGCTGGTCCCCCCGGCGGCCTACGCGGCCTGCCTCCTGGCCTCGGCCACGGCACTCCCCCTGCTGCGCCGCTCGGCCGACCCGTCCCAACTGCGGTACGCCTGACCGGCCGGCGCGGCGGCCATGCCCGGCGCCCGGGGGAACGGGGGTTCACCGGGGCCGGGGTATGGCCGTCGTGCCGTCGTGCTCAATGCGGGCCGGGGCCGGGCAGGCCCGGGTCGGGCAGCTCGGCCGGTCAGGCGGATATGCCGTCCACCCGGGAGAGGCCGTCGATGCGGGCCATCGCGTCGTCCGCGCCGTAGGGCTGGAGGTACGGGAGCCAGCACGGGTCGCGGTGGCCGGTGCCGATGATGCGCCAGGCCAGGCCGGTGGGCGGGGCCGGTTTGTGGCGCAGCCGCCAGCCCAGCTCGAACAGGTGACGGTCGGCCTTCACGTGGTTGCAGCGGCGGCAGGACGCCACCACGTTGTCCCAGACGTGCTTGCCCCCGCGGCTGCGCGGGATGACGTGGTCGACGCTGGTTGCGACACCACCGCAGTACATGCACCGGCCCCCGTCGCGGGCGAAGAGCGCGCGGCGGGTGAGTGGAACGGGCCCCCGGTAGGGGACCCGCACGAATCGCTTGAGCCGGACCACGCTGGGTGCGGGGACTGTGACGGTCGCGCTGTGCAGGTAGGCGCCGGACTCCTCGAGGCATACGGCCTTGCTCTCAAGGACGAGGACGAGCGCGCGGCGGAGCGGTACGACGCCGAGCGGCTCGTACGACGCGTTGAGAACCAGGACATGCGGCACGGATGCCTCCTTGTACGCCGGCGGCGCGTGGCTCGCGCCGGGACGATCCGTAGTCAGTCTCTCCTCATGCCTGGTCGTAGCGCCACCATGTACCGGTAACGGGCTGGGAGTGTTTTCGACCACACGCGGTCCGGACGCGGTACGGAGGCGGCCCTGACGCGGCCTGACGCGGTCCGGCTTCCGAGGCCACGGCCCGTCCGGGCCGGGTGACGGCCGGGGCGGGCCCGGGTGAGGGCCGGGGCGGGCCCGGGTGAGGGCCGTCTCTTCTCCACTCCTCGTGCGGGTCCACCCGCAATGCCCCGTTAGTGTGGTGGTTCTGCCCGCACCGGTGACCTTTTTGTGACCTCGAAGACCTTGACCGCGCACCGGGGGCAGACCGTGCCACCTGGAGGTACCCGCCGTGTCCCTGTCCGCCGTCCCCCTGGCCGAGGAGCCGTCCCCGACCCCCTCGGATTCCGGGACCCCGATGGTGCCCACGCTCAAGGATGCCCACGAGAGCGCCACCAACGCCGCCGGCTGGGTGGAGGAGAACTGGTCCACCTGGCTCGCGATCGGGCTCAGGGTCCTGCTCATCGTGGTGATAGCCACCATCCTGAGAGTGGTCGTGCGGCGGGCGATCACCAAGCTCATCGACCGGATGTCCCGGACCGGCCAGGCCGTGGACGGCACCGGGATCGGCGGGCTCCTGGTCAACTCCGAGCGGCGGCGCCAGCGCTCGCAGGCGATCGGCTCGGTGCTGCGCTCGGTGGCGTCGTTCCTGATCCTGGGCACGGCCGCGCTGATGGTCCTGGGCACCTTCCAGATCAACCTGGCCCCGCTGCTGGCCTCGGCCGGTGTCGCCGGTGTCGCGATCGGTTTCGGTGCCCGCAACCTGGTGACGGACTTCCTCTCCGGCGTGTTCATGATCCTCGAGGACCAGTACGGCGTGGGCGACACCATCGACGCGGGCGTCGCCACCGGCGAGGTCATCGAGGTCGGCCTGCGGGTGACCAAGCTGCGCGGCGCCGACGGCGAGATCTGGTACGTGCGCAACGGCGAGGTCAAGCGCATCGGGAACCTCTCCCAGGGCTGGGCGACCGCCAACGTCGACGTCACGGTCCGCGCGGACGAGGACCTGGACCACGTGAAGGCCACCCTCGTCGCCGTCACCGAGAGGATGAGCAAGGAGGAGCCCTGGAACGAGCTCCTGTGGAGCTCCATCGAGATCCTCGGCCTCGACTCCGTCCTGCTGGACTCGATGGTGGTCCGCGTCTCGGCGAAGACCATGCCCGGCAAGTCCCTGACCGTGGAGCGCGAGCTGCGCTGGCGCATCAAGCGCGCCTTCGACGCGGCCGGCATCCGCATCGTCGGAGGCGCCACCGCCCCGGTGGAGATGGAGGGCCCCGACCCGGCGGCGTCCGTCGCGCCCCCGTCCGCGTACGCGAGCAGCGTTTCGCCGCAGTCCCTCGCGGCGTCCCCGCTGACCCTGCCGCCGAACACGAAGAAGTAAGCAGCCGGCGGCACGACGGAGGGCCGGGGCGAAGAGCCACGGCAAAGGACACGGCGCGCCAAGTAGTGCTCCAAGAGGGCGGTACCCGGGAGTCCCGGGTACCGCCCTCTTCCGCGTCCCGGCCGCTCCCCCTCTTGACGCTCCCTCCGCCTTGATCTACTTTCCTCGCTTCCTCTCCGTCGTCCAACAGGAAACTTTCCTGATGGAAAGCCCTCGTCCAGCCGGGACGGGCCTGCGTCCGCCCGCCCCGGGGCCCCGCTCCGCACGCCCCCTGAAAGGGTTGAAAGGGTTGACTTCATGAAACTCACCGTGGTCGGCGGGGGTTCGACCTACACGCCGGAACTCGTCGACGGCTTCGCCCGGTTGCGGGACACCCTGCCGGTCGAGGAGCTGGTGCTGGTCGATCCGGCGGCGGACCGGCTGGAGTTGGTGGGCGGTCTGGCCCGCCGGATCTTCGCCCGTCAGGGGCACGGCGGGCGGATCGTCACCACGTCGGACCTGGACGCGGCCGTGGACGGCGCCGACGCGGTGCTGCTCCAGCTGCGGGTGGGCGGGCAGGCGGCCAGGCAGCAGGACGAGACCTGGCCGCTGGAGTGCGGCTGCGTCGGCCAGGAGACCACCGGTGCCGGCGGCCTCGCCAAGGCGCTGCGCACGGTCCCGGTGGTGCTCGACATCGCCGAGCGGGTCCAGCGCACCAACCCGGACGCCTGGATCATCGACTTCACCAACCCCGTCGGCATCGTCACCCGGGCGCTGCTGGAGGCCGGGCACCGGGCGGTGGGGCTGTGCAACGTCGCCATCGGGCTCCAGCGGAAGTTCGCCGCCCGCCTCGGCGTCGACCCCGCCGGGCTGCACCTCGACCACGTGGGCCTGAACCACCTCACCTGGGAGACCGCGGTGCGCCGGGGCGGCCCCGGGGGCGAGGACGTGCTGCCCGCCCTGCTGCGGGAGCACGGCGACGCGATCGCCGCCGACCTCCGGCTGCCCCGCGCCGTCCTGGACCGCCTCGGCGTGGTCCCCTCGTACTACCTGCGGTACTACTACGCCCACGACGAGGTCGTACGGGAGCTGCGCACCAAGCCGTCCCGGGCCGCCGAGGTGGCCGGCATGGAGCGCCGGCTGCTCGCCCTCTACGCCGACCCCGCCCTCGACGAGAAACCGGCGCTGCTGGCCGAGCGGGGCGGCGCCTACTACTCCGAGGCGGCCGTGGACCTGGCGGCGGCCCTGCTGCGCGGGGCCGGCAGCCCGTACCAGGTGGTGAACGCGCGCAACGGCTCCACACTGCCGTTCCTCCCCGAGGACGCGGTGATCGAGGTGCAGGCGGCCGTGGGCCCCAAGGGCGCGAGCCCGCTGCCCGTCCCGCGCGTGGACCCGCTCTTCGCGGGCCTGATGGCGAACGTCACCGCCTACGAGGACCTGGCGCTCGACGCGGCCCTGCGCGGCGGCCGTGAACGGGTCTTCCGCGCCCTGCTCGCCCACCCGCTGATCGGCCAGTACGAGTACGCCGAGAAGCTCACCGACCGGCTCGTCGCACACAACCGGGAGCACCTCACGTGGGCCTGACCGCGGGCGTCCTCGCCGTCGACGCCGGCAACAGCAAGACGGACGTCGCCGTGGTCGCCCACGACGGCGAGGTCCTGGCCACCGCCCGGGGCGGGGGGTTCCGGCCGCCGGCCGTGGGTGTGCCGGCGGCCGTGGACGCCCTCGCCGAGACCGTCGCCGCCGCCCTCGACTCCGCCGGCGCCTCCGGCGTCGCGCACGTCTCGGCCTGCCTGGCCAACGCCGACCTCCCCGTCGAGGAGGAGCGGCTGACGGCGGCCCTGGCGGCACGCGGCTGGGGCGACACCGTGGAGGTCCGCAACGACACCTTCGCCGTCCTGCGCGCCGGGGTCACCGAACCCCGCGGGGTGGCCGTCGTGTGCGGGGCGGGCATCAACTGCGTCGGCATGCGCCCGGACGGCCGCACCGCGCGCTTCCCGGCGCTCGGCCGCATCTCCGGCGACTGGGGCGGCGGTTGGGCCCTGGCGGAGGAGGCCCTGTGGCACGCGGCCCGTGCCGAGGACGGCCGTGGTCCCGCCACCGCCCTCGCCACCGCCCTCCCAGCGCACTTCGGCCTCCCGGACATGTCGGCCCTCATCGAGGCCCTGCACCTGGAACGCCTCGCGCCCCGGCGCCGGCACGAACTGGCGCCGGTGCTCTTCGCCACGGCGGCCGACGGCGATCCGGTCGCGGGTGCGATCGTCGACCGCCAGGCCGACGAGGTGGCGTCGATGGCGGTCGTGGCGCTGACCCGCCTGGACCTGCTCGCCGAGGAGACACCCGTCCTGCTGGGCGGCAGCGTCCTGGCCGCCCGGCATCCCCGGCTGGACGACCGCGTCCGCGCCCTGCTCGCCGAGCGCGCCCCCAAGGCCGTCCCCCGGGTCGTCACCGCCGCCCCGGTGCTGGGCGCGGCCCTCCTTGGCCTGGACCGCCTGACGGCCCCGCCGAGCGCCCAGGACCGGCTGCGGGCCCATTACGAACGGGGGTAGGAAAACCTGCCGGGGCGGGGCGGGGCGAGCGGGGCACGGGGAGCGGGTGCTCGCTCCCCCGAGGGGCACGTGCTGCCGTCCACTCCTGCCCTCATCCGCCTCACCTCCTCACCCGCAGAACGGCCCAGGAACCGGGTGGGCGGTCGAGTCGGCGGGCGGGTGGATGGTCGGACAGGTGATCGGGCGGATGTCAGGGCGGGTGGTCGGAGGCGGGCCCGGGGCTCCGGTGAACCCGCCGGGCAGCTCTCGGCCCCGGCCCTCCCAAAACCCGCGAACTCCGCCCGGAACCAACCGGATTCCCCCGGCGTGTTCGTGGGCAGGGGTGGTACGGGGAGGGTCGTCCGGGGCTCGCTCGTGGGCCGGAATTCCCGGTGACCGTACGGCCGTCGGATCAAGATCGCGCCAAGGCCGGTGCATATGTCGCCTCCTGCGGCGATACTTGCGGGGACGAATGACCACGGGGGAGGTCAATTGACCCACACGCCGAACGGCGGCGCGGCACCGCCGGGCGCGGCCGCGCCCGCGACGCCCGCGACGCCCGCCATGCCCGCCGTACCGCCGCAGTCCGGGCCGGGCGGCGCCCCGGCCCCCCGGCAGGCACCCGGCGGCTCCCGGCTCCCCGCGTCCCGGCAGCCGGAGGCGCCCCTGCGCACGGCGTTCGCCGAGGGGGCCGTCCGGCTGCGCGAGGCCGCCGCCACCGAACCCGGCCGCCTCAGGATCATCGGCGCGGTCCTCGCCGCCCTCGTCGTCGCCTTCGGCGCGGTCGCCGCCTGGCAGATGGCCGATCGTGCCGCGGCGGCGGACGACGTCCTCACCAGCAGCCAGCCGCTCGCCTCGGACGCCGCCGACATCTACCGCTCCCTCGCGGACGCCAACACCGCGGCCTCCAGCGGCTTCCTGGCCGGGGGCCAGGAGACCGCCGCCTCCCGGGACCGGTACGAGAAGGGCATCCGCACCGCCGCCGCCAAACTCGTCAACGCCGCGGCCAACTCCGACCCGGGCTCCTCGTCGGCGGCGAAGATCACCGAGCTCAACCAGCTGCTGCCCGAGTACAAGGGCCTGGTGGAGCGCGCCCGTACCTACAACCGTCAGGGCTACCCGGTGGGCGGCGCCTATCTGCGGTACGCGAACGAGAAGATGCAGGAGGAGATGCTTCCCGCGGCGGAGAAGCTCTACCAGAAGGAGACCGAGCGCCTCGACGCCGACTACGCGGACGCGACCCCCTACCCGTGGGCCGCGATCGCGCTCGGTGCGGTCGCCCTCGCCGCGCTCGCCTGGGCCCAGCGCCGTACGTACCTGCGGACCCACCGGGTGCTCAACCACGGCCTGGTCGCGGCCACCGCCGCGGCGGCGGTCGTGCTGCTCTGGCTGGTCGTCGGCCACAGCCTCGCCCGCTCGGGGCTGAACGGCTCCTACGACCACGGCGTCCGCTCGCTCGGTGTGCTGCACGAGGCCCGTATCGCCTCCCTGAAGGCACGCGGCAACGAGAACCTGACGCTGGTGGCCCGCGGCGCCGAGACGACGAAGGTCGGCGACAAGGCGTACGACGCCTATGACTACGACTTCCAGCACGACATGGAAGCCCTCGGCAAGGGCCTCGCCCGGGCCGGCGAACTCGCGGACGACAGCAGCGGCGAGAAGCCGGTGGCCGCCGCCGTGAGCAACATGACGGAGTGGAAGAAGCGGCACGCCGCCGCCCGCGAGCAGGACGAGAACGGCAACTACCAGGAGGCCCTGGACCTGGTGATCGGCGGCGAGGGCGCGACCGGCGAGTGCTTCGACGGCGTCGACGAGAGCCTGGCCTCGGCGCTGACGCACGAGAGGCGCGAGTTCAGGGAGGCGGCCACCGGCGGCCGGGACGCGCTGACGGGCCTCCCGCAGGGCGCCGCGGGCCTCGCCGTGCTGGGTGCGGCGGGCGCGGTGCTGGGTATCGGCCGCAGGCTGTCGGAGTACCGGTGACCGGAGAACCGGTGAAGAGTGAAGCGGGAGGGGCGTGATGAGGAGCGTACGACGTCTGCGGGCCGGCCTGCGGGGCTGGGGCGGGGTGGGCGCGATGGCCACCCTCTGCGCGCTCGCGCTGGTCTTCGCGCTGCTGCTGACCAGCACCGGGTCCTCCTCCCGGCCCGACGAGGAGCCGAGGACCGCCGGCCAGGGCCTGACGGACGCCGTGGGCGCGAAGGCGGCCGAGGAGTGCGACGATCCCGAGAAGCAGACCCTGCCCCCCTCCGACGCCGACGGCCGGGTCATCGACGCGATCAAGGCCCGCCCGGGCGAGAGGCGGAAGCTGGTCGTCGGCATCGACCAGAACAGCTACGGCTGGGGCTACCGCGACCCCAACAGCGGGGACAGCGGCCGGCTCGAGGGCTTCGACATCGACCTGGCGCATCGCATCGCCGAGGACATACTCGGCGACCGGGACGCGGTCCAGTTCAAGGCGATCCCCACCGACCAGCGCATCCCGGCGATCCAGGACGGCCGGGTCGACATGATCGTCCGCACCATGACGATCAACTGCGAGCGCCTGAAGGACGTGGCGTTCTCCGCCCCGTACTTCACCACGGGACAGCAGGTCCTGGCCCCGAAGGTGTCCCCGGTCCAGGGGTACGGCCCCACGCTCGCGGACCGGAAGATCTGCACGGCGGCGGGCTCCACCGCGTACGCGAAGCTGGAGGAGGACAAGGCCTCGGGGGCCCTCCCGCAGTCCACCGACATCCGCACCACCGTCCCCAACCAGCTCGACTGCCTGGTACGGCTGCAGCTTGGCGAGGTCGACGCGGTCGTCACCGACGCCGCGCTCGCCGCCGGCCAGGCCGCGCAGGACCCGACGGTCGAGCTCAAGGGCGACTCCCTCACGACCGAGTACTACGGCGTGGCGATGAAGAAGGGCGCGAACGACCTGCTGCGCCGGGTCAACCAGGTCCTGGTGGACTTCGGCGAGGACACCACGGACGGATGGCAGGCCTCGTACGAGCGTTGGCTGTCGAAGACTCTGGGCAAAGATCCAGGGAGTTCCGAACCACCGGCACCGGAGTACCTGCGCGTGGGCTGACCCTTCGTCAATTCACCGCGTATGCAAAGCGATGCGCACAGGACCACGCACGAACGTCGACGCACGAACGTCAACGACCGAACGTCGACGACCGACCCGCAGCGAGAGGTGATCGATGGGCGACACGGATCCCACCGGGCCGGTGATGGACCGGGACGAGGTGGACCGTGCGCTCGCGCGGCTCGGCGCGGAGCACGAGGCGGTCGAGACCTCGCTCCTCGCCCTGCAGGACCACGCGGGCCGCAGACTCCTGGAGGGCGCCCGCCTCACCGGCCGTACCGAGCAGCGCTGGCAGGCCGCCGAGGTCTCGATCACGCTGCTGTGGACGTACTTCGACGCGTACTCCGGCGCGTTGCGCACCGCCCGCGAGATCCGCGCCCGGCGCCGCTGGTCCAGCCGCGACGACCTGGTGGAGCTGACGGAGCTGCTGCGCGGCGAGTGCGTCACGGTCGCGGGCTCGGCCACCGCCACCGCCAACTCGCCGACGCTCCACGGCCGCGCGGGCCGCCTCAGCGAGCGCTACTCGCTGGCCGCGCTGGTCGAGCTGATGAACGAGCTGTACGCGTCCTCGCTGGACATGGTCGTCGCCGCGGACGCGGTGTGGTCGGCGCTGCCCGCGCGGATCGATCTCCTGGCCGCCGAACTCCAGCGCACCCGCAGACTCGCCCACCCCGTAGGGGTCCGCCCCGGCGAGCACCCGGCGGGCGACGACCTGGAGCGGATCACCCGCACCCTGACCCGACTGCGCGAACAGGTGATCTCCGACCCGCTGGCCTTCTGGAAGCCGTTGGAGGGCAGTTCGGCGCCGGGCGGCGGCCGGCCGGACACGACGGTGTACGACCGCGAGGCGCGCGCTCTGGAGGAGGTGCGGCGCGAGATCGACGCGGTGCTCGCGGTCCGCCAGGACTCCGAGAAGCGGATCGTGCGGCTGCGGGACGTCCTGTCGCGCGCCGACCGCACGCTCGCCGAGGCGCGCACGGCGCGCGGCGAGGTGCTCGCGAAGATCGCCGCGACGGAGGTGCCGGCCGTCAGCGGGCCGCCGACCGCGCTGCAGGAGCAGCTGGCGACGGCCGCCGAGTACCGCAGGCACGCCCAGTGGCACCGGCTGTCCCCGCTCCTGGAGTCCCTGGAGCAGAAGGCCGAGGACGAACTGGTGCGCGCCCGCGAGTCGTTGACCGCGGTCACCGCGCCGCTGGCGATCCGCGCCGAGCTGCGCGGCCGGCTCGACGCGTACAAGGCGAAGGTCGCCCGGCACGGCCTCGCGGAGGACACCGTGCTGGCTGAGCGGTACGAGAAGGCGCGTCGCATGCTGTGGAGCGCGCCCTGCGATCTGCGGGTCGCCGAGGAGGCGGTGCTGCGCTACCAGCACGCCGCCGCCGAACTCCTCGGCACGGCGCAGCCACAGGTGCCCGGGCAGTCCGGTCCGTACAGGCAGTCCGGCCCCTACGGGCCGTCCGGTCGGGGCGCGCCCGGGGAGCGTGGGGGTCCGGCGCATGAGTGACAAGGGGGAGGCAGGCGCATGAGTCAGGCGGAGAACCGGACGCACCACCAGGGCCGGCCCCAGGGGCAACCCGAAGGCGGTTCCGGGGAACAGAGCGGGACCCAGGAGCAGAGCGGGAACGGGGAGCAGCAGGCGCGGTCGTCGCAGGCCGCCGCCGCGGCGCCCCGTGCCTGTCAGCGTCCCGGCTGCGAGGGTGCCTACGACGACGTCGGCGGCGGCGAGCTGTACTGCGACACCTGCGGGCTCGCCCCGGTCGTGTCACCGACCGGTCTGGTCGGCTCGGCCCCGACCGGCGTCACCGTCGGCGGCCGGGAGTCACGCGGTTCGCGCAGCTCACGGGGTTCTGGCGGCTCGGCCGGCAGTGCCCGTACCGGCAGCCGCAGTTCGCGTACGTCGTCCCAGCCGTCGCAGTCGGCGAAGTCACGGCGCTCGGTGTCCGGGCGCCTCTCCCGCTCGCTCCCGGGCGGCGGCGCCGAACGTTCGGTGTCGGTGCGCAGCTCCGGGTCCGTCGGCGGCTCCTCCGGCCGGGGCCGGCTGGGCGCGGGGCTGGTCCAGGTCCCGCCGATCCCGCGGCCCGACCCGCGCGCGATGGTGCTTGACAACCCCGAGGTGCCGGAGCGGAAGCGATTCTGCTCCCGCTCGGACTGCGGCGCCCAGGTGGGCCGTGCGCGGGCCGGCCGGCCGGGCCGCACGGAGGGTTTCTGCACCAAGTGCGGCCACCCGTACTCGTTCGTCCCGAAGCTGCGGGCCGGTGACGTGGTGCACGGCCAGTACGAGGTGGTCGGCTGTCTGGCGCACGGCGGCCTGGGCTGGATCTATCTCGCCGTGGACCGGGCGGTCTCGGACCGCTGGGTGGTCCTCAAGGGCCTGCTGGACACGGGCGACCAGGACGCGATGGAGGCGGCGATCTCCGAGCGGCGCTTCCTCGCGGAGATCGAGCACGCCAACATCGTGCGGATCTACAACTTCGTGGAGCATCTCGACCAGCGCACCGGTTCGCTGGACGGCTACATCGTCATGGAGTACGTCGGCGGCAAGGCCCTCAAGGAGATCGCCAACGGCCGCCGCACACCGGACGGCAGGCGGGACCCGCTGCCGGTGGAGCAGGCGTGCGCGTACGGCATCGAGGCGCTCGAGGCGCTGGGGCATCTGCACTCCCGCAACCTGCTGTACTGCGACTTCAAGGTCGACAACGCGATCCAGACCGAGGACGAACTCAAGCTGATCGACATGGGCGCGGTGCGCCGGGTGGACGACAACGAGTCGGCCATCTACGGCACGGTCGGCTACCAGGCCCCGGAGGTCGCCGAGGCCGGCCCGTCGGTCGCCTCCGACCTGTACACGGTCGCCCGGACGCTCGCCGTCCTCACCTTCGACTTCCAGGGCTACACGAATGTCTACGCGGACTCACTGCCCGACCCGGACCACATCGACGTCTTCCGGCAGTACGAGTCGTTCTACCGGCTGCTGGTCCGCGCCACCGATCCCGACCCGGGCCGCCGGTTCGCCTCCGCACAGGAGATGGCCGAGCAGCTCACCGGCGTCCTGCGCGAGGTCGTCTCGGTCCAGTCGGGCCGCGCCCGCCCCGCCCTGTCGACCCTGTTCGGTCCGGAGCTGCGGGTGACGGACACCGAGCTGTTCCCCCAGTCGTACGGCGACGTGTCCCGGCTGGGGGCGCGGGCGGTGCCCCGAAGAGGGCCGGGACGCAGACAGCTCACGCAGCTCACGCAGGTCACTCAGCTCAGGCAGCCCGAGCAACCCGAGCAGCTCCCCGAAGGCGGGGGCGGCGTCGCGGCGGGCGGACGGCCGGGCACCCCCGTGCCCACCGGCACCCCCTCGGGCACCGCCCCGGGCCTCGTCAAGCCCGTCGACACCGCCGCGGCGGCGCTCGCCCTGCCCGTCCCGCGCGTCGACCCGGCCGACCCCAACGCCGGTTTCCTCGCGGGGCTGCTGGCCTCCGCTCCCGGGGAGCTGGTCAACGCGCTGGCGGCCGCGCCCGCGCCGTCGGCCGAGACCCGGCTGCGGCAGGTCCGGGCCTGGCTGGAGACCGGCGAGCGCGACACCGCGCTGGCCGCGCTGCGGACCCTGGAGGAGCAGAACCCCGACGACTGGCGGGTGGTCTGGTACCGCGGGGTCGCCGCCCTGGCCATCGGCGACCACGAGGGTGCCGCGCTCGCCTTCGACGCGGTCTACGACGCCTTCCCCGGCGAGATCGCGCCGAAGCTGGCGCTCGGCCTGTGCGCCGAGGTGCTGGACCAGCTCGACAATGCCGCCGAGTACTACCGTCTGGTGTGGTCGACCGACCCGAGCCATGTGAGCGCGGCGTTCGGCCTGGCCCGGGTGCGGCTGGCCACCGGCGACCGGCTCGGCGCCGTACGGACGCTGGAGTCGGTGCCGGAGTCGTCGATCCACTACACGGCCGCGCGGGTGGCGTCCGTACGCGCCAGGCTGCGGGGGCGGACCGCGACCGCGGGTGACGTACCGTTCCTTGACGACCTGAGTGCCGCGGCGGGCCAGGTCGAGGCCTTGGAGTCGTACGGTCTGGATCCGGCGCGCCGGGAGCAGTTGGCGGCCGAAGTCCTCGGCTGCGCGCTCGACTGGGTACTCTCCGGGGGCCAGGGTTCCGTTCCGCTTCCGCTTCCGGCTCCGCCGGGACGGGGGCAGCGGAACGCCGCCGGGGGACGGACACTGCTCGGCAGCGGACTGGACGAGCGGAACCTGCGCTTCGGACTCGAGCGCTCGTACCGCACGCTGGCCCGGCTGGCGCGGAGCGGTGAGGAGAGGATCGACCTGGTGGAACGTGCCAACCGTTACCGCCCCCGGACGTGGGTGTAGTTGATGTCGCAAATGCCCCAGCAGGCCGCTCTGTCGAAGTGCCCGAGCTGCGAGGAACCCCTCGAATCGGGTGATCGTTTCTGCGGTGCGTGCGGATACGACCTGTCGGCCGTCCCGGCACCGCCGGCGGACCATCCGACGATCACCATGAACACCGGGAACGCCATGGGCACCAGGAACGGCTGGAACGGCGCGGTGCCGTCGCCGAGTCCGGCGGAGCGCGGGGCGCCCCGGCCCCCGGTCACACCCCCGGCACCCCCGGCCCCTCCGGCGGCTCGCCCTGCACAGGTGCCGACGCCGACCGAGCCGGACTGGCCCACCGTCCGCCCGGACAGTTCCGGCGTGTCCGCCCCGACGCACCGGCCCGCGGACCTGGCGGGCACCGACTCGGCCGGCCTGCCACTGACCGGCCACCCCCACCCCCACCCTCACCCCCGTTCCCAGCACTCCGCGCCCGTGCCCCCGCCCGTGCCCCCGCCCGCGCCCCCGGAGCCGCCCCCCGCGGCCCCGGCTGCCGGGACGCCGGCCGGCGGGACGCCCCGGTCCTCCGGTGTGCGCTTCGACCGCCCGGCCCAGCCGGTCGCGGTCCCGGCCCCGCAGCCGGGCGCGCAGCCCGTCGCCGGTCCGGGCGCGCAGCCCGAGGAGTACCCGCTGCAGGCCCCGGACCCGCGCGTGGCCGCCGAGCAGGGCACAGCCGCCCCGGGCGGCACCGTGTGCGTGGCCTGTCGTGCGGGCAGGGTGGACGACGACGGCTACTGCGAGAACTGCGGCCACGCCCAGCCACGCGAACGGGACCACATGGAACAGGAATGCGGCCCGCTGGCCGCGGTCAGCGACCGCGGCCTGCGCCACCACCGCAACGAGGACGCCTTCGGTATCGGCACCACCACGCTGCCCGACGGCTCCCCCGCCTCCGTCGCGATCGTCTGCGACGGCGTCTCCTCCGCGACCCGGCCCGACGAGGCCTCGCTGGCCGCGTCCCGGGCGGCGAGCGCGTCGCTGCTCGCCGCCCTGCCGCGCGGCACGCACCCGCAGCAGGCGATGCACGACGCGATCCTCGCCGCGTCGGACGCGGTCAACGCACTGGCCGACGAGCCCGAGACGGAACGGGAGCGTGCCCCGCACCAGAACTCCCCGGCCTGCACCTTCGTCGGCACCGTGGTGACCGACGGCCTGCTGGTCGTCGGCTGGGTCGGCGACAGCCGCGTGTACTGGGTCCCGGTGGACCGCGCCGCTCCCCCCGCCCGGCTCACCGAGGACGACTCGTGGGCCGCGCAGATGGTCGCCGCGGGCCTGATGGGCGAGGCCGAGGCGTACGCCGACCAGCGCGCCCACGCGATCACCGGCTGGCTCGGCGCCGACGCGTACGAACTCGATCCGCACACCGCGTCGTTCAAACCGGACCGGCCCGGAGTGGTCGTGGTCTGCACGGACGGGCTGTGGAACTACGCGGAGTCGGCCGAGGAGATGGCCCGGGTCGTCCCCGCCGATGCCGCCGTCCGCCCGCTGCACGGCGCGCGGGTCCTGCTCGGCCATGCCCTCGACGGCGGGGGCCACGACAACGTAACAGTGGCCCTCGTCCCGTTCCCGGCCGTGCCGCAGGGGGCAGGATCGGCCTGAGGCCGCGTACGGCAAGCCCTTGGCGGGGAATGTACAGGGAAGCCGCAGGGAAACCGCAAGGAGCTGCGGGCAAGCACCGGCGAACCGGAGGGGACCGGTCCGCCTTCTGTCGTCGCCCCGCTCGTCGGGGTTCTCCAGGGGGAGAGAAGCAGGCATGGCCAATTTCGCGAAGTCGAACGTGCCGCAGTTCTCGATGGGCGTGTACCAGAACGAGTATCTGCCGGAGGGCGGCCGCGAGGTCAACGCCATCGTCACGGTGACCGCGACCGGCGGCGGCACCATCGGCAGCGCGGTGGCGGCACCCCACCTCTACGCGCCCGGTGAGGGGCCGTCGGCGGCCGTGGTGCTCATGGTCGACTGCTCCGGTTCGATGGACTATCCGCCGACGAAGATGCGCAACGCCCGCGACGCCACGGCCGCCGCGATCGACGCCCTGCGCGACGGCGTGCACTTCGCGGTGGTCGGCGGCACGCATGTCGCCAAGGAGGTCTACCCCGGCGCCGGGCGGCTCGCGGTCGCCGACTCCGCCACCCGCGAGCAGGCCAAGCAGGCGCTGCGCACGCTGAGCGCGGGCGGGGGCACGGCCATCGGCACCTGGCTCAAGCTGGCCGACCGGCTGCTGGCGTCGGCGGACGTGGCGATCCGGCACGGCATCCTGCTCACCGACGGACGCAACGAGCACGAGTCGCCCGAGGATCTGAAGGCGGCCCTGGAAGCCTGCGCCGGGCGGTTCACCTGCGACGCCCGTGGCGTGGGCACCGACTGGGAAGTGAAAGAAGTCACAGCGATCGCCTCCGGCCTCCTCGGCAGCGCCGACATCGTCGCCGACCCGGCCGGACTCGCCGACGACTTCACGCGGATGATGGAGACGGCGATGGGCAAGGAGGTCGCGGACGTCGGCCTGCGGCTGTGGACCCCGCTGGGCGCGACCGTGAAGTTCGTCAAACAGGTCGCGCCGACGGTCGAGGAGCTGACCGACCGCCGTGCCGAGGCCGGCCCCCGCGCGGGCGACTACCCGCTGGGGTCCTGGGGCGACGAGTCCCGTGACTACCACGTCTGTGTCGAGGTCCCGGCCGCCGACGTGGGGCAGGAAATGCTCGCTGCCCGGCTCTCGCTGATCATCCCGCAGCCCGGCGGCGCCCCGGCCGGGAGCGGCACGGAAGGCGTCCAGAAGCTCGGCGCGCAGGGTCTGGTACGGGCCGTGTGGACGGACGACATGGCCGCCTCGACGTCGATCAACCCCCAAGTCGCCCACTACACCGGGCAGGCCGAACTGGCACAAGTCATCCAGCAGGGTCTTGATTTGCGCAAAGTGGGCGATTTCGATGGAGCAACGTCCAAACTGGGCCGGGCCGTTCAGCTCGCGAGTGCCTCCGGCAACGCCGATACTGCGAAACTGCTTGCGAAGGTGGTGGACGTGGTCGACGCCGCGACCGGTACTGTGCGACTGAAAGCGAGGGTCGAGGAGGCCGACGAGATGACACTCGAAACCCGGTCCACCAAGACTGTTCGTGTAAAAAAGTGAACGCGAGTTGAACGAGCCCGGCCTGCGGGCCGGAGAACTTCGGTCGGAAGCGACCGGACAAGGAGAGGAGGAAGCGCCGACATGCCGACCTGCCCGAACGGACACCAGTCGGGTTCCGACGACTGGTGCGAGGTGTGCGGCCACCGCATGGCGGGGTCCGTGCCGCCGCCGCCTCCTCCTCCCCCGCCACCACCCGGCAGTGGCTACGGATTCCCGCCCCCCGGCGGCCAGGGCGGTCCCGGCGGCCCGGACGGATACGGGGGGCCCGGTGGCCCCGGCGGCAGAGCGGAGCTGTGCCCGCAGTGCCGCACGCCCCGTGAGGGCGCCGCGCCGTTCTGCGAGGAGTGCCGGTGGAACTTCCTGACGAACACGGCGACCTCGTACACCCCGGCAGCCCCGCGCCCCGGCGGTCCCGGACCGGGTGGTCCCGGCCCCGGACCCGGCGGCCAGGGTGGTCACGGCGGGTACCAGCAGCAGCCCCCGCCCGGCCCGTACGGCGGTGGCAACGGCGGTGACTCCTACGACTACCAGGGCTCCCGTCCGTCACAGGTGAACCGGCCGGCCGAGCCGATCCCGCAGGGCCCGCCCGGCTTCGGCGGCGACCCCTCACGCCCGGTACCGCCACCGCCCGGACCGAACGGATACGGAGGTCCCGGTGGACCCGGCGGCCCGAACGGTCCTGGTGGACCCGGTCCGCACGGCGGACAGAGCGGTCCGGGTGGCCAGGGCGGATACGGCGGTCCCGGAGGTCCCGGTGGACCGCAGGCGTACCGGTCCGGTCCGCCGGCCCCGCCCGGATTCCCGCAGGAGACCGGCCGGCCCCCGCAGCAGGGCGGTCCCGCCTTCGGCGACGACGACTGGGTCATCCCCCCGCCGTCCGGCGGCCCCGGTGGCGGCCAGGGCGGTCCGAACGGCCCCGGTCAGCACGGCCAGAGCCAGCACGGACAGGGTCAGCACGGACAGGGTCAGCACGGGCAGGGTCAGCACGGTGGTTACGGCTACCCGCAGCCCGGTGCGACCCAGGCGCCGCCCGGTCCCGGCGGCTTCCCGCAGCAGCCCCAGTCCCCGGTGACCTGGACCGCGACGATCGGTCCGGACCGTGATTACTTCATGGCGATGATGCACCGCTCCGGCCCCGAGGCCACGGGCCTGAACCTGCCCGCGTACTCGCCCGAGCAGCAGCGCACCCTCACCGGCAACCAGTTCACGATCGGCCGCCGGCGCCACTCCACCGGTGACACCCCCGACATCGACCTGTCGACGCCGCCGGAGGACCCGGGCGTCTCGCACCAGCACGCGGTGCTGGTGCAGCAGCCGGACGGCAGCTGGGCGGTCGTCGACCAGAACTCGACGAACGGCACGACGGTCAACGGTTCGGAGGAACCGATTCAGCCGTTCGTCCCGGTCCCGCTCCAGGACGGCGACCGCGTCCATGTGGGCGCCTGGACGACGATCACCCTCCACCGCGGCTGAGCCGGGGAAACCCCGGCCAAAGGCACGTTCGGGACTCAGGGTTCAGGAGGGCAGCACCCAGCGGTGCGGCCCTCCTGGGTCGTCCAGCCATACCCAGCAGCGGTCCTCGCCGACCGTGAGGCCGTAGCGCTCACGCCGCGGCCGTCCCTCCCGCCGCCACACGTCGTACGCCTCCCCGGCCCCGATGCTGCCCGCGGTCAGCGCCAGCAGGAACCGGAACCGGTCGCTGCCCCTGGCCCGGCGCGGCACGTCGGCCAGGCCGGTCACATCGGCCGGCACCGCCCGCGACCGGTTCGCGCCGCGCAGCGGTACGAAGTAGGCGGGCGTGTGCAGGAACCGGCCCTCGGCGTGCCCCGGGCCGTGCACGGTGAGGGCGATCAGGCCGGTGGCGAACGGGGCGAGGACGCGGGCGCCGGGCCGGCACTGAGCGAGCCAGGCGCCGGGCACGGACGGCAGAGTGCAGGTCACGATGATCCGGTCGTAGGGGGCACGTGCGGGCACCCCGCGCGCGCCGTCGCCGGTGACGACCACCGGCTGGTAACCGGCGGCGTCCAGGTGCCGGCAGGCCGACTCGGTGATCTCCGGGTCGAGGTCGACGGTGGTGACCAGGTCGCCGTCACCGAGCCGGTGGGCGAGCAGGGCGGCGTTGTAACCGCTGCCGGTGCCGATCTCCAGGACCCGGTCGCCGTCGCGGACGCCCAGTCCGACGAGCATCACCGCCATGAGGGACGGCTGGCTGCTGGAGGAGAGCAGCTCGCCGTCGCGCATCCGGATGGCCAGCGGAACGTCCTCGTACGCGCCGCGCAGCCAGGCCTCGCGCGCCCGGGGGTCGGTGCTCTCGCCCCACCGCCGCTCGTAGCCGCCGACGGCGCCCACGTAGTAGTAGGGCACGAACAGATGGCGCGGGACGGCTTCGAAGGCCTCCCGCCACACCGGGTCGGCGTCGAACGCCCCGCTCTCGGCGATCTCGCGCACCAGTGCCGCCCGCGCCGAGCCGGCGAGGGCGTCCAGGTCCCGCTGAGCGGCATGTTCGCCCATGCCTCCACAGTACGAGCAGCGGCACGGGGACGGGACCCGGTCCCGGGGCGGGCCCGCCCCGGGACCAAAGGGCGGAAACAGCGGGACCTAGGGCTTGAGGCCTATGCCGCCGGGTCTGAGACCATGGACGGGTGACAGAGATTCGGCGCGGCACGCTTCAGGAGCAGACGTTCTACGAGCAGGTCGGCGGGGAGGAGACCTTCCGCCGGCTCGTCCACCGTTTCTACGAGGGTGTGGCCGAGGACCCGCTGCTGCGTCCCATGTACCCGGAGGAGGACCTCGGCCCGGCCGAGGAGCGGTTCACCCTGTTCCTGATCCAGTACTGGGGCGGTCCGACCACGTACAGCCAGAACCGGGGCCATCCGCGGCTGCGGATGCGGCACGTGCCGTTCAAGGTCGACCGGGCCGCGCACGACGCCTGGCTGGGGCACATGCGCGTCGCCCTCGACGAACTCGGCCTGTCCGAGGAGCACGAGCAGACGCTGTGGAAGTACCTGACGTACGCGGCGGCCTCGATGATCAACTCCCCGGACTGAGACACCTTCCGGACCGGGGCACCCTCCGGACCGGGGACACCGGGGTTCAGCGCACGCTGAGCCCCAGCAGCCCGGACCCCGCCCGTCGCAGGGCGATCGACCCGTACGGCGTCCGCAGCCGGAGCCACGCGCCCGAGGCGAGCAGCACTGGCTCGCCGGGATCGCCGTCCGCACCGGCGGACGCGGCCGCCGCCCGCAGGAACCCCAACGACTGGGCCGCGTGCACGGCCCGCACCGGGAGATCGGTCCGGGCGACCGTGCGGGACCAGATCTCCCGCCCGATCCGGTCGAGTTCGGCCCGGGTACGCGATTCGGGCGCCAACTCGCCCGTACGCGCCTTGAATTCGGCGACCGCGGCAGCGACGAGCGCCCGCAGGGAATCCGGTGCGGGCAGCCCGGGTTCGGCCTGCCAGCCCCCGCGCGGGGGCAGCATCCCGGCCCACGGCGGCCCGGTCACCGCGCCCGGCACGGCGGCGGTGGCAGCGGTCTCGTCCACCGATTCCAGCAGCTCACCGGCGGACACGGTCACGTCCAGGGTGACGTCGGTACCGTCCTCGTACGGCTTGGCCAGCCGCACGGCGCGGACGGCCAGCACCTCGAAGGAGGGCGGCCGGCCGAACACGGCGAGTGCGGTGCCCGACGCCTTCAGGCGCACCGCGGCCCCACGGTCGTAGTGGAGCAGCCGGGAGAGGAAGGCCGCGAGGTCCGCGGCCTCCCTCTCGTCGGCGAGGTGGAGCGCCGTCATGCCGCGACGGCCTCGTCCTGATCGGCGCCGCTGTCGGCGTCGTCGTTCTCGTCGTCGTCCGTGTACTCCTTGAGGAACTCCCGCTCCTCCTGGGTGATCCGGCGCGGACGCTGCGCCTCGAAGTCGAACGGCACGATCACCGTGGAGGCGCGGACGTAGACCTGGTCGCCGTCCTTCACCTCGTAGGTGAGGGTGAAGGACGCGGCCCGGATCTCCGTGACCCACAGCTCGATGTCCACGGGCGTGTGCCGGTGGACCAGCTGCCGCTTGTAGTCGATCTCGTGGCGCGCCACCACGGACCCCTGCTGGAAGTCCTTGTCCGGGCGGAACAGGAAGTCGATACGGGCTTCCTCCAGATACCGGAGGAAGACCACGTTGTTGACGTGGCCGTACGCGTCCATGTCCGCCCAGCGCAGCGGGCAGCGGTAGATGTGCCGCAAGAGATCAGCCCCGGGTCAGCTTCTTGTAGGTGGCGCGGTGCGGACGCGTGGCGTCGGCTCCGAGCCGCTCGATCTTGTTCTTCTCGTACGAGTCGAAGTTGCCCTCGAACCAGAACCACCTGGACTCGCCCTCGTAGGCGAGGATGTGCGTGGCGACGCGGTCCAGGAACCACCGGTCGTGGGAGATGACCACGGCGCACCCGGGGAACTCCAGCAGCGCGTTCTCCAGGCTGGAGAGCGTCTCGACGTCGAGGTCGTTGGTCGGCTCGTCGAGGAGCAGCAGGTTGCCGCCCTGCTTGAGGGTGAGGGCGAGGTTCAGCCGGTTGCGCTCACCGCCGGAGAGGACACCGGCCGGCTTCTGCTGGTCCGGTCCCTTGAACCCGAAGGCGGAGACGTAGGCACGCGAGGGCATCTCCACCTGCCCCACGTTGATGTAGTCGAGCTCGTCCGACACGACCGCCCACAGCGTCTTCTTGGGGTCGATGTTGGCGCGGTTCTGGTCCACGTAGGAGATCTTGACGGTGTCGCCGACCTTGATCGACCCGGAGTCGGGCTCCTCGAGGCCCTGGATCATCTTGAACAGCGTGGTCTTGCCCGCGCCGTTCGGGCCGATGATCCCGACGATGCCGTTGCGCGGCAGCGTGAAGCTGAGGTCGTCGATCAGCAGCTTCTCGTCGAAGCCCTTGCTGAGGTTGTTCACCTCGACGACGATGCTGCCCAGCCGCGGACCCGGCGGGATCTGGATCTCCTCGAAGTCCAGCTTCCGCATCTTGTCGGCCTCGGCGGCCATCTCCTCGTACCGGGCGAGACGGGCCTTGGACTTGGCCTGGCGGCCCTTGGCGTTGGAGCGCACCCACTCGAGTTCGTCCCTGAGGCGCTTCTGCCGCTTGACGTCCTTGGCGCCCTCGACCTTGAGGCGGGTGGCCTTGGTCTCGAGGTACTTGGAGTAGTTGCCCTCGTAGCCGTGCAGGCGGCCGCGGTCGACCTCGCAGATCCACCCGGCGACGTTGTCCAGGAAGTACCGGTCGTGGGTGACGGCGACGACAGTGCCCTCGTACTTGGCGAGGTGCTGCTCGAGCCAGTTCACCGACTCGGCGTCGAGGTGGTTGGTGGGCTCGTCGAGGAGCAGCAGGTCGGGCGCCTCGAGCAGCAGCTTGCAGAGCGCGACGCGGCGCTTCTCACCACCGGAGAGGTTCGCGACGGCCCAGTCGCCGGGCGGGCAGCCCAGGGCGTCCATGGCCTGCTCGAGCTGGGCGTCGAGGTCCCAGGCGTTGGAGTGGTCGAGCTGCTCCTGCAGCTTGCCCATCTCGTCCATGAGCGCGTCGGTGTACTCGGTCGCCATCTGCTCGGCGATCTCGTTGAACCGGTCGAGCTTGCCCTTGACCTCGGCAACACCCTCCTGGACGTTCTCCAGGACGGTCTTGTCCTCGTTCAGCGGGGGCTCCTGGAGCAGGATGCCCACCGTGTAACCGGGGGTGAGGAAGGCGTCGCCGTTGGACGGCTGTTCCAGCCCCGCCATGATCTTCAGAACGGTCGACTTACCGGCACCGTTCGGACCGACGACACCGATCTTCGCCCCCGGAAGGAAGCTCAGGGTGACATCGTCGAGGATCACCTTGTCGCCGTGCGCTTTGCGCGCCTTGCGCATGGTGTAAATGAACTCAGCCAAGAGAAACCGTCCGGCAGCTTGAAACTGGCAGTGGGCAGATACACCCCATCTTGCCGCACCGCCACCCCTTGGCGGAAACGCGTTCCGTCCGGAGCCTCTGAGCTGGGGTTTCGCTGGTGGCGGCTATGGCTCGACTGTCACTGTCCGTTGCCGTCGGTCGCCTTCGGTTGCCGCCGGTCGGCCCCGGTGAGCCTCGGACGGCCCAGGGACGGCCCAGGGACGGCCCGGCGTCGGCCATGATTGCAGGCGTCGTAACCTCCCCGGGTGAAAGACTCCTCCTGCTTCTGCCTCCTGTGCGCCCCTCCTTCGGACGGCCCGGCCTGGGAGGAACGTGATGGCCGCATAGCCGCAAGCGTTTCCGAGTTCGGCTGGCACGTGATGGGTGTCGGCGCCGAGGGCGATGCGCCGGCGGATTGGGCCTACTCGATCGGCCTGTGGCACACCCTGCGCAGCCCTGAGGTCTGCATCTTCGGCCTGCGGATCGAGACGATGATGCCCATCCTCAACCTTGCGGGCGGAGAGATCCGAAACGGTCACCCGCTGGAAGCCGACCAGGTGCGTGACGACATCCTGAACGGCCACCCGGTGACCTTCCGGCCGGTCCACCCAAGTTGGTACCGGGACTTCTTCGGCGCCGGGATCGACTACTACCAGGCCCCTCCGCTTCCCGTCATGCAACTGTTCTGGCCGGACAAGGAAGGCCGCTTCCCCTGGGACGACCAGGCCGAGGAATACTGCCGCGCGAGCCAGCCTCCACTGTGGATCCCGAAGGACGAAACCAGCGGGCCGTGGGCTGATCTCGACTGAGGTCGACGTTCGGTCTTGGGCGGGGCGGCCTGGTGGTGAGCCCCGCTTCAGGAGTTCGATCACTCCTCGGCACTGCCGGGGAGGCACCCGGTCACGCCGGGCATGCAGGACCGCCCAGGAGTGCTGGCGTCCGGCGCCGTTGATGTCACTTGTGGATGTCAGAACGGCGCAACCGCACGCGCTCGCCGGCACGATGGTCCCGTGATTGACCTGGAACGCATCAAAGCAGAGAGCGTGGCCTACTTCCGAGCACTCGATGAGAACGCCACCCTGCGGCACCACTTCCGCCACGCTGACGAGGAGGGCGGCTTGTGGTACATCGAGGCCGTAACCGACCGCGGCGAGTTGATCGCCATCAAGCAAGCCGAGCTGACTCCGGCCGGCCAACTCCACCGGTACTGCTGGGAGCACCTGGAGGACGAGCACGGCTTCCTGGCAGACCAAGCGATCGACCCTGAAGAGGACCCGTTGGAGACCATCCCGGCCGAAGAGTTCCAGCGGGTATGGACTCGGTGAGCGGGCTGGACAACTCACTGGTGGAGCGGGCGGCCCGACAGGCCGACACCCCCTCGCCTGTCCACGGGCGTCACGCCCGCCTCGGTCGCCAACTGGCTGCTCATCGCCCTCCTGCTCAAGGTCGGCGACACCGCCCGCCGCCCCATGCCCACCCGGCCGTGGACCTGGACGCTGCCGAGACACAGGTGGTCCGCCGGTGCCCCGGCCCCCCATGGCCCCCCATGGCCGCCCATGGCCGCCCATGGCCGCCCACGGCGAACGGCGGCGGGCACGCCGTTCGCCCTGCGCGGCTGAAGTGGACGGGCGCACGGCTCGTTCCGTCGAGGCCGGGGCGAGGTCACCGGATACGTCACGGCAGCTCAGAAGCCGTCACAGCCATATCCGTTGTTTTTGCGGCGATTACTACGGGGACCCCGAGGCCTTACGTTCTTCGGGCTTCGCCGGCACGCACAGCCATGCGAGGCCCGCGGCGGTGAGGTAGGCGAGCGC
>NZ_JBHSOA010000002.1:0-6326 GCF_042655885.1 Streptomyces chlorus
CCAGCACGCTCGACGCAAGCCCGCGCCCTGCGGAGCCGGTGTGGGCGGGTGCCGAAGACGGGTAGAAGCCGTGTAGAAGGAACGCCGGGCCGAGGGTGGCACGGCAAAGATGGAGGGACGGAGCATGGGGGTTCAGAGCTCGACGCTGCACGGGGTGAGGATCGTCGAGAGCACGTCCACTCACGTCGGCTGGACACTGCTGCGGCTCGCCTCGTACATAGCCTTCCCGTGCGGGCAGTTGTGTTGAAGGCGTTCGGCTTCCTCCCCGACATCATCCGCACCGACCTCCAGCCGGCGCTCGACGCGCGCGGCGGGTTCGACGAGGTGGCCTTCCGGGGCGGGGCCAAGCCGCCGACCACCCTGCGCGTCCGTCTCGAGGCGATCTGGACGACCAACTCCACCCTCAACGCGCCGGACGAGTACGGCCTCACCATCCGACGCCGCTCCCCGCGCACGGACTCATACGCTCAGCAGTTCCCGAAACGGTATGTATTGTGACGAATGCCCCTTGCCTGCTCGTCGGAAGAGACCTCTTGACTTCCTCCCCCTCGTGAACGAGGGGGATTCCTACGGCTCGCGCCGTGGGGGTTTCTGCTTCGCCGCCGACCGCCCGCCCGGAGAACTCCGTTGAGGTCTTACACCGGCTCCACAGACAGACACGGCCAGCCCGGCCGCCAGAAGGTTCTTCGCCGCGTTCACGTCCCGGTCGTGGACCGTGCCGCACTCACAGGTCCAGGCGCGGACATGCAGCGGCATCTTCTTCTGCAAGGTGCCGCAGGCGGAGCACAACCTGGAGGAGGGGAAGAAGCGGTCGACCGCGATGGCTTCCCGCCCGTACCAGGCCGCCTTGTACTCCAGCATGGAGCGGAACTCGCTCCAGCCCGCGTCGGAGATGGCCCGGGCGAGCGTGTGATTCTTGACCATGTTGCGCACGGTCAGGTCCTCGATCACGAGCGTTTGGTTCTCACGCACGAGTCGAGTGGTCAGCTTGTGCAGCAGGTCCCGGCGCCGGTCGGCGATCCGGGCGTAGATCTTCGCGACCCTGATCCGGGCCTTGCGCCGGTTGGCTCCGTCCCCTTTGGCCTTCTTCGCCAGAGCCCGCTGGGCCTTGGCGAGAGGGGTACGGTCGCGGCGCTCGTGTCTCGGGTTGGCGATCTTCTCGCCGGTGGAGAGGGTCAGCAGGTGATCGAGGCCGACGTCGACGCCGACCGCCGTATCCGCGGCGGGCAGCGGTTGCACGGTCGGGTCCTCGCACAGCAGCGACACGAACCAGCGCCCGGCCGCGTCCTGCGACACGGTCACCGTGGAGGGCGTCGCCCCCTCGGGGAGCGGACGGGACCACACGAGGTCCAGCGGCTCGGCCATTTTCGCCAGCGTCAGCCTCCCCTCGCGGAAGCGGAAACCGCTGGTGGTGTACTCGGCGGACTTGCGGGACTTCTTCCGGCTCTTGAAGCGGGGGTACTGGGACCGCTTGCCGAAAAAGTTGGTGAACGCGTTCTGCAGGTGGCGCAGCGTCTGCTGCAACGGCACGGAGGACACGTCGTTGAGGTAGGCGAGTTCCCCGGTCTTCTTCCACGCGGTCAGCATGGCCGAGGTGGCGTTGTAGTTGACCCGCTCCTGTCGCGCCCACGCCTCGGTACGGGCGGCGAGGGCCATGTTGTAGACCTTGCGCACGCAGCCGAACGTGCGCGACAGCTCCGCCGCCTGCGCACCGGTCGGATGGAAGCGGTACTTGAAGGCCCGCTTCACGCACGTCGTGGTCACGCTCACAAACTAGCGTCACTGCGACTCAAGCCCAAATCCGCGGGTCAGAGCACCGCGATCCGCCCTGACGGCGCATCGCCGCCCGTTGCCCCGCTCCGCAGGAACTTCATTTCCTCCCCCCGGCTGAAGCCGGGGGTATCCACGAAGGAGGCCAGATGAATGTCGGGCTGATCAACGGCCTTCCCGGCCATCCCCTCTTCGTGCACGGTGCGGTGGTGCTGGTCCCGCTGACCGCGTTGGCGCTCGTGGTCTGTGCGCTGTGGTCTTCGGCGGCACGCAGGCTCAACTGGCTGCTGCCGGGCATGGGGCTGGTCCCTCTCGTCCTGGTTGTCCTGGCCACCGAAGCCGGTGAGTGGCTGGAGGAACGGGTGCAGGAAAGTGCGCTGGTGGAGGAGCACGCCGAGCTGGGACCCGGTCTCACTCCGTGGGCGATCACCCTGTTCGTGCTGACGGTCGCCGTCTGGCTGCTCGGCCGCGTCGGCCCTCGCCGGGAAGGGGAGCACAGCGGGGAGGCCGACCGGCCCGCCGAGGGCGGGACGGCCGGCGTGGCCCGGCTGGCCTCTTCTGTTCCGGCGCGCGTCGCGGTATCGGTGATCGCCCTGGTCGTGGCCGTCGGCGCGGTCATCCAGGTGTACCGGATCGGTGACTCGGGCGCGAAGGCGACCTGGCAGGACAGTTTCTCGACCAGCCGCTCCGGCGACGGGCGGTGACACGGCAACAGCCGCGCCCAGAGGCAGTCCGGCCTGTATGAGGCGTCGGACGGCCGGACTGCCTCACGTGATGCGTGCGGCCGGTCTCCGGGCGCGGCCAGGGCGATCAGCGCAGTTGGTCGAGTGCCTTCTGGAAGGCGGCGGCGTGCCGGGCCTCGTCCGCGGCGGTGTCACGGAAGAAGCGGGCGGTGGCGGTGTCGCCGACGGCGGTGGCCCGCTGAGCGAACCCCGGGTACACGGTGGTCGCCTCGTTGCGCTCCCCGGCGATGGCCTTGCCCAGGTTGTCCCTGGTGCTGCGCACCAGGCCGGCCTGGACCGCTTCGCCGGCGAAGTGCTCCCGCAGTTCGACCTCGGCCGTGCCCTCCCACAGGCGGGCCAGCGCGGGATTGCCGGTCTGCATGGCGTGGGCGGCGAAGAGCATGTACTTGGCGTGGGCGAGCGCCTCGCCGTGCATGGCGGTGTCGAGGTTGGCCTTGGTGCGGGCGGCCTTCACCTTCGGCAGCCCGGCGGGCACCGGCACCATGTCGGCCTTCGGCGGAGCCGGGACGGTGCCGCGGCCGGTGGTCACGACCGTCAGCGCGGTGCGGAAGGCGTCGCGGTGGCGGCCCTCGTCCGCGGCGATCTCGGTGAACAGCTCTGCGGCCTTGAGGTCTCCGTCCTTGCGGGCCTGGTCGGCGAAGCCGCGGTACATGACCTGGTGCTCGTAGGTCTCGCCGTCGATGGCCTGGCGCAGGTTGGCCGCGTTCGTGCCGACCATACCGGCGAGGGTGGCCGCCTCGCGCAGGTGCTCGTGCAACTCGGTTTGCGCCGTGGTGCGGAAGAGCTGGCCGACGGCCGGAAGGCCCTGGCGGTCGGCCTCGGCGGCGAAGAGATCGTAGGAGACGTGGGCGAACGCCTCGCCCTTCAGGGCGGTGGCCAGGTCGGCGAGCGTCTGCGCGTGGGGAGCCCGGGTGCCGGTGTGCGGGCTCGGGGGCGCTCCTCCGGCCGGGGCGGCAAGGGCCAGGGCCGGCACCGTCGGTGAGACCGCGGTCAGCGCGCACAGGCTCATGACGAGCGTACGTATCGAGTGGCGGAACACGTTGTCCTCCTTCAGGGGCTGCCGGGTGGCAACGCCCATCCCACATACGACCCGCGCTCATGCTCCACCGCCCCTTCACTTAACCCTTTCGAGTGAACACGCACGGTGATATTACTCTGTCTGCGGCCGCCTCCACGGCTGCTTCAGCTCCACCGGCCCCGCAGGCGCAGGAAGCCCGGTCACCGCGTTCTCCGGCTCAGCGCGCCGCGGCCCCGGGCGGTCTCACCCGCACCTCGTCGCCACCGGTGGACAGGTCCTCGCTTCGCCGTCGAGAACCGCTCCCCTTCAAGCCGCTGCTCCCCCGTGTCGTCAAGGCGTCGCAGGCCGCCACGCGGGTCAGGACTGTGCCACAGCCCGCCGGCATGGCAGCCAGCGCCGAATCTTCAGCGGTATCTGACGCCGCGGCCGTGGCTTTGTCCGGGAGTTGTGAAAGCGCGTTTAAGGGCGCGCGATAGGTTGCCCGCCATGACTGAACTAGGGTCCGTCACCTGGCCACCTGTCCCGATCAAGACCGAGCGGCTCGTGCTCCGCGAGCCCGAGGCCCGGGACCGCGCAGCGTTCATCGAGCTGCTGGCGTCGCCAGAGGTGCACACCTACCTCGGCGGTCCCCGGCCGCGAGACGAGCTTGAGCGCGAGATGCCCGGGGCGCCCGAGCAGTGGCCCGGGAGTTTCGTCGTTGATCTCGGCGGGGCGATGATCGGCCAGATCCTGCTTGGGAGAACAACGGGCCACCGTCGCCCGGCTGCCGCGGGGAAGGCCGATCTCGGCTACCTGTTCCTGCCGCGAGCGTGGGGATTCGGGTACGCCGCCGAGGCGTGCGCGGCGGCACTCGACTGGTTCGACGGCGTCCTTCCCGGCGAGCCGGTGGTGCTCACCACCCAGACCGCCAACGTCGGCTCGATGCGCCTCGCGGCAAAGCTGGGGTTCACCGAGGTAGAGCGGTTCCAGGCCTGGGACGCCGAGCAGTGGCTCGGCCTGCGGTCCCCGGTCACGCCGTCCGCTTGAGCCCGTGCTCGAAAGGGGTGGTGTGCCGGCCGTCAGTCCTCGTCGTCCTCGACGGTGTCCGGGGGCTGCCGTACGAGGCGGTAGATGGTCGATGTTGCGGCCTTGAACATGGCGGCGATGCTGGGGACGGGGTGGCCCCCAGCCTGCATCTGGCGTGCGAGATCTGCCTGTTCGGGGGTGAGCTTGGGAGGGGACCCAAGACGTTGTCCGCGAGCACGGGCAGCAGTTTGTCCCTCGGTCGTGACTTCGGCGATCCATGCGGCTTGGAGTTGCAGGGTGGCGTCGACGGCGCGGATGACGAGGTCGCCGTCGGGCGCGGTGGTGTCGATCGGCTCTTCCAGGGAGCGCAGTCCGACGCGTGCGTCGTCGAGCTGGTGGAGCAGGTCGTGCAGGTTGCGCAGGCCGGCGGCGAACCTGGAGAGCCGCACGATGACGATGCGGTCGCCGGGACGGACGTGCCGGAAGGCTGTGTCCCGGGCCGGTCGCGGACCGGTGGTGCGGTGGGTGATGTCGAGGAAGACAGTGTGGCACCCGGCGGCGAGGAGAGCACCGGCCTCGGCGGGGCGGGGTCGCGCAGGGTGGAGAGCCCGTAGCCGATGAGGCGGGCGGCCATTACAGGACTCCGACGACGAGGGATTCGCGGGCGGTCTCCACGACTTCGGCGGTGACGGTCGACAGCTGGTTGATGTCCATCACGCGCTCGATCTGCGCGACGAGGCGGCTGGTGAGCCGGAAGTTTCCGCTGGTGATCCGGGTGATGGTGGCGACGGCTTCGGCGGTGGTGAAGTCGCCGAGGTCGTTCAGGGCGAGATGGGGCCAGTGCCGGGCGGTGACGAGGTGCTGTTCGTTCGGGGAGAGCGGCCGGTAGTGGTGGACGAAGCCGACGCGACTGTAGAGCTGGGGGTAGCGGGCGAGGCTCTTCTCGATGCCGGGCATGCCGATGAGGACCACGCCGACGCCGGTGCGGTCGTAGTGGTCCCGGAGCTGTTCCAGGCTCGGGGTCTTGAGGCGGTCGGCTTCGTCGACGACGAGGAGTTCGGTGTTGCGGGCGGATCGTGTCGTGAAGTGCGCTGCCGTGTCCGGTCCGCCGAGGCCGCCGTCGTGGACGAGCTGGACGGCGTAGTTGAGGCGGTCCTGGTAGAAGGTAATCGCCTTCTACACGCTGCGTGGGGTGTCGTAGACCTCTGACGTGTAGACGACGGTCCGCGCCGTCAGCGCGCTCTCGGGAACAGGGCGTCCGTCGATCAGGGTGAACTCGTCCAGGTACGGGGCGACCTCGTCCCAGCCCGCGTAGTGGCGGGCGGAGAGGGTCTTTCCGACGCCGGGAGGTCCGTAGCACAGGCCGATGTAGCGGTCCCGGCGTACGGCGTCGGCGAATTCGGTGAAGCGCCGGTGTTCCTTGGTGATGACGAACGGGGCCGGGACGGAGACGTCCGGCTCGGGCGGAGTGCGGACCTCGTCATCGTCGGCCTGGTGGTGCCCTGCGTCGGGGCCGTTCATGGTCTACTCCTCCCGGTAGCGGCGCAGTTTGGGCCGGGAACCCTCGGGCTCGGGCGGCGGTTCCTGGGCGAGTGGGTCGGGGGTGGCGTGGACGGCCAGGAGGCGGTCGACAACGCTGGTGCGCTGTCTGAGGGTGCCGGTCAGTTCGCGGCGGCGGGCGTTGCGGGCCGTGGTGATGTCCTTAGCTTTAGAACTCATTGGCAGGCGGTGGCCTGCGCACCCAGATAGCCTGAGCTGCCTCGTACTTCAGTCAGAAGGTGCCGCGCGTT
>NZ_JBHSOA010000003.1:0-15546 GCF_042655885.1 Streptomyces chlorus
ACTGCTTCCTCCGGGACCTTCCGTCCCAGTATCAGGCCGTCCAGGTCAAAGGGGGAGCTTCAGTACGCGGCCACCTTCCCCCTTCGCCCAGCGTCGTCTGCAGCCAACACCCGGTTCCTCCCATCGCCTCGGTAGTGCAGTCAAGCTTCCCCAAAGCCTCACTACCGGAAGGAGATCGTCATGCGTGCACAGAAGATTGCGGTCTCGCTCGTGAGTCCGCTCGTCTTCGCGACCGCCTTTGCGATCCCGTCAGCCGCAGCCTCGCAAGCCCCCACTGCCGTTCCCCAGACCGCGACCGCAGTGGCACCGGAGGCCGGCCGGGCTCTGGCGCCCACCTCAATCGCCGACTACCGGCGCGGCGTCCGCGACGGGCTCCGCGACGGGCTCCGCGACGGTCGTAGGGACGGTCGCCACTGCGACTACCGCGACAGCTACGACGACCGGACCCGTCAGGGCAACCGTGACCACCGACGCGGCTACCGCGACGGATACAGGACCGGGTACAACGTTGCGTTCCGCCAGGCATTCGACCGGAACTGCCGCAGTTAGGTCCGCATCACGGGCCGCGACGGAGTCCTTCCGCCGCGGCCTACCTCGCCGTTGATGCGCAAACGGTAGTCGAGAAGCACCTCACCGTACGTTTCCTGCGGACTTGCCGGTGGTCCGGGGCCGGAGGGGACCGGCAGTGCGGTGACGTTCTCCTCCGGAATGTCACCGCCGTTCGAGGAGCCGGGTATTCTCCGCCCCAACTCAACATTGCACAAGATCAGGACCTGGATCCGATGGGGGTCCCACCACTCACCGCTGCGTGTTTGGTGGCGTCGCTTCTCAATCCGGGCGATCTCGGTCGCCGCACCGAGGCCCCCAGAACGACGAACGATCTCTCGGGAACCCATTCGGTAAATCCGGGCTGAGCAAAGACACGACACCACGAGTTCCCTCTCAGTAACACGAACCTGCTCTGCACACCCGGCGCCGAGGCCGTTACAACCGAGTCCCCCGGCATCGACGACTCCTCGTGTCACGCACCGTGATCAAGTCGAGTGGCGCCTCACCGGTGGACGACAGAGACTAGAGCTTGATGGTTCCGTGAGTACTCGAGGAGCTTGCATGCTGGAGAAGTCTGCCGAGTCCCTGACGACCGTGCCGGATGAATCTGGAGTCGCCAAACACAGGACGCACGGCCCATCGAAAGAAAACAGCCCGCCGACAGACACGGAAAGAAACCTCGCCGAGGTACTCGCTGGCGTCGTGCGCGTCGATCAGGTGTCGGTCGACAGTAACTTCTTCGACGACCTCGGCGCCAATTCGTTGGTGATGGCGCAATTTTGCGCACGCGTCAGGAAACGGGCGGATCTACCGTCAGTGTCGATAAAGGATATCTACCGTTACCGGACGATCCGCAGTCTGGCGACGGCACTCACCGATACCGACGTCGGAACCGGTATCGCTGCCACACCTGTCCCCGCCAGCCCGCCGGACCCAGCATCCTCGGAGGCTGTGACTCCACTCGGTACGCTGCAGTACATCCTCTGCGGAACGCTGCAGTTCCTGCTTTTCCTAGGATATTCTTTCCTCGCTGCAATTATCGCCGCACGTGGTTATGCGTGGATATCCGCCAGCTCGAATGTGACGGACATTTACCTGCGATCGGTCATCTTCGGCGGTGCCGGCTTCGTCGGCATGTGTACTTTCCCGATCGCGGCCAAATGGATCCTTATCGGCCGGTGGAAAGAACGCGCGTTCCCGGTCTGGGGTCTGACTTACCTGCGCTTCTGGACCGTCAAAGTGCTGCTCCACGCCAACCCGATGGTCTTCTTCGTCGGCAATCCCCTGTACGTGCTCTACCTACGGGCACTCGGCGCACGCATCGGCACGGGCGTCACGATCCTCTCGCGCAACGTTCCGGTCTGCACCGACCTGCTCACCATCGGCGCCGGCACGGTGATCCGCAAGGAGTCGTTCTTCCTTTGCTACCGGGCGCACGCCGGCCGTATTCAGACGGGCCCGGTCACCCTTGGCCGGAATGTGTTCATCGGTGAGAAGACCGTGCTCGACATCGCCACGTCGATGGGCGACGGGGCGCAGCTCGGTCATACGTCATCGCTGCACAGCGGCCAGGCGGTCCCCGACGACCAGCGGTGGCATGGATCTCCGGCGCAGCGCACGGAGCTCGACTATGTGCGGGTCCCGCCCGCCAGGTGCGGCACTTTGCGCCGGGCCGGCTTCGGCCTCGCCACAGTGGGGCAGCTGTTCTTCCTCTCCGTGCCGTTGGCCGTCGGGGGCCTGTACATGCTGTTGACAGAAGTCCCGGCGCTGAACGACCGGCTGGAACCGGGCGGGGCAGGGCTCGCGTCGCCCAAG
Organism: Streptomyces chlorus; assembly: GCF_042655885.1. Taxonomy (NCBI): domain Bacteria; kingdom Bacillati; phylum Actinomycetota; class Actinomycetes; order Kitasatosporales; family Streptomycetaceae; genus Streptomyces; species Streptomyces chlorus. The sequence goes on from NZ_JBHSOA010000003.1 coordinate 2,365, forward strand.
CTCTATGTCGACGCGCTGATCGTTTCCTGCGTTCTGTTCTTCAGCTTCGTCTTCGTGGGCGTCGTCGTTCTGTTCACCGTGCCGCGCCTGCTGAATCTGCTCGTCAAGCCGGGCAAGGTATATCCGTTGTATGGCTTTCATTACTCAACGCACCGGACGATCGCACGCATCACCAACGTGAAGTTCTTCACATGGCTCTTCGGTGACAGCTCCTACATCGTCCACTATCTGCGCGGCCTTGGATACGACCTGTCCCAGGTGGAGCAAACCGGGTCCAACTTCGGCACGGAGGTACAGCACGAGACCCCGTACCTGTGTTCTGTCGGCAACGGTACGATGATCGCTGACGGCCTGTCGATCGTCAATGCCGACTTTTCGAGCACGTCTTTCCGGGTGTCCCGTGCGTCGATCGGGCGGCACAACTTCCTCGGGAACAACATCGCGTATCCGTCCGGGGCGAAGACGGGCGACAACTGTCTCCTCGCCACGAAGGTGATGGTTCCACTCGATGGTGAGGTACGCGAGGGGGTGGGCCTGCTCGGCTCGCCGTGCTTCGAGATTCCCCGGTCGGTGGAGCGCGACTTGCGGTTCGACCACATGCGGACCGGGGCCGAGTTGCGCCGAAACCTCGCCGCCAAGAACCGCTTCAACATCCGGTCGATGGTCCTCTTCCTGCTCGTACGATGGTTCTTCTTCTTCGTCATCACGGTGCTTGCCCTCGCGAATGTCGAACTGCATGGCTCTTTCGGATATGTAGCGATCGCAGCATTCCTGGTGCTCACCCTGGCATTCACCCCCCTCTATTTCGTACTGGTGGAGCGTGCCATCGTGGCTTTCCGCGGGCTGCGACCGCAGTTGTGCTCCATCTACGACCCGTATTTCTGGTGGCACGAGCGTCTGTGGAAGGTTCCTGACGAGTACCTCAACATCTTCAACGGCACCCCCTTCAAGAACGTGATCTGGCGGCTCCTGGGTGTCCGGCTCGGCAGCAGGATCTTCGATGATGGCTGCTATCTGACGGAGCGAATGCTCACCACCATCGGGAACGACTGCACCCTCAATGCGGGGAGCAAGATCCAATGTCACTCGCAGGAGGACGGCACCTTCAAGTCCGACCGCAGCACGATAGGGGACGGATGCACCCTCGGTGTCGGCTCCCACGTCCACTACGGAGTGACGATGGGTGACGGCTCAGTACTTGCACCCGACTCCTTTCTCATGAAGGGCGAGGAAGTCCCGCAGCACGCGCGGTGGGGCGGAAACCCGGCCACGGAGATGAGCGATACCCCCGGTCAGCCGCCGGCACTGGCTCGGCAGGGGTAACACAGGACCATCTTGGTCAAGCCGGCTCGACCGGTCGGACAGTCCGGACTGTCGGCAGCAACGACGACAGAGGAACCGGCCCGGTCGGCGGCGACAGACAGGGTGGCCACGGCAAGTGGAAAGGGACTGATCGATGGCAACGCGAGTGGCGGACCAGGAATTCTGGCGCGGTGTGCTCGTCACCGGCGGATCCACCACGATCCCTCGGTGGACGCTCCGTCCGATGAAGGGCGTTGACGAGCACGACGCCACAATTTCGGACGACGTCATGAACGCCTTGCGCCGGCTGGCGGAGGATCTCGCGATGCCTCTCGACTCCGTGATGCTGGCCGCGCACGCCAAGGTACTCGCCGCGCTGTCAGGCGAGCACGAGGTCACGACCGGCTACGTCGTGCAGGAGGGCTGCCAACCGTTGCCCTGCCGGCTGACGACCGCGCCGACATCATGGCGGGCGCTACTGGTCGACACCCATCGCGTCGCGTCGGAACTGCTGTCGCACAAGGACTTTCCGGTCGACGAACTCAGACGCGAGCTGGACCTCACCGAACCGTCGATCGAGACCGTCCTCGATCCGAATCCGGCCTTCGGTCCCTGTCCGACGGGCGCCGCCGGCGATCTCGCCGGAGACACCGTGCTGTGGATGGCATTCTCGGAGCGCGGGGGCCGAGCCACGCTGCGATTGCGGTACCGGACCGGCGTACTCGACGCGGACTACGCCGCCAGGATCGCCGGTTACCACCTCACCGCGCTCGCACTCATCGCAGCGGATCCGGATGCCGAGCACGCGCGGCAGAGCCTGCTTTCCGACGAGGAGCTCCGGTTCCAGCTCGAAGGGCTGTCCGGACCGCGCCGTACCCTGCCGGACGCCCGGATGCACGAGCTGTTCGAACAGCGGGTGAGGCTGCACCCGAATGCCGTCGCGGCCGTGCACGGCGACCGGGAGTGGACCTACCAGGAGCTCAACGCTCGTGCCAATCAGCTGGGACGAGCCCTGTTGGCGCGGGGGCTGCGACGCGAAGGTGTCGTCGCGGTGGTGACCGAGAGAAACCTTGACTGGATGGCCGCCGTCCTCGCGGTCTTCAAGGCCGGAGGCGTGTACCTGCCCGTCGAGCCGCGCTTCCCGGCCGATCGCATCGCGGCCGTGCTCTCCCGCGCCGAGTGCGGGCTCGTACTCACCGAACCCGGAAGCACCGACTCGCTCGACCATGCCCTGGACTCGCTACCAGGAGTCCAGAAGCTTTTTATCGGCACGGCGTACGACGCGGGCGATCGCGACGGCGACCTGGGCATCGCCGTGGCACCGGACCAACTCGCCTACATCTACTTCACCTCCGGCTCCACTGGAGAGCCCAAGGGCGCGATGTGCGAGCACGCGGGCATGCTCAACCACCTCTACGCCAAGATCGAGGACCTGGAGCTCGACATCGACGAGGGACAGGTGGTTGCCCAGACCGCCCCACAGTGCTTCGACATCTCGCTGTGGCAACTGTTGTCCGCCCTCCTGGTGGGTGGGCAGACCTTGCTGGTCGAGCAGGAGGTGATCCTGGACGCCCGGAGGTTCGTCGACAGGATCACCCGCGGTCGGGCCACCGTGCTCCAGGTCGTGCCGTCGTACCTCGAAGTCGTCCTGACGTATCTGGAGCAGCACCCGCGCGAGCTGCCCGGCCTGCGGTGCGTGTCTGTCACCGGTGAGACGTTGAAAAAGGAGCTCACGCAGCGCTGGTTCGCGGCCAAGCCCGGCATCAAGCTGGTCAACGCCTACGGCTTGACCGAGACCTGCGACGACACCAACCACGAGGTCCTGGACCGGGTGCCGGACCGCGAACGGGTCCCACTCGGTCCCCCCGTCGGCAATGTGCACGTCTACGTCGTCGACGAGCACCTGTCACCGGTGCCCCTCGGCGCCCCCGGCGAGATCGTCTTCTCCGGCGTCTGCGTCGGCCGTGGATACGTCAACGATCCCGACCGCACCAAGCAGGCCTTCATGCCCGATCCGCACCGCGAGGGAGCCCGGCTCTACCGCAGTGGCGACCACGGCCGCTGGCTGCCCGAGGGCAAGCTGGAGTTTCTCGGACGTCGCGACACCCAGGTCAAGATCCGTGGCTTCAGGATCGAGATCGGCGAGATCGAGAACACCCTGCTGCAGGTGCCCGACGTCCGTGACGGTGCGGTGGTGGTCGCCGAGCGACCCGACCGGAGCAAGCACCTTGTGGCCTTCTATTCCGGCCCGAGGTCGCTCCCCGTCGAGGACCTGCGGGGCCGGCTGGGTGAGTCGCTGCCGGAGTACATGGTGCCGTCTGCCTTCCACTGGCGGGAAACGCTGCCGCTGACCGCCAACGGCAAGATTGACAAGAGGGCACTGGCGGCGCTCGTGGAAGAACCGGACGTCGTCGAAGACGACGAAGAGGGCCCCCACGCGCCGGGTACGCCGACCGAGCAGCGGCTGGCGGCCGCTTGGGCGGAGGTGCTCGGCATCCCTCAGACTCAGATCGATCGAGGGGCCCATTTCTTCGACCGAGGCGGCACATCGCTGTCAGCTGTACATCTGGCGATCACTCTGAACCGCACGGTATCGCTCAAGGACGTGACCAAATATCCGGTCCTCGCCGATCTGGCCGCGCTGGTCGACGGCAGGTCCGATCGGCGTTCCGGGCTGCTTCAGTCGCTGTGCGCACCGGACGGTGCGCCCGCTGGTGCCCTGGTGTGCTTCCCCTACGCCGGCGGCAACGCGGTGAACTTCCAGCCGATGGCCAAGGCGCTACAGGGCAGTGGGATCGCGGTCTACGCCGTTGAGCTGCCCGGTCACGACGTGGCCGCCGAGAGCGAGCCTTTCGCATCGATGACAGATGTGGTTGCTCAGGTCGTCGCCGAGATCACCGAATGTGGCCTACGCGGAGTCCTGCTGTGGGGTCACTCGTCGGGCGCGGCTTTCGCCGTGGAGACGGCCAGGCAGCTGGACGAGCGCGGGGTGGAAGTCCAACGGGTCTTCATCGGCGCGCAGTTGCTCGGCAATGCCGCTGACCGGCGCGACGCCGTCACCGAGCTGACCGGGCTGAGCGACGCCGAGATCGCCGCGAAGCTGAGCGCGGACAGCGGCTACGCCGAGCTCCATGAGCTGGGTGCGCAGCGCGCCGAGCACATCGGTGCGGCCTACCGGCACGACTGCGTGTCCGCCCACCACTATTTCGCAGATCTCCTCGACACTCCCCCGGCGGTGAAGCTGTCCGTGCCGCTCACCGTGGTCGTCACCACCGACGACCCGATGACGGCTGATCACCCGCGACGCCACCGCGACTGGGAGCTCCTCGCGGTCCACGTCGACCTGCACGAACTCGCCCAGGGCGGCCACTACTTCCTGCGCAGCTGTCCGACCGAGGCAGCGCAGACCGTGCTGCGCACCACCGAACTGCTGCCTTCTTCCTGAGCGGCACACGCACAGCTGCACACTGAAAGGAGAACAGGATGTCCTTCATATCCCCGGCGTCGCTGCTCGACGAGGTCGAACTCCAACCCGGCCGACCTCCGATACTGCGGGCCGAGATCACCAGCGGCGCGCCGCGCTGGGCAGCCGAGCACCGGGAGGCGCTGCGCGCCGTCGTCGCCGAGCATGGCTGCGTCCTGATCCGCGGCCTGGGGCTGTGCGATGTGGCCGGGGCCGGTGCCGTCTTCGAGCGGCTGAGCACCAGGCTGATGGCCGAGAGAGAGGCCTTCGCGCCCCGGCGGACCTACGCCGACGGCGTGTACTCCTCGGCTCAGTGGCCGCCGAACCAGCCGATGTGCATGCACCATGAACAGAGCTACACGCTCGAGTTCCCCGGCCTGATGCTGTTCGCCTGCCTCACTGCGCCCCACCGGGGCGGGGCGACCGGAGTGGCCGACGCGGCGGCCGTGCTCGAGGAACTGCCCACCGCGTTGACCGAGCGGTTCGAGCGGGAGGGCTGGCTGCTCACCCGCAGCTACAACGACGAGATCGGGTCCTCCCTCATCGAGGCTTTCGGCACCGACGAGCGGGGTGCTGTCGAGAGTTACTGCCGCGCCAACGCCATCGAGTTCGCATGGCAGCCCGACGGGGCCCTGCGCACCAGGCAGCGCCGCAGCGCCGTGATGCGCCATCCGGTCACCGGGCGGCGCTGCTGGTTCAATCAGGTCGCGTTCCTCAACGAGTGGACATTGGCCCCCGAGGTCCGCGAGTACCTCGTCGAGGTCTACGGCGCCGACGGGCTGCCGTTCAACACCCGTTTCGGAAGCGGTGACCCGATCGGCGAGGACGTGGTGGAGCTGCTCAACAAGGTCTACGAGACCCACACCGCACGCGAGCCGTGGCAGGCCGGCGATCTGATGATCGTCGACAACCTACGCACCGCGCACAGCCGGGAGCCCTTCGAGGGACCGCGCGACGTGCTCGTCGCGATGGCCGATCCGATGCGACTGTCCGACTGCTCGCCGACCTTCGAGGTGACCGCCCGATGACCAGCGTCCCCACCGCCGTGACGGCGTCCGCAACAAGCGGACCACACACCGTGCGGCCCTTCGCGGTGATCTCCGGTGCCCAGGTCCAGCAGGTACTGGAGGGGCGCGAGAAGCAGATCGTCGAGTTGGCCGAGGTCATCTACCGGCTGCACGGCGCCGGTGACTCGGTGAACCCGCCGTCGTACTTCCTGCGTTTCCCCGACCGCCCGACCTCCCGGATCATCGCGCTGCCGGCCTCGATCGGCGGGCACGTACGGGTGGACGGCGTAAAGTGGATCTCCAGTTTTCCGGAGAACGTTCAGGCCGGCATCCCGAGGGCATCCGCCGTGCTGATCCTCAACGACCAGGACACCGGCTACCCGTTCGCCTGCCTGGAGAGTTCCATCATCAGCGCCACCAGGACGGCCGCGTCCGCGGTGTTGGCCGCGGATCGGCTCAGCCGGGACCGGCCACGGCCCACGCGCGTCGGGTTCTTCGGGACGGGCCTGATCGCCCGCTACATCCACACGTTCCTGGCAGGCAACGGCTGGTCGTTCGACGAGATAGGTGTACACGACCTGGCTGCCGACAGCGCGGCCGGGTTCTGCCGCTACCTCGAGCAGTCGGGCACCCCAGGCCGGATCACGGTGCACCGCAGCGCCGAGGAGCTGATCCGTGGCAGCGACCTGGTGGTCTTCGCCACTGTCGCCAGTGAGCCGCACGTCAGCGACCCTGCATGGTTCTCGCACCATCCTGTGGTTCTGCACGTGTCCCTGCGCGACCTCGCGCCGGAGGTCCTTCTCGCCTCGACCAACATCGTGGATGACGTCGAGCACTGCCTGAAGGCCGACACCTCGCCGCATCTGGCCGAGCAGCTCACGGGCAGCCGGGACTTCCTGCAGGGCACGTTGGACGACGTGATGGCCGGGCGGGTGACAGTGCCGGCGGGCCGACCGGTGGTGTTTTCGCCCTTCGGTCTCGGGGTGCTCGACCTCGCGGTCGGCAAGTACGTCTACGACGAAACGGTCCGCTCCGGAGAACTGCACGTCATCGACGACTTCTTCCACGAACTGCGCCGTTACGGATAACCGTCCGAGAGCGCCCTGCTGCAGATGAGGAGGAGGCCGTCGTGCCCGTCATATCCGCTCCCCATGCCTTCAACGAGTCCCAACTCTATGTCGATCTTGAGCCCATCCTCGGGTGCTCCCTGTTCCTGAAGTGTGAGGGCTTCAACTTCGCCGGCTCGATCAAGCTGAAGGCCGCGACCGAGATGGTGGAGACCGCCGAGCGCGACGGAGACATCAAGCCGGATTCGATCCTGGTCGAGTCCTCGTCCGGCAACCTCGGCGTAGCGCTGAGCATGATCGCGGCGAGCAAGGGCTACCGGTTCCTGTGTGTGACGGACTCCCGCTGCAACCTGTCGACCAGACTTCTGATGGAGGCATTGGGCAGCCGGGTGCACACCATCGCCAGATCGGACGCCAAAGGCGGCTTCCTGGGCGCGCGGATCGACTACGTCCGTGCGCTGTGCGATTCCGATGACCGGTATGTGTGGCTCAGTCAGTACACCAATCCGGGCAACTGGAAGGCGCACTACCGTAAGACGGCGCCGGAGATCGCCCAGCACTTCCCGCACCTGGACGTGCTGTTCGTCGGCGCCGGCACCACCGGAACGCTGATGGGCTGCGCACGCTACTTCCGCCAGTGGCACCGGCCGGTACGGATCGTCGCAGTGGACAGCGTCGGTTCGGTGACCTTCGGTGGTACGCCGGGCCGCCGCATGGTACCCGGGCTCGGCATGAGCATGCCTCCGCCGCTCCTCGACGAGTCCTACGTGGACGAGGTGATACGCGTCGAGGAGACGGACACCATCCGTGCGTGCCATCGCCTGGCCAGACGCGGATTCCTCTTCGGCGGCTCCACCGGCACGGTCGTCAGCGGCGCGATGCGTTGGCTGGCCGACCATGACACGCGTGGACTCACCGCGGTGGCCATCGCCCCGGATCTCGGCGAGCGCTATCTCGACACCATTTACCAATCCAACTGGCTGCACGATCTTTACGGCGCGGACATGCTCGACTCCGATGAAACGGCTGACGGCCCCTGGGCAGCCGGCCCCGTGCCCACACTCCAGGGGAGCCGCCCACCGCACCCGCCGCAAACCGGCGACGGCGGCGGTAACGAACACCGTCGGCACCAGGACCGGGAAGCGTAGGTGTTCTGCCCACCCAGGGGGCAGCGCAGCCGCACGGTTCCATGTCACCTGGGCCGACGGAGCAGACAGGCGGCCCGTGACGGCAAGGGGCCGCTGTCCAAGGTGTGCGGAATATTTCTGTCAACTGGGCAGCGGCGAAAAGGACTTGGGTTGGTTTGACTGTCCGCATGCAGGCGACGGACGGTGCTGTTGGAGACGGAGGCGACACAGCCGTGGATGCCAGCCGGATCGACGTGCGCTTTCGAGACCCACTGGGGCGCGCGCACCAGGTCCCGTGGCTTGAGGCGCAGGGGGTGTGTACAGCGAACGGGTCTGTCTCACTTGTGGTGGTGCCGGGGCGTCACTGGCATCGTTGACATCGCGTGTGTGATGTCGACGAGTTGGTGAGCACGGTGTTTTCGGGACTGGATCCGCTGGTCCTCGAGGACGTGGCGGACGAGGGTGAGCGGATCCTGGTGCGGGCTCGGACGCCGTGCGGGACGGTGGCCTGTTTCGCCGGATGCCGTCCTGGGCCTGCTGAAAGAGCCCAGCGGCCGAAGTGCCCGACCGGCATGTTCACGCCCGTCGACGCGGGCGGCGTCCGCCGAGCTCCTCCAGGTGCCGGGCCGCCTCAACAGCGCCGGCGCCGCTGACCAGAGCTGTCGCGCCGGGCGGCGGACCGTCCGGGGAGTCGGCCACGGCGGTGGCCCCTACGACGCCGGAGTCGATGGTCACCAACAGGGTGCGCGCACCGCCGGGGTCGGGCAGGGTGACCTCCAGTGAGGCGTCCGGTTCGGCCCGGGCCACGGCGGCGAACCAGACCGCGGCCGCGGCCAGGTCCCAGCCGCCGGGTGCCTCGACGGACACGGTGGTGTCCGCGCCCCGCAGTGGCCGCCAGCCCTTGGGCCGGGCACCGCGCTCCCCGGCCGCACGCCACAGCGCGTCCAGGTCCGCCGCGTGCGCGGTGCGGCCGACCCGGTCGCTGAGCAGGTATCCCGCGGACAGCCAGGACCGGACCCGCAGTCCGGACCCGCCGTCCAGGAGCCGGTCGGTGCTCGCCGCCCGAGCGGCGAGCACCGACCGGGTGGGCGGGGCCAGGATGTCCTCCCAGCGGGGTACGGAACGTCCCGTGCCGCAGGCTCCGCACATCGTGGCTCCCTCTCCTCTCAGTGCCTCACGGCATGACGTCGCCGCTGTTGGGGCCCAGGGTCTGCCCCACGTACAGGTTGCCGCCCGGATCACTGGCCAGCAGTACGGCGGTGGGGGCGACCTCCGCCGGGACCCCGAACCGGCCGAGGGGCAGTTCGGCCTGCTTGGCCTTCTTCCAGTCCGCGCTGATGCCGTCCACCAGCGGGGTGAACACCGGGCCGGGCGCGATCGCGTTGACCAGCACGCCGCTCGGGCCCACCTCCCTGGCCAGCGCCTTGGTCAGGCCGATCACGCCGGCCTTGGCTGCCGAGTAGTGGACCAGTCCCTCGCCGCCCTTGATGCCCAGCTGGCTGGCGATGTTGATGACCCGTCCGCTGCCGCGGGCGACCATGTGGGGAACCGTCCACCGGCAGCACAAAAAGACGCTGCGGAGGTCGATCGCGATCATCTGGTCCCAGGTCTCGACGTCCATGTCGACCAGGGGCACCTCGGTCAGGATCCCCGCGGAGTTGACCAGGATGTCGGGCGCGCCCAGCTCGGACACGCAGCTCTCCACCATCTGGCGGGTCTGCTCCGCGTCGGCCACGTCGACGACCGCGGTGGCCACCTCCGTGCCCTGTGCCGTGTAGCGCTCGGCCAGGGCGGCGAGCCGGTCGGCGTCGCGGTCGGCCAGGAAGAGCCGCGCGCCCTCGGCCGCGTACGCGTCGGCGATCGCCGACCCGATGCCGCTCGCCGCGCCCGTCACCAGCGCGACCTGTTGTTGGAGGACTCCCATGCCGTTCGCCTTTCTCGCCGCGGCGCTGTCCGCTGCCGCTCCGTTCACTGCTGCCTGATGTGCTGCCGGTCGGTCTTTCGCCGCTCGGTCACTCCGGCCATCGGACCGTGAGGCCACCGTCCACGATCAGCTCCTGGCCGGTGATGTACGCGGCGTCGTCGCTGGTGAGGAAGCGGATCGCACGGGCCACCTCGTCGGCGTAACCCACCCGGCCCGCCGGGATGCTCCGGCCGGCCCGCTCCAGCCCCACCGGGCCCAGGGAGTTGGCCTCATCGAGCGACTGCGGGGTCTCGATCAGGCCGGGGATGACGGTGTTGACCCGGATGCCGCGCGGGGCGAGTTCGGTCGCGAGCGACCGGCACAGCCCCAGCACCCCGCTCTTGGCGGCGGCGTAGTGGGCGTGGTCGTCCCAGCCGTACACCCCGCCGGCGATGGAGGAGACCGCCACCATGGAGCCGGGGCCGGACATCACGGCGGCGGCGGAGCGGAAGGTGCGCAGTACGCCGGTCAGGTCGACCGAGAGCATGTCGTTCCAGGCGTCGTCGTCGAGCTCGGCCAGGGCGGCCCGGCGCAACACCCCGGCCCCGGCGACGGCGATGTCCAGCCGTCCGTACGTCTCGACGGCCGCCCGGGCGAGGGCGTCGACCTGTCCGCTGTCGCGGACGTCGACCGCGACCGCGGTGCAGCGGCCACCGGCGGCCTCGACCAGCCGGACCGTCTCCTCGGCGCTGTGCGGGTCCTTGGGGTAGAAGCCGACGACGCTGTCGGCCCCGGCACGGGCGTACGCCACGGCCAGGGCGCGGCCGATGCCGCTCGCGCCGCCGGTGATGACGGCGATCTTGCCGGCCAGCCCGTCGTCGCGGGCCGGTGCGGTGGATTCGTGGGAGGACATGTCCTGCCTTTCATGGGACTCCCGGCGCGTGGCGGGGCACGGGTCACGCCACGCGCCGGGAAGGAGGGGGGACGACTCAGTGCGCCGTGGCCAGGGGTGCGGGCTCGTCCTCGTCCTGGCTGACCTTGTGAGCGCCGAGCATCAGCACGCCGGAGAGGAACATCCCCAGGGCGCCCGCGACGAACGCGGCGGTGGTGGCGCTCGCACCGAGGCCGATGACCACGCTGAGCAGCGCCGAGCCGACGACCGCGCCCATCGGGCCCATCACATGGGCGGTGTTGGAGCCGATGCCCCGGACCCGGGCCGGGAACGACTCGCCCATGTAGAACACCATGGCGGAGTACGGGCCCAGGAGGAAGAAGAGCCCCAGAGCGTACATCGGGATGACGTACGCGGCGCTGTCCGGACCGAACAGCATCGCCGTCATCACGATGCCGCCGATGGTCCAGCCGACGATGATGGTCGTCCGCCGGCCGATCCGGTCACCGAGATACCCGTGGAAGAGGTACCCGAGGAAGCCGGCCATGTTGGCCAGGATCAGCACGACCAGCGCGCTGGAGAACGAGACGCCCTTGCCGTCGGTGAGGATGGTGGTGCCCAGCACCGAGAAGACCTGGATGCCCATCCAGTTGAACAGCCACGCTCCGGACAGGCACAGGGTGTGCCGGCGCAGGTCCGGGGCGAAGAGCTGGCGCAGACCGGACTCGTTGTCCCGGCTGATGTCGAGGTCGTACAGCTTTGCCAGCTGGGCCGCCTCGGCGTCGCGTCCGTCCTTGCGCAGTTCCCGCGTCCGCTTGAGGGCGACGAAGGAGGGCGACTCACGGAGCCTGGACCCGGCGATGAGGATGACGATGACCGGGAAGGTGGCGAGGAGGAAGATCCAGCGCCAGCTCATGACCGGCAGCAGCAGGGCGGCGAACGCCGCCGCCAGAAGGGCGCCGACCGGCCAGCCGCTCTGTACCAGGCTGAACATGAAGCCTCGTCGCCGGCTCTTGCCGTACATCTCGTTGAGGTAGACGCCGTTGACGACCTCCTCGGAGTAGCCGAGGCCGGAGATGGCCCGGACTCCGATCAGCGAGGCGGCGCCGCCGACCAGCGCGGTGAGGCCGGAGGAAAGCGCCGCGCCCGCCGTGGTGACGATCAGGCTCGGCTTGCGGCCCCAGCGGTCCAGCATCGGACCGACCAACAGCGAGACGACGAAGGTGCCGACGGTCACGCCGGTCGCGATCGCCGTGGCCTGCCCGGTGGTCCAGCCGAACGTCTCCGATATCTTCGGCAGCAGGGTGCCGAAGAGCACGAAGTCGTAGACGGAGAAGACCCAGGCCAGGAAACAGACCACGGTGGTGGTCGTGATGGTGCGCCGGCTGAGGACCGGGGGGCCCTTGAAGAGGACCTCGTCCGAGGGCGCTTGGCTGCGCGGCCACTCGCTCTCGTGGGCTATGTCCTGCTGCACGGTGGTCATCTGCTGTCACCCTTCTGGCGCGGGTTGCGGACGGCGAAGTCGTCCGCGATCTGGTCGAAGGTCACCCAGCGGATGCCTTCGTGGGAGTTGATGTGGTCGATGAGCCGCTCCAGCATCAACAGCACCTGGGGGCGTCCGGCCACATCGGGGTGGATGGTCATGGTGAAGGCCGCGTGGTCCATCTCCCGGTAGACCCAGTCGAACTGGTCGCGCCACATCTGCTCGATGTCACGGGGGCTGACGAAGCCGTGACTGTTCGGGCTGGCCTTGATGAACATCATCGGAGGCAGGTCGTCGAGGTACCAGTTGGCCGGGATCTCGATCAGGTCCGTCTCCTGGCCGCGCACCAGGGGCTTCATCCAGGTCTCGGCCGGTGCGTTGTAGTCGATCTTCGTCCAGGTGTCGCCGACCCGGACGTAGTACGGCTCGAAGTCCCGGTGCATCAGCGAGTGGTCGTACTTGATGCCCCGCTCCAGCAGGAGCTCGTTGGTGACCGGGCTGAACTCCCACCAGGGCGCCACATAGCCGGTCGGGCGGCGGCCGGAGCGGGTCTCGATCAGCTCGATGCAGTGGTCCAGGACCGCGGCTTCCTGCTCACGGTTCATCGCGATCGGGTTCTCGTGGCTGTAGCCGTGCACGCCGATCTCGTGGCCGGCGGCGACGCAGGCGTCGAACTCCTTGGGGAAGGTCTCGACGGAGTGGCCGGGCCAGAAGAACGTCTGGGTCAGGCCGCGGCGCCGGAACAGCTCCAGCAGGCGGGGCACGCCGACTTCGCCGGCGAACAGGCCGCGGGAGATGTCGTCGGGCGAGTCCTCGCCTCCGTAGGAGCCGAGCCAGCCGCCGACCGCGTCGACGTCCACTCCGAAGCCGACGAGAATTTCCTTGGGCATCGACATCTCCTTTGATGACTGTGGTGTGGGTGGTGTGTGGGGGGCGGG
>NZ_JBHSOA010000003.1:15581-164491 GCF_042655885.1 Streptomyces chlorus
TGGGGTGGGGATGTGTCAGTAAGTCGGTGTGGGGGCGATGGGTGGTGGGTGGTGATCAGGCTCCGGACAGCGGGTCCTCTCCGGCGAGCCAGGCGCGGACGAGTGCCTCCGGCGACCGGCCGGGGACGGCGCTCGCGACGGCCAGCAGCAGCCGGGCCTGCCAGGGGCTGAGGTCGCCGGCGAACACGGCGCCGACCCGTTGCAGTTCGGCGCCGCCGCCCGCGTAGAGGGGGGCGACCGGACCGGCATGCACCCGTGAGCAGATGAGCACCGGGTGGCCCGCGGCCACCGCCTCGGCGACCGCCTCGACCAGCTCCGGCCCCGCGTTGCCCGCGCCGACCGCCGCCACCACGACTCCCGCGGCGCCGGCCGCCAGGCTGGACCGGACGAACAGCCCGTCCGCACCGGGGTAGACCGGCACCACGTCCACCCGGGGCAGCCGGGGGAGGTCGAGATCGAGAGGGAGCCGGGGGCTGGGCCTCGGCTGCCACAGCGGTGTCACGAGCCGGTCCATCACGCGGAGCGCCGGCCCGCGCCCGGGCGCGGTGAAGGCATGCGCCGACATGGTGTCGCTCTTGCGGACCCCGCGGGCGGGGAACGCGGAGCCGTCGAAGACGAGCAGGGGGCCGTGCCCGCGGGCCGCGTCGGCGGCGGCCACGGTCAGGGCGTCGCCCAGGTTGGCCGGGCCGTCGGCAGCGCGGTCGTCGAACGGGCGCTGCGCACCGGTCAGCACGATCGGCCGCGGGTCGTCGAATGCCAGATCGAACAGGAAGGCAGTCTCCTCCATCGTGTCGGTGCCGTGCGTCATCACCACTGCGTCGGCCCCGTCACGCAGGGCGCCGCGCACCTCTCGGGCCAGCGCCAGCAGGTCAGCGGTGTCGAAGGCGTAGCTGCCCCGGGTGACGACGTCCCGCGTGCTCACCTCCGCGTCTGTCGGCAGCGGACCGACCGACGCGAGCAGTTCCTTCGCGAGCACGGTCGCCCGGCGGCCCTCCACCCCGGCCCGGCTCGCGATGGTGCCGCCGGTGGCCACGACCTGGATTCGACGCATGAACTCTCTCTCCGCATCTTCGCAAACGATTGCAGTGAGGCTACGCAAACGATTGCCCTTTGGTCAATGGTTGTTGGACACTTGCCTGGCCCGGAGGGTCGGGAGTATGCGAGGCTCAGGAACGCAACAACGTTAAACAGCTGTCGAATTCGAGCAGAACCGGCCAGGGCCCAACAGGATCCGAAGAGAGCCGAGCAGGTTCGAGAAGAGGGGTAGCGGGAGTGGATCGCCAGGGAGCACGGGTGGGAACCGGTGCACAGACCGGTCGCGCCCCGGTCACGCTCGCCCAGATAGCCCGGCAGGCGGGCGTCCACGTCTCCACGGTGTCACGGGCGCTGAGCCTGGACGAGGACGTGCGCGGCGGAGTGGCCACCGAGACCGCCACGCTCATCCGAGGACTGGCCGAGGAACTCGGCTACCAGCGGGACCCGGCCGGAGCGGCACTGCGCACCGGCCGCTCCCGGATGCTGGGCGTGCTCGTCCCGCGGCTGACCGACATCGTGCTGGCCACCATCTACGAGGGGATCGACGCTGCCGCGTCGGCCGCCGGCTACCACACCGTGGTCGCCAACACCGGAGACGACCCCGAGATGCAGCGGCGCCGGGTGGACGCGCTGCTCGCCCGGCGCGTCGACGGTCTGGTGCTCGGCGACGCCCGCTCCGACTGCGATCTCGTGGCCGAGCTGGCCCGCCAGCGGATCCCCCTGGTGCTGGTGTCACGCCGGCTGCCCGGCCGGGTGTCGGTGACCACCGACGACGCCCTCGGCGGGCGGCTGGCCGCAGAGCACCTGCTGGGCCTCGGCCACCGGCGGGTCGCGGTGGTGGCCGGAGAGCCCTACGCCAGCACCGGTGTGGAGCGCACCCAGGGCTTCCTGGACGCCTTCGCCAAGGCAGGACTCCCCGTACCGAAGAGCCATGTCATCAACTCCACCTTCGATGTGCCGGGCGGCCGTGCGGCCACCGACCACCTGCTGGGCCTGTGCCCGCGCCCCACGGCCATCTTCGCGGTCAACGACTTCGCGGCGATCGGTGTGATGGCGGCCGTCCGGGACGCCGACCTCACTGTCGGCCGGGACGTGGCGGTCGTCGGCTACAACGACGTCCCGCTCGCGGCAGCCCTCCCGGTGCCGCTGACCTCCATACGCTCCCCGATGTACCGGATGGGCGAAGTGGCCGCCACCACCCTGGTGAACATGCTGAACGGCAAACCGGGCCGCTCCCGCCGCCTGCACCCCACCCTGATGACCCGCACCTCGACCCTCGGCACCCCCCACCCGGCCCGGCCCGCCGAAGCCGCAGGACAACCCCTCGCACCGACCACACCGCCGAAATGAACCGGACACCCCACGGGCGGAAATACTCCTCCGCCCCCACCGCCGGCACGCCGGAACCCGACCGGGAACACCGATCGAACCCACCGCGTGACGCCGCCCGGCCAACGCCATGGAGCGGGAATGAGGTTCCCCCGGGATGCGAAGGGAGCTAGAGCGGGTCAGATGGGACTCAGGAGAGGACCTGTGACCATGGCTGCCCCCAGAAAGTACTCGTCGGAGTTGCGTGAGCGTGCGGTGCGGATGTGTCGCACTGCCGATCCGGATCCGAAGCCGCAGACCAAGAAACCGGCCGTCGATCTCGGCGTGCATCCCGAGGCCCTGCCCGGCGATCCGCTGGGCGGCGGCCACCGTCTGCCCGGCCGTCGGTCGCCCCACACCGGACACCTGCGCCAGACGCCACACCCCGGCGTCCAGCACGTCCCGCACGGTGCGAATCCCGCCCCTCTCCAGGTCCCTGGCCCGCGCCCGCACCCCGGCCGGGGGCCCAGCTGTCGCTGACGTGGCTCACCGCATCGAGATAGTCCGGCGGAGTGACTATCATCGTGGGATGAGTGAGCGCGCGATGCAAGAGCCCACGCTGATGGTGCTGACAGCCCTCGCGGACGCACCCCGGCACGGATATGCCATCGCGCAGGAGGTCAGGGCGATGACCGGTGGCCGTGTCGTGCTGCGTACGGGCGCCCTTTACGGGGCCCTGGACCGTCTGCTGGCCGACGGCCTCGTCGACGTCGAGCGCGAGGAGGTCGTCGATGGCCGGGCCCGGCGGATCTTCACCTTGTCGCCGTCGGGGCGAAAGCGGCTGGCGGCGGAGGCCGAGCGGCTGGCCGTGACAGCAAAGGAGGCCACCCGCCGCCTGTCCGTCACGCGGCCTCCGGCGGCCGCCACATGATCGAGCGTGTGCTGCGGCTGTATCCCGCCGCCTACCGGCAAACCCATGGCGGGGAGATCGCGGCGACCTATCGCGAAATGACCGCGGGCGAGCCGCTGAGCTCGCGGCTGCAAGAAGGTGCAGGTCTGGCGGCGCACGCGGTGCGGATGCGCATGGGGCTGGGGTCGGCCGCTCCCCTCGCGCGGGTTCTCGCGCGGGCGTATCCCTTCGCGCTGGCTGCCTCGGCCGCCGCGTGCGGCCTGCACCTTCTGCGCTGGTACGCAGGCCTGGTCGCCTCGCCCACCCCGTGGGGGGTGCAGCTCAGCACCGACCTGCGGGGGGCGTGGGGTGTGCTGCTCGTCTCGTCGCTGGTCGTGTGCGCGGGTGCGGCGTCGGCGCTGGCCGGCCGGTGGCGTGCGGGGGTGCCCTGCACGGCGGCCGGGCTGCTCTCCTTCGCGGTGGCCGCGGTGGTCAGCGGGCCGGCGTTCGGTGACCCGGTCGTCACCCCGGCCGCGATGGCCCTGGCGGCGGCCGTGGTGCTCGCATGCCCGCCGGACCGGCGCCTGGAGAACACCGCGGTGAGGTGGGCGGGCCCGGCCGGTGCCATGATCGCGCTCGTGGTCGTACCACGGGCCGCCATCGACGCGCACGCGGTGCCGTGGGTCAGCACCGATTACGGGTGCTGGCCTCTGCTGGTCCTCGCCGCAACCGGTGTCGTGCTGACCTGGCGCAGCGGATCACGAGGCGGCCGTGAACTGGGAGCGATGGTCATGGCGTCCCCGCCTCTGCTCGCCGGCGCCTACACGACAGCGTGGGGCGAGGCGACTGCTGCCGTGTTCCTGGCAGTCATGGTGCCGGCCACCACGGTGATCGCCTTTCTGGCCGGCCGGCTGGAGCGGACCGGCCGCACCCTCCTCTGAACGGTCTCCCTCGACCCTCGGCCGAGCATCCCTCCCGGCAGCGGTGTCCGCCATCGTCCGATAGTCCGTCTGGCGTAACATTCCGTTCGACGGACTATCGGGTCCGTGCGAGAGGATGCTCATGCCGTTCACCCTGTCCCACCTCGCGGCCGTACTGCCGCTGATGCGGCGGCCCTTCGGCCGGGCCGCACTGGCCGCCGGAGCCGTCGCACCGGACATGCCCTACTTCGTTGTCACCACGGGCCTGCCCGTCAGCGCGCAGTCCTGGTACGAACCCTTCGTCAACGCCACGACCTCGCACACAGCCCTCGGCGCTGTCACCGTCACCCTGCCGTACGCCCTCACGCTGTGGGGCCTGGCGCGAGCCGGCCGTCGCCCGCTGGCGTCCCTGTTGCCGCTACCCGCCGCCCCGTCGCCGCCCCGGACGGCCGGCACGTTGATACGGCGAGCCGGGTGGATCGTCCTGTCCGCCTTGATCGGCATCGCCACGCATCTGATCTGGGATGCCTTCACCCACCACGACGATTTCGTGGTCACTCATGTGCCCTGGCTGACCTCCACTCCGGTGGGCGGCCTCACCTGGGCGCGGACGCTGCAACACGCGAGCACGATCGGCGGCCTGACCGCCATCGCGGCGTACGTATGGCGCAGGCGGGCCCGCCTCCTCAACGGTAAGGGCCGCACCGGACCCGGGAACGCAACGCGGCGCCGCGCTCTCCTCGCAATGGCCCTCCTCACGGCCGTCGGCGCCGTCGCCCACGCCTGGTGGCGGCTCGCCGGCCCGGAGGCGGCGACAACCGGGGTGTCGCCGAGTGCCGTGATCGAAGGGGCGCTGTCCGACGCGGCGAAAGGCGCGGGCGCGACCCTGACCGGCATCCTGCTCCTCCATGTCATCGCGTGGTGGGTCCGGCACGCCCTCACCGCAGCCCGCCCCCACGGGAGCGGAGCCGGCTCCGTGCACGACGACGCCCCGAGAGCGAACACCGCCGCCTGACGCGCCACCGGCCGGACCCGGCGCTGGGGGCGCTGTGCCCAGGGCATCGTTGTCAGGGGAAACTCAGACGCCGCTTCCCAGCCTGCGGCGCAAAACGGACCGGGACAGGGGCCCGCCTCAGCGATTACCGGCATGAACGACCGTTCAACGGGCACCACCCCGAGGGCGAACTTCAGTGCCCGCCGCGGCGGCTCGGCCGCATCGACTCCCTGCTGCGTGAGCCCGGCCGGATGAAAGCCATGCAGAACATGGACCGCCGCGCCCCGGCCGACAACGGCGCGCAGCTCGGCGACGTCCGCTGCCCGGGGCGGTTCGCCCACAGCTGTTCCATGAATCGCGCCCGGTGAGGACCAGCGACCCTGCCCCGCCGCCAGGCGTTCTGCGGGCGCGCTCCTCGGCCTCCGGCACCAGTCCAGAATGCATGATTCCGTGACATCCATCACGCGCGTCCTCGATCTACGCGGGCCGGTTAGTAGAACCCGCTCCACTGATATAGGAGATTTATCCGTCTTAACGTGAGCGTGAGGCGGGCCGAGGTGGGTGGTGATCCGGTGGGAAGCCGAGAGTCACGGTTTTTTCGCCGGGCGAAGGCTTCTGACGAGGCAGCAGGCATCCCGAGGGCCCGTCGCGAGCAGGTCGGCACGCTCTCCCGCCCGCCGCAAGAACCCCGCCGACCTACGAAGCGCAGTAGTGCAACCGCCCTTTGCGCCCGGCGCCGGGCCGTCCCAAGAATGACCAGCCTCCGGACAACAGGGGCGAGGTCACACATGGGAAAGCATCGTCATCAGCGGCGGTACCGGCGGACGGTCGTCACGGCAGCCGCCATGGGCGTCATAGGCATACCCTCGATCGCCATGGCCTGTGCCGACTGGCCCGGCAGCGGGCAACGGCAGCACCAGGGCACCGCCACCCCAGCCGCGGCCGAGGACAGGTGGGACGACGCCGACCGGCACCACCAGCGGAACAGCCGTCAGCACGGCGAGCCCACGGCGGCGCCGTCGAACACACCGCCCCCCACCCCGAGCGCTTCGAAGGCCGGGGCACCGCAGCGCAGCAGCGCCGAGCCGTCGCACAAACCGAAGAAAACGGCCCCCAAGGCATCCGCTTCCAAGCCCACCACCGCGACCCCGAAGCCCACCACGATCGGCCCCGAACCCTCCGCCGGTGCTTCGAGTCCCGCCACGACGGGCGGCACCAAGGCCTCCGGACCCGTCGCCAAGGTCGTGGAAATCGTCAACGCCGAGCGCGGCAAGGCCGGTTGCTCCCCCCTGAAGGTGAACGCCACCCTGACCGAGGCCGCGCAGAAGCACAGCGAGGACATGGCGGCAAGCGGCAGCATGTCGCACACCGGCTCGGACGGATCCTCGCCCGCCGACCGCATCACACGTGCCGGCTACAGCTGGAGCACCTACGGCGAGAACGTCGCCTACGGCTACTCCACTCCCGAGCAGGTGATGGCCGGCTGGATGGCCAGCCCCGGCCACAAGGAGAACATACTCAACTGCGCGTTCAAGGAGATCGGCGTCGGTCTCGCGCAGCCCGGCTCCTACTGGACCCAGAACTTCGGCACGGCCCGGTAGGCGCCGTACGCTCACACGCGCCGTGGCCTGCCGTCAGCACCACGTACACGACGAGCGACGCACCGGCCCCACCGCCCAGCCGTAGTCCCACGAGGAACTTTCAGGAAGGAGATCAGCCCCTCCTCGGGGAAGGGGCCCTTGCCCGGGGCCGAGTGCAAGCCGCCCACCGCGAGCACCCCGCCGACCAGGAAGGCGACGGCGTGCAGGTTCCAGCCGGACAGGCACCAGCACCGGCCGGCAGCGAGAGCGACGGCAAGGAGCAGGAGCGCGCTGCACGCCGCTCTCCCGCAGGGGCCGACCCTTGGGAACCAGAACCCGGCCGCCCGGTCGTGGCGGGATTACGTGGCGACGGTGGGTGTCCCTCAGCGGGGCGCCGTCGCGCGACTCATTCACGTTGTCCCGGCAGCTGGATGAGCTCCATGCGGAGCGCGTGGAACTGGCGGTGGTGGAGACGGTGCTGCGCCGGCTGGAGCAACAGGTTGCCGCTGTTGCGCCCGCGACTGGGCCCTGCCAGGTGGGTGGACGGGCGGTGCTGCTGGTGCCCGCACCAGGAACGGGGCATGGACGAGGCGGCGCTGCCGTCGGAGTACCGGCAGATCCGGCACGTGGTGGAGGCCGTGGGCGGGCCGGTGATGGCCAAGGACGTGTGGCACCGCGCTCGGTCCGGGCATCGAGCTGCGCCAGGTCGAGCCGATGCGCGACAAGCTCAGCCGACTCGCACAACGCGGCTGGCTGCGCAAGACACCCGACGGACGATCCACCACTGGTCTGTGACATCAGGCGGGGAGCGCAACCAAGCTTCCTGCAAAGGTAGTTGAGCTTGGCGTGAAGAAGAACAACTGCCCCATCGAAGGGTGGGGGTGCTCAGGGTGGTGGCGCGGCCCCGAGCACCCCGTCAGCGGGTCGGCGGGCGCAGAGGCCAGGGTCAGCGTCGGCTCCTGGAAGCCCGGCCCGCACCGATTCCCGCCACATGCAGAGCCAGCGCAGTCAGCCCCAGCAACATCACATTCACCGAAGAGAACACATCGTTGGTACCGATGTCCGCCGCGTTGATCAAAAACGCGAGGAAGAACAGCACCGCGGCCACTATGCCAAGCATGAACAGGCTCCTCTCCAAAGGGTGAAGCCCGTATGCCCAGACATCACCCCCACAAGCCTGGCACGGAGACTGAGCTCTTTCAGCGTTGCCTCTCCAGGGGGAGGTTGGCTGCGGCGATTGACGTCGTCCGGTTCAGGGTGTTTGAGGCGCGCCGCAACTTTGCGAGTCGCAGAGCCGGATGACCGGCGGACCGGGCGAGAATACACCCCGGATCCCCATTCTCCGCCAACGCGCGCCGCACCTGTATGCGAGGGGACGCATCTCAACCGCACACATGAACAATCCACATGAAGACCACGCATACCTCGAATACGACGCCCCAACCGGTGACTCGGTGCAGGCGAACGGCGTCGACCGGACGACTCCAGTGCGCCACAGGCACCCCTGCCGAAATTTGTGCCTGCTCTGGCCTCCGTCTCGCCTCTTCCTCACCTTTCGCTGGTCCATCGCTCGCTAGCGTCCTCCTTCCGGGACAACAGACCGGGGAGTCGCATTCCAAGGAGGAATCGATGCGGAAGACGAAGGTGTTCACCCTGCTCGGCGGCGGGCTGCTGCTCTCCGTCACGGTGGGAGCCACACTGGCCATGGCAGGCCAGGGGGAGCAGGAGTCGCAGGGTCGGCAGGCCACCGTCCGCGCGGCGTCGCCGACCGGCTTCGAAATCGAGATCGATCCGGAGTTGGACGCCCGGTTCGGGCCCAGGCCGGTCAACGCTGTCCAGGCTGCCGGGATCGTCACCGACAGCCGCCCCGGCGCCCGAGTGATCAAGGTGGAGCTGGACGAGGAGGGTGGCAGGGCGGTGTGGGAAGTGGAGGCGCAGGACGGTGCCGGTGAGATCGAGGCCCTCGTCGACGCCTTCACCGGTCAGATAGTCGGCCAGGATTCCGAGGACGAGGGCGAAGGCGGGGACGAAGACAGGAACGGGGACCGGGGCGGGGACCGTCGGGACGGCGATGACGACGACTGAGCCGGCCCCTGGCTGAAGTTGATGACAGTGACCGCCGATTACCGACGGTCACTGCGCCGCCCCACAGACGTGCGAAGCGGCAGCGCGTCAGATCTCGGCCGGCTGTCGCCGGGCAGGTGGGCGTGGGCGGGGGAAGGCGTGACTGCCCTCCGGGCGGTCGACGCGGGACAGGCGGACCACCGCGCTGAGGCCGCCGGTGGGGGCGGGGCGGAGGGTGACGTCACCACCGCTGGCGTGGGCGAGGCGCTGGACGAGGGCCAGGCCGAGGCCCGTCCCCCCTTTGGGGGCGTCCGGGGCGCGCCAGAAGCGGTCGAAGGCGCGCCGCCGCTGTTCTTCGGTCATGCCGGGGCCTTCGTCGCTCACGTGCAGCTCGGCCCAGGAAGCACGCCCGTCGGATGCGGTCCGTCGACGGTCGGCGCGGTAGCGGTCGGCGCGGTGGCGCAGCTGGAGGCTCACCGTAGTGCCTGGCGGTGAGTGACGCAGCGCGTTGGAGAGCAGGTTGTCCAGAATCTGCTCGACGGCTCCGGGCAGGGCGCGGACCGGGCCGACACGGTCGCCGGTCAGGCGGAGAAGGACACCGTGGTCCTGGAAGGCGGGGGCCCAGGTCCGGTGGCGTTCGGCACAGACTCGTGCCACGTCGACCGGTTCGCGCCGGGCAGCCTTCTCCTCCAGGCGGGCCATCGCGAGCAGACCCTCGACCATGCGGGCGAGCCGGTCGGTCTCGGTCTGCGCGGCGGCCAGGCTGCCGCGGCCATGGTCGGCGACGGCGGGCTCGAGGTTGTCCAGGCGCAGCCGCAGAGCGGCGAGCGGGGTCTTGAGCTCATGTGAGGCTTCACCGGCGAAGGCCCGCTGGGAAGCGAGCAGGTGTTCCAGCCGGGCTGCGGTCTGGTTGAAGGCGGCGGCCAGGCTGCGTACTTCGGGTGGTCCGTTGGTGACCGTTACGGGGCCACCGGCCAGGCTGCCCCCTGCCAGCTGGAGCGTGGCCTGCTCTAGCTCCCGGATGGGGCGACCGGCCCACCGTGCGATGGCGAAGCCCACGCCGGCCACGACGGCCAGTACCGCGAGTCCGACCAGGGCGAGGAGCAGCCACACCTGGTGCACGCGGGCGTGGACGGTGTCGGTCGGCAGGGTGATGCGAACAGCTGCGACAGGGGGGACGGCGTGGCCGACCGGGGCGGCGACGGACAGGTACTGCACCCCGCCGATCCTGGAGGTCCGCACATCCGTGGAGCCCCGGCCGCCCAGGGCGGTGGCGACTTCCGGGAGCCCGGCCAGGTCGCGTGCCCGCTCCGGGGACATCGGCTGCGAGGAGGCGATCACCGTGCCGTTGCGGCTGACGGCGGTCACCTGTCCGCCGATGCGGCGGGCACACTCGGTCACCCGGCGTGGCAGGTCCTGCGCCTCCCGGCCGGCGTCCATGGACAGTTCGGCGAACGCGGACAGGGATGCGGCTTCGTCATGGGCGACGCGGACCATACGGTCCCGCTCGGCACGCGAGTACACGAACCCCAGCGGGATCTCCAGGCAGAGCAGGACGAGCGCGGCGATGCTCAGATACGTCAGCAACAGGCGGCGGGTCACCGGGAGGCAACTTCTCGGGAGGCCCCGTGCCCCTGACCCGGGCCGCCCGACCCGGCGGGGATCACGGTGAGGCGGAAACCCACGCCTCGCAGGGTCTGGATCCAGTCCGGATGGCGCAGCTTGCGGCGCAGCGCGGCCACGTGGACATCAAGGGTCTTGGTCGGGCCCTCATAGTAGGGATCCCACACCCGGCCGAGAATCTGCTGGCGCGAGCACACCGCGCCAGGGTCCTCGGCAAGCAATGCCAGCAGGTCGAACTCCTTCGGCGTCAGGGCGATCAGCGACTCGCCGACCCACACCTGGCGGGTCCGCCGGTCCACCACCAGCGGGCCCGGTACGGCATCACCGGCCGAACCGCCCGCGGGAGCCGGGGCTTGCGGGGTCGTGGGTGACCCGTATGCGGGCTGATGCGAGGACGGTGTCCGTGGTGCGGGGGCGTATCCGTACGACGGGGCACCCGTCGCCGAGGCCATGGGTACGAAGCCCCCGGGTGCCGGGGCGAAGACGATGTCGGTTCGCTGGGCCCGGCGGGTGACCGCGCGTATACGAGCGACCAGTTCCCGCAGACTGAACGGTTTCGCCAGGTAGTCGTCAGCGCCCAGTTCCAAGCCCAGGACGCGGTCGGCCTCCTCGCCCCGTGCGGTGAGGATGATGACGGGAACGTCGGAGACCTGCCGGATGCCGCGGCAGACGTCGATGCCGTCCATGTCCGGCAGCCCCAGATCGAGCAGAACGACGTCCCCGTACGGCCCCTGGAGTCCTTCGGCACCCGTGGCGACCCGGCTGACCGACAGTCCGTAGTTCCGCAGGCCCTCGCCCAGCGGTTCGGCGATCGTCTCGTCGTCCTCGACGAGCAGCACCTGTACGCCCATGTGAACCGTCTCTCCGTGAATCCGGACAACCCAAAAGCCCGCACAACGCAGGCTGTTTCATCCCGCCACACGGCAAGCACCAGGCATCCGGCGAGGCCGCCCTCCAGTACGCGTGGGAGGCGCTCGGCGTTCAGCGCACCACCACGCCCGCTCGGGCACGCAAGAAGCTACTGCCCCGGCCACTCCTCGGATCCGTACGAGCCGCTGTTCGACGAGATCCTCCGGACGGATCTGAATGCGCCACGCGAGCAACGGCACACCGTCGCCCGGGTCTTCCACCGCCTGGTCGATGGGTGCGGGGCGAACGTCTCCTACGGGATGGCCCGCCCCTACGAACCATGCTCTCATTCCGCCCGTCTCACTCGCGTCCGCTGAACCCCGGCCGGGCCCCCGGACCGGCCATCACCATTCCCGGCGCCCCGCCGATCAACGACAGCCCACGCGGCTTCCCGGCAAGCCAGTTACGGGCCGTTCCGGCCAGGAGGCCCCATGTCGCATCGGAAACCAATGCGATCAGAACGCGGATCAGGCCCAGCAGCAACAGCTGCACCTGGACGTTTCCCGTCGAGGGGTTGACGGACCGCGGCAGCACCGAAGACAGCAGCCCCTTGGGATTGCTCACCCCCACGATGAAGCCCTCTCGGAAAACCCGGCCCGTATGGTCCGGGAGCTGCCCGGCGTGGGCACGAAGGCGGCCGCAGCCCTCGCCGAGTACGCCTGCACACGTCGGCAATGTCGCCGACGTCTCCGAGTTCACCCTGCAGCGCCTCCCGGGTGCCCGGACCTGCCTGCCGGGAGCCCCGGTCGGCCTGCGCTGGCGCGGCGTGCCAGCGGAATGACAGCGGAAGGCATGCCGAACGGTGAGTGGTGGCCGCTGGAATGGTCCTGCAACCGCCCGGCGGCCACCACCGGACACGGTGGTCCGCCCCGACTCCTGGGGAGACACCATGAACAAGGACCTGAGCACCCTCGCCGACGAGATCCTCGAGCTCGAGGCCGAGACCTTCGAGATCTCCGACTACTCGGACGCCAGCGAGGTCGTGCTGGCCGGCTGCACCAGCACCAGCTCCACCTCGACCTCCAGCTCCACCTGCAGCACCACCTCCTGCTCCGCCTGACCCAGCGTCCGGCGCCGCAACGCCCGGCCGGTACCCGCCTCCTCCATGGAGGAGGGCGCCGGCCGGGCACTCGGCGTGCCCCGGGACCGGTCGCGACGGTGCCCGACGGGGCATGTTCCGGCCGCGGGCCGGAGAACCGGCGGGGCGGAAGTGAACACCGTGAAAAGGTTCGGAGAATCCGGTGGATCGAGCACGTTCGTTTCCCTGTCCGTACCGGCGGTAAGTTGACGCCCCGTCGACCACCGGTAAGCCATTTACCAGTAAATATGCCCTGCTGGTAGGTATTTGACGGTACGTCAGTGACTGAAACTTGCCTCTCAGGCATTTCACAACCACCCCTTGACCCACCGTTCTACGCCAGTAGACACTCACCACTGCCGCAAGTCCGAAGGCATACGTGCAGTACAACTTCACAATCTGCGCCGTACCGCCCGTGCTGGCGAAAAAGCAGGCGTCCCGAATGAGCCACCGCTCCGACAGCGCCCGCTTCGACGGCACGGCACCGCTGCCCCGAAGGGGGTGGCGATCCGGATCCGCAGAAGTTCGAGGGTCAACGGGGGAACCAGGTGCGTTTTCAGTTGCTCGGCCCGCTCAGCATCACCGACGGGCGTGAGGTGGTCGTCCTGCCACCGGCCAAGCCGACGTCGCTGCTGGCGGCACTGCTGGTCCGGCCCGGCGAGGTGGTCCCCACGGAGCGGCTCCGCCAGGCCGTCTGGGGGGAGAGACAGCCGGCGACGGCGAAGGCGGCCCTGCAGAGCTGCGTCCTGCGGCTGCGCCGTCTCTTCGCCAAGTACGACATCGAGGAGCAGGCGGTGGTCGCGGTCGCCGGGGGCTACCGCCTTCCGGCCGACGACGACACCCTGGACCTGCTGCACTTCCGCCGCCTGGTGTCCGAGGCGGCCGGCGGCGGAGAGTCCGAACTCCCTTTGCTGCGCACCGCACTCGGCCTGTGGCGGGGACCGCTTCTGGCCAACGTCCCCTCCGACCTCCTGCACCGCGACGAGGTTCCCCGGCTGGTCGAGGAACGCCTGCGCGTCCTGGAACGCGTCTGCGAGATACACCTGGCCCGCGGACGATGTCGCGAGGTCCTGGTGGACCTGTGGGAGGCCACCCGGACCCACCCCCAGCACGAAGGACTCTCCGCCCAGCTGATGCGGGCGCTCTACGGGGCGGGACGGCAGAACGAGGCGCTCGCCGAGTGCCGGAGGATCAGGGCGCACCTGCGGGACGAACTCGGCGTCGACCCGGGCGCGGCACTGCAGAACCTGGAACTGGCCATTCTGCGCGGCGAGGAACTCCCCGGCGCGGCCCTCGCCCCCGCGGAGCGCGGCGGGCACGGCGCCGCGGCCGGAGTGGTCCCGTACGGCGACGGCCATCCGTCCCCGGGACCGGCCCCCTCGCCGCGCCCGCGGCTGCCCCGCGTCCCCGGCTTCACCGGACGCTCCCGCGAGACCTCCGACCTCGTGGACCACCTGAACAGCGGCGGCCGGAGCGACGGGCGGACCGACGCCGCACCGGTGATCGCGGTCATCTCCGGAGGGCCCGGCATGGGCAAGACCGCGCTGGCCCTGCACGCCGCGCGGCTGGTGGCCGACCGCTACCCGGCGGGCGGCGTACTGCTGCCACTGACCCGACCCGACGGTACGCCGCGGCCCGCCGACGAGGCGGCGGCCGAACTGCTCGCCGTGCTCCCCGCCGGCACCCCCCGCGGGTCGTGCCTGGTGGTGCTCGACGACGTCGTGCACCCGGACCAGGTACGGGACCTGCTCGACGTGCCCGGCTGCGGTGCCCTCGTCGTCACCAGCCGCATGCGGCTGGCCGCCCTGGTCGCCACGCACGGCCCGGCGGTACTGCAACTGGGCGCGCTGACACCGCAGGAGTCGACGGCCCTGCTCACCGCTGTCCTGGGGCGGGAGCGGGTCACGGCGGAGGCCGAGGACGCGTGTGCCCTCACGGACCTGTGCGGGCATGTCCCGCTCGCACTGCGAATAGCCGCCGCCCGGCTGCTGACCCGGCCCAAGCTGCGCCTGGCGGACTACGCCGCGTGGCTGCGCCGGGACCTGCCCGCCCGGCTGGCGCTGCCCGACGACCCCCGGATGTCGGTGCCCCTGACGCTCGACGGAGCCCTGGACCGGCTGCCCGGACCACTGGCCGACGCCCATCTGCGGCTGGCCCGGCTCAACGGACAGCTCACCGCACCGGACGCGGCCACCGCGCTCCGCGTGCCCGAGACCCACGCCGAGGAACTGCTCGAGCGGCTCCTCGACACCGGGCTCCTCGATGAGGAACAGCCCGGAACCCTGCGCATGAACAGCCTGTTCCGGGCACACGCGCTGCACCGGGTGGCCCGGACCGGCGACCTCCCGCGGGCCGTCGTCGCCGCGGACCGGCTCGCACTGCCCTCCGGAGCCACCTGACGGCCCCGGCGCCACCACAACGGGGACGCGGCCGGCCCGGCCGGTCCGCGCCCGAACGCCCCGCCCCCACCCACTCCTTCAGATTCACCCACTCCTTCAGATCCACTGCGGCCGACAGGCCCCGACCCGGAGGTGCGATCCCCGCATGCCCACGACGCCCTACGAGGAGACCGCGGACACCCGGCCCAGGGTGCGCCGCGACGTGCTGTTCACCGAGACGCCCAACGGCGTGATCTTCCACAACGCCGACGGTGGCTTCCAGCTCAGCTCCCCGTCCGCCTACCGGTTCGCCACACTCCTCGTCCCGCACCTGGACGGGAGCCGGACCGTGGCGGAGATCTGCGCGGGTTTCCCGGACCCGCAGAAGGCGATGGTCGGCGGTCTGGTCAAGGCGCTCTACGCCCGCGGCTTCGCCCGGCCCGTGCCGGACACCGGGCACCGACCCGGCACGTCCCCGGACGCGGCGGTCACCGCACACTTCGCGCAGCAGATCGCCTACCTCGACCACTACACCGACAGCGCCGGGGAAAGGTTCGCCGCCTTCCGCGGCACCCGCGTCGCGGTGCTCGGTGACGGCCCGGTCGCGCACTGGTGCGCGCTGTCCCTGATACGCAACGGCTGCGCGCACGTCGCCGTGGAGGCCGCCCTGGCCGAAGGCCCCGCCACCGCCGCGGAGTTCGGCCGGCTCCGGGAGGCGGCGGCGGAGTTCACCGCGCAGGGGGTCCCGGCCGAGGTGACGGTGCTGCCCGCGGCCGGCCCGGCCGGCTGGGACGCGTACGAGGGGTACGACGTGGTGGTCGTCGCCGCCGGCGGCGACGCGTTCCGGACCGCGGTCACCCTGCTCGGCCGGGGCGTGCCCGAGGGCCGCACGCTGCTGCCCGCCTGGACGTTCGGCGGCCGGGCGGTGGTCGGACCGGTCAGCGCCCCGGACACCGACGGCTGCCTCGCCTGCGCGGCGCTGCGGCTCGGCGCGACCGGGGACCCGGCGGTCGCGGCCGGCTTGTGGAGCGGACTGGCCCTGGGAACCACCCCGGCCCCCGGGCCGCGCGGACCCCTCGCGGCGATGCTCGGCAACCTGCTCGGCTACGAGGTGTTCCGGCTGGTCACCGAGGCCCTGCCGGCCGAGACCCGGGGCCAGGTGCTGCTCCAGGACATGGCCTCCTTCGACGTCCTGGCGGAGCGGCTGCTGCCCCACCCGCGCTGCCCGTACTGCCGGACCCTGCCCGCCGAGCCCGAGCCCGTCGACCTGACCGCGGCCCCCGCACGGCCCGTCTTCGAGCCGGTCGTCGCCGCCGCCCCGGACGACGGCGCGACCGAGGGGCCGCTGGCCGAGCTGGACCGCCGGTCGCTCGCGATCCGGCCGTCCGTCGGGGTCTTCACCCGGTACGCGGACGAGCCGGTCACCCAGACCCCGCTGAAGGTCGGCGCGGTGGAAGTCGGGCTGGGCGCGGCCGGGACGCGGACCGTCGTCGCGTTCGACGTCCAGCACACCGCGGGCGCCCGCCTGCGGGCTCTCGACGCCGCCGCCGAGGTCTACGCGGAGCACGTGGTGCCCGCCTTCCCCGCGCCGGGCGGCGCGTCCCTCTCGGACGGCGCGGAGGCCGCGCGGGTGCGGCCGGAGACGCTCTCCACGGCGACCGGCGCCGGGGGCGACCCGGTCTCCACCTGGACTTCGGCCACGTCCCTGCTGACCAAGGAGCGGATCCTGGTGCCGGCCGGTGCCGTGCGGCCGTTCGGGCCGGACAACCAGGACCGCCGGTTCGAGCCGTCGCGTGCCGGGGCCGGCGCGGGCGACGGGCTGCCCGCCGCCGCGGCGGCCGGACTGCTGTCGGCGCTCGCTCACGACGCGCTGCAGCGGGCCGTGCGCGGCACCGGCCGGACCGCGGTGTTCTCTCCTGCGCTGCTCGCCGACGACCCCGAGGGAACCTTCCTGCTCCGTTCCGCCGGTCATCTGGGCCTGGAGACCGAGCTCCTCGACCTCGGGGAGGCGGACCGCACCGGGGTGTCCGTGGTGCTGGCCCGCACCCGTCCCGCGGAGCCGGACGAGCCGGTCCGCTGGGCCGTCGGCGCCGCCCTGGACCGGGCGGCGGCGGCCGGCGACGCCCTTCGCGACCTGATCGGCACGGTGCAGCTCACCGCCGAGGGGGTACTGGGCACGCCCGACCTGGGCGATCCGCTGCTGGCCGATCTGGACGCGGCCCTGATCCCGGTCACGGCCGACGCGGCCGGGAAGGAGCCGGCCGCCGACCGGCCACCGGTGACGTGGGCGGACGTCCTGGAGCGGCTGGCCTCGGCCGGCCGGGACGCCCTCGTCGTGCCCACGCACGCGGCCGACCTGCCCGCCGCCGGGATCCACACCGTCCGCGTTCTGCTCACCGGGGCGGCCGGCGATGACCGTTGACCTGACCGAGGCCGCCGCGGAGCCGCGCGAGGACGCGTGCCGCCGCTTCGCGGAGGACCTCCGCCGGACCCTGCGCGACCTGCCCGCCCTGCCCGGACGCCCGGTTCCCGACATCGGTGTCGGCGCGCTCGGGGTGCGGGACGCCTTCACCGACACCGGGGATGCCCCGGACACCGTCCTTCCCGTGCATCTGTACGGCCGGCAGGCGGTGATCGGTCCCTGGCCCGCCGAGGGCCGGGCGGGCTGCGCCGTGTGCCTGCGGCGCCGCTGGCAGGGGGTGCGCTCGGTCGGTCTGCGGGAGGGCCTGGAACTGCGCGGCGGCACCCGGGAGGCGGGCCCCTGGCCCTATCTGGTGCCGTTCGCCGCGCAGGCGGTCGCCGCGCTGATCGCCCGGCTCGCCGAGGCCGGCCCGGACGGGGACGCGCCGTTCCCCGACGTGTGGCTGATGAACCTGGATGACCTGACGGTTCGTCACCATTCGCTGGTGCCCGAGCCGGACTGCCCCCGCTGCGGCACCCCTGAGCCGATGACCGCCGGGTCGGCGGCCCTGAGCCTGCGGCCCGCGCCGAAGTACCGGCCGGGCGTCAGCCGGGTCCGCCCGCTGGACGACTACGGCCTGCGGGTGGACGCGTTCGCCAACCCGCACTGGGGGGCGATCGGCCCGTCGGTGGTGTGCGACGTCACCTCGCCGACCACCTCGGCCACGGTGGGCTGCTTCTCCAGCCGCTCCGGCGACTACCTGCGGGAAACGTTCTGGGGCGGGCACGCCGACACGTACCACGACAGCACCCGCATCGGCGTGCTGGAGGGCCTGGAACGCTTCGCCGGGATGCGTGCCCGGGGCCGCGCCGTCACTCTGACCGCCGCCCTGGACGACCTCGGGCCGGACGCCGTCGACCCGCGCGAGACCGGCCTGTACACGGACGACTTCCACCGGGCGAACCCCTGGGTGCCGCCGTTCACACCGGACCGGGCGATCCCCTGGGTGTGGGGCTGGTCGCTGCGGGACGGGCGGCCGCGCCCCGTGCCGGAGATCCTGGCCTTCTACCACAAGCCGGGCATCGAGCACCGCTTCGTGCAGGAGAGCTCCAACGGCTGCGCCTCCGGGGGCAGTCTGGAAGAGGCCGTGCTCAGCGGACTGATGGAGGTCCTGGAGCGGGACGCCTTCCTGCTCGCCTGGCACGGAATGCAGCCGCTGCGCGAGATCGATCCGTCGACCAGCACCGACCCGCGCACCCGCTTCATGGTCGACCGCATGGCCCTGTACGGGTACCGGGCCCGGTTCTTCGACACCCGGATCACCTTCCCGGTTCCCGTGATCACCGGGGTCGCCGAGCGGTTCGACGGGGGGCCCGCCCGGATGTGCTTCGGGGCCGGGGCCTCCCTCGACCCGGAGGCCGCGCTGGCCGCTGCCCTGTGCGAGATCGCCACCGACTCGGTGCAGTTGCCGCAGCGCTTCGAGCGCGACGCGGCCGGGTACCTCGCCATGGCCGCCGACTACGAGAAGATCACCAGCCTGCACGACCATCCGCTGGTCTACGCGGTGCCGGAGATGGGCCGTCACGCCGACTTCCTGCTGCGGCAGTCCGCGCCCGCGCGGCCCCTCGGCGTGGCCGACCTGGCCTGGAGCCGCGCCGACGGCTCCGGCCCGGACGTGCGGGACGACCTGCTCGCCGCCGTGGAGGCCGTGACGTCCGCCGGGTTCGACGTCGTCGCCGTCGACCAGACCACGCCCGAGCAGCGCGCCCTCGGGCTGTACACCGTGAAGGTGCTGGTGCCCGGGCTGCTGCCGCTCGACTTCGGCTGGAGCAGGCAGCGGGCCCGGCACATGCCGCGCATGCGCACCGCGCTGCGCGAGGCAGGGCTGCGTGCGGACGACCTGACCGAGGCCGGTCTCAACCCCGGCCCGCATCCGTTCCCATGACCGGCCGACCACCCCGGCGCGCGAGCACCGGCGAACCGAGGAAGAACCGAGGAAAGGGGGATCTTGTGGGGTACGCCCATGAATACGCGCACGCCATCCTGCACCGCGGCCGCGTCCCGATGGAGCCCACCGACCATGTCGTGAACTGGGACGACGGTCCGCGCAAGGGCAAGTACTATCCGCATGCCGAGGCGTTCGCCCTGCCCGCCACCGAGGACCTCGCCGACGTCCCGGTCGGGCCGGGTCTGCTGCCCGGCACCGTCCCGGTGCGGGACGGCGACGCCGCCCGCGGCTTCAGTCTGCCGCTGCTGTCGGCGATGCTCCGGGACTCCTACGGGCTGACCGGGCGCCGCCTGGGCATCCAGGCCAACACCGACCTGCCCGGTCTGCCGTTCTACACGCACGCCAACTGGTCGCGCGGCACCGCGGGCGGCGGGGGCCTGTACCCGGTGAGCATCCACTGGGCGTCCGGCGCCTCCGGTCCCCTCACTCCGGGCCTGCACTACTACGACATCCACCGGCACGCCCTGCAGCGGCTGCTGGCCGGCGACGTCACCGACCGGGTCCGCCGGGCGCTGGGCCCGGACGTGCCCGCCGAGGCCCTCGACACCGACCAGTACCTGATCCTCGGCGTCAAGTACTGGCAGAACTCCTTCAAGTACAACAGCTTCTCCTTCCACGTGGTCTCCACCGACGTCGGCACCCTGGTGCACACCTGGCGGATCTGGGCCGCCGCCCGGGGACTGCGCCTCGCCCCCGTGATGTGGTTCGACGAGCCCCGGCTGAACGAGCTGCTCGGGGTGACGGGCGAGGAGGAGTCCGTGTTCGCGGTCGTGCCGCTGCACTGGGACGCACCGGCGTCTTCGCGGGCCCCGGCCCTCGACGACACCCCGCGCACCGACCCGGCCCACCGGCCCTCCGTCCGGCACCGGGACGTCGAACGCTCCCGCACCCTGATGGACTTCAGCGCGCTGCGCGAGATGCACTCGGCGACCCTGGCCGGCGCCACCGACCGGCCCGCCTCCGGGGCGCTGGCGGCCGCCGCGGCCCTGCCCGCCGATGCCGACGGCGACCGGGTGGAGCTGCCCGCTCCGGCCTTTCCCGGCACCGGCCTGCGCCGCACCCTGCGCGACCGCCGCTCCAGCTTCGGCCGGTTCGACGCCCGACGCCGGGTGGCCGGGGAGCACCTGTCGGCGGTACTGGCGGCCTGCGCCGGGACCCGGCTGGCGGGCGACACCGACCCGGCCGGCGAGGTCCGGCTGGCCCGGATGTACGCCTTCGTCAACCACGTCGAGGGCGTGGAGCAGGGGGCGTACGTCTACGACGCCGACCGCGGCGACCTGCGGCTGGTCGCCGCCGGCCCGCAGGGCTCCTTCCTGCAGGAGAACTACTTCCTGGCCAACTACAACCTGGAGCAGGCCGGGGTGGTCCTCGTGCCCACCGTACGGACCACCGCCGTGCTGGACGCCGCCGGCGACCGCGGCTACCGGCTGGCCGTGGGCACCGCCGGCGCCGTCGCGCAGAGCTTCTACCTGGCGGCGTCCGCCCTGAGCCTGGGCGCCGGTGTGGCGCTCGGCTTCGACAACGTCTCCTTCGTCGAGCGGCTCGGCCTGGCGGACGGCGACGAGGCACCCCTGCTCATCATGGCCCTCGGTCACGAACGGCCCGGGCCCGCCGACTACCGCCACGAGATCGCCTGACGGCCGCGAAGGAATGCTCATGACCCCGATAGAGTCCGGCGCCCCGGACACCCTCCCGGAGCCCGCCGCACCCGGCGCCCACTGGGAACTCGGCCGGCGCTTCGTGCTGCGCGCCGCCGGTCTGCCCGTCGAGACCGTGCACGGCCTGCGCTGCCCCGGCACCCGCCGCTGGGCCGACACCGTGCTGGACGAGGAGGAACGCCTGAGCGCCGCCGGTGCGGCGCTGAGCGACCTGCTGCACACTCTGGTCAAGTCGACCACCGGCCCCGAGGAGGACGCGGGGGACGCCGCCGCCCGCCGTGGCCTGATCAACCTGCGGCGGCAGATCTTCAACAACCGGCTGCCGGCCGACCCCGCGGCCGCCGTCCGCCTGGTGGCGGAGCGGGACCCGCACACCGGGCGGCTCACCGAGGAGTGGCTGCGCGACCGTGCCCGCCTGGAGGAGCTCCGGGCCGAGGGCGCCGACCTCCTCGCCGGTGAACTGCGGGAGAACCGCGGCGTGTTGCGCGAGGTGTTGGCCGACGACCGGCTGCGCCTCGGTCTGCTGCTCGCCTCGCCCGCCCTCGACGGTCGGTTGGACACCTACCTGCGCGACACCAGTGCGCGGCCGGGCAACCGCCTGCGCAAGATCGAGCGGTCCGCGCTGACCTACCTGTACCGCACGGCCTGCAAGACGAGCCCCTTCAGCACCTTCACCGGCATCGGCCTGGGCACCTTCGCCGACGGCCCCGAGGACGGCGCGGCGTTGCGCACCGGCGAGGACTGGGTGAGCCACGTACGGCTCAATGTGGTGGCCCTGGCCCGGCTCACCGAACTGATCATGGCCGACCCGGCACGCCACCAGGACCTGCCGGTGGTCCTCTCACCGGGCTGGGGACGCGAAGCCGACCGCATCCGCTATGTGCGCCACGTGCTGGCCGCGGGCGACGACAGCGCCGCGGTCACCTTCGACGCGGTCCGCGACCGGTTGTTCTTCCTGCGCAGCAGCGGCACTCTGGAGCGGCTGCTGGAGTGGCTCGGCGGACACGCGCAGCCGGTGCGCCACCGGGACCTGGTGGCCTGGCTGGAGAGCGAGCACGACGCGGGACACGAGGCGTGCGAACGGTACGCGTCGGCTTTGCTGGAGCTCGGCATGGTGCAGGTGCCGGTGCTCCGCGCGGACGTGCACGACCACGACCCGCTGCGCTCCTACCAGGACGCCCTGCGCTCGCTGGGGGCCGCCTGGGCCGACCGGCTGGCCGGCCTGTTGGACGGTCCGGCCGACTGCCTCGCCCGCTACACCGGGGCCGGCGTCGACGAACGCCGTTCTCTGCTGGGCACCCTGCGGACGGGGCTCCTCGACGCCCAGCGGGAACTGGGGGCGGCCGAACCGGCGCTCCCGCAGACCCTGGTGTACGAGGACGTGGACACCGGTGACGTGTCCACGTGCGCGTCCGCCGTGCTCGGCGGGGACACCGGACGGGCCCTGCGCGCCGTCGAGGGCGTCCTGCCGCTGTTCGACCTGACACTGCCGCAGCGCATCACCCTCATGGGCTTCTTCATCGCCCGCTACGGCCGCGGCGGCCGGTGCGACGACCTGCTCGGCCTGGTCCACGACTTCCACGAGGACTTCTTCGACCAGTACATCTCCTTCACCTCCAAGCGGGCCTCCTTCGACGACCAGGGCATCTATGTGCCCGAGGAGAACTGGCTCGGTCAGAGCGAGATGAAGTCGCTCGACCAGGCCCGCCGCCACTTCCACGCGGGGATGAGCGCCCTGTGGCGGGACGACGCGGAGCACGGCGCCGAGGAGATCGAGCTTCCAGCCGCGCTGCTGTCCGAGACCGTCGGCGAACTCGGCGGGATCACCGGCCACTTCACCCCGCAGAGCCACCATCTGCAGTTGTCCCGGCCCGAGGGCGGCCGGCCCCTGGTGGTGCTCAACAAGTCGTACGGCGGACTGGCCTTCCCCTTCAGCCGGTTCACCCACCTCTACGACGGCACCGCCCCGGACGGCGACCCCGCCGCTCCCGGATTCTGCGACGCGCTGCGCGCGGAGATGGCGGCCCGTTGCCCGGACGGCGCCGTGCTGGCGGAGGTCACCGGCGGTCCGGTCACCAGCAATCTGAACCTGCACGGACGGCTGACCGACTACCAGATCGTGTGCCCCGGCGAGACCAGCACCGTGCCCGAGGAGGACCGGATCCACCTGGACGACCTCTACGTCGTCCACGACGAGGCGGCCGGCCGTCTGGTGCTCCGCTCCCGCCGCCTCGGCCGCGAGGTCGTGCCGGTGTACCTCGGCTACCTCGTGCCGATCGCGCTCCCGGAGATCCCGCGCAGCCTGCTGCTCCTCTCCCCCAGCACCATGGCGCCCTTCGACGTCTGGTCGGGGGTGCCCGAGGGCGAGGCGGTCGACGGCGTCACCCGCAGGCCCCGGGTCACCCACGGGGACGTGGTGGTCGGCCGGCGCACCTGGACGGCGGACGCCGAGGTCCTGCCGGTCCGCTCCCAGGGCTCGGGCGAGGAGGAGCACTACCTGGAGTACCGGCGCTGGCAACGCGCCCACGGCCTGCCGGACCGCTGCTTCGCCACGGTCTCCCACCCCGGCCAGGGCCCCATCGGGGCCAAGCCCGTCTACGTCGACTTCGACAGCCCGCTGTGCCTGGCCACGTTCGACGCCCTGGTGGAGCGGAAGCCCGGTACCCGGGTGGCCTTCCGGGAGATGCTTCCCGCCGAGGACGGCCTCCACCTCACCTCCCGGCGCGGCCGGCACGTCGCCGAACTCGCCGTGGAGACCTTCACCACCCGTCAGCAGCCGCAGTCCGACCAGGAGGTCGCACCGTCATGTCCGAACTGACCGAACCCGCGGCCTTCCGGCCCGCCCCGGGCACCGCCGCCTCGCCGTGGCTGGCCCTGCACATCTTCTACGCCGCCAACCCCCAGCCGCTGCTGGTGAAGTGCGTCCGCCCGCTGGTGGAGCGGCTCACCGAGGAGGGGCTGCTGTCCGGTTACTTCTTCATCAACTACTGGCTGGAGGGGCCGCACGTCCGGCTGCGGCTGCGTCCGAGCGGTCCGGCCGCCGAGGCCGAGGTGCGGCGCCGCGCCGAGGAGGCGATCAGCGGCTTCCTGAAGACCCGCCCCGCCCTGTACGAGGTCGACTCGGGCTTCCTGAAGGACTTCTACAACTCCCTGTTCGACATCGAGTTCCCCGATGAGGACCGCGCCGCGTACATGGGCCCGGACGGCCGGATGAACCTCAGGCCGAACAACTCCTTCTCCTACGAGGTCTACGCCCCCGAGTACGCCAAGTACGGCGGTCCGGCCGGGGTGGAGCTCGCCGAATGGCACTTCCGGCACTCCAGCGACCTCGTGCTGGAGGCGTACCGGAGCATGAACCTGCACCTGCGGACGGTGCTGCTGGGCACCTCCGCGCAGCTGATGATGGTGATGGCCGGCTGCTTCCTGCCCGAGGAGGAGCGGCTCGCGGACTACCTGGACTCCTACTACGAGTTCTGGCACCGGCTGTTCCCCGGCACCGGTTTCATCGGGTCCAGCGAGTACGAGCGCACCTACGAACGGGAGGCACCCGCCCTCGGCGCCCGTTTCGCCCAGGTGCGGCAGACGGTGGCGAGCGGTGACCTGTCCCGGCTGCCGGCGTTCCTGCGCCGCTGGGCCGAGCACTGCCTGGAGCTGCGCGAGCGGGTGGTGGACCTCACCGCACGCGGCGAACTCGCCTTCCCGGCGTGGGACGGCCCGGCCCGGGAGGACGCCGGCCAGGTGCGCGCCGAGGACCCCGACGCGGCCCCCCTGGTGACGGTCACGCACGCCCCGGCCGTGCTGCCCCGCCTCCTCTCGCCGTACATGCACATGACCAACAACCGGCTGCACGTCACCATCCGGGACGAGGCGTACCTGGCCTTCGTCCTGGGCCGGGTGCTGCGGGAACCGGCCGGGGGACGGCAGGCGGCCTCATGAGCGCCACCGACCACGCCGGCACTGCCGCCGGCCAGTCCGGCCGGGCCCCCGGCGGCGGTCCTGCCGCGGGCCGGGCCGCCGCCGCCCGGGCCTACCGGCCCGCCCTGCGGCCGGGCGTACTGATCAGTCCTGCGCTGCTGCGCGGCCCACGCACCGTGCACCTGATCAAGCACCCGGTCAGCGGCGCCGCGTTCGAGGTGGGCCCGCGCGAGCACTTCGTCATCGGCCTGCTCGACGGGACACGGAACGTCGACGACGTCGTGGCCGCGTACGCGGAACGCTTCCGGCGCAGGCTGCCGGAGGAGCAGTGGACGCGGCTCCTGGGTCTGCTGGGCACCCGGGGTCTGCTCGACGGCTCCCCGGAGCCCGCGCCGCCGGAGCCCGGCCCGGCACGTACCGGCACCTTCTGGGCGGGCAGCCGGCGGACCGTCGCCGACGCCCACGCGACGACCGGGCGCCTGCACCGGCTGCTGCGGCCGGTGCTGCGCCCCTGGGCGCAACTGCCGGTGGCCGCCGCCGCCGTGGTGATGACCGTCGCCGTCCTCGCAGACGCGGGGGCGTTCCTCGACGGGACGTGGGAGCTGCTCACCAGCCCCCTGGCGCTCGTCCCGTTCGCGGTCTTCCTCTGGTTCAGCATCTGCCTGCACGAGCTCGCCCACGGCGTCGCCGCCCGGCACTACGGCGGAGTGGTGTCCGAGATCGGGCTGCGCTGGCGGTTCCCGGCCATGATGATGTACTGCACGGTCGACAACTACCTGTTCCTGCCCGGCCTGCGGGCGAAGCTGGTGGTCGCCGCCGCGGGCGCCTACGTCAACCTGGCGCTCCTGCTGCCCTTCGCTCTGTGGTGGGCGCTCCTGGACCCGGCCGATCCGGTCCGCCCGGTGCTGACCGGGATGCTCTTCGTCGGCATCGTGCAGGCGCTGAGCAATCTGGTCCCGCTGTCCCCGCTGGACGGCTACCGCATGCTCGGCCACATCCTGGGCGCCGCCAACCTCGCCCCGGAGACCGGCGCGTACCTGACCCTGCGCCGCCGCGGGCGGGACGCCGTCGCCGACTACCCGCAGCGCGCCCGCCGCCTGTACGTCTCCTACGCCGTCACCGCGGCCGCCTTGGTGCTCGTCGCGGCGGCCGGCACCTGCGCTGCCGTCGTGTGGCTGTTCCTCCGCTGACTCTCCGACCCTGAAAGAACACGCAACTCATGAATGAGGTACCCGTATGAGCTCCCCCTCCCCCACCACGGACCACGGAGCCCAACCGGCCGTCGTGGTCGACGACGTGACCAAGAACTACGGCAGCCGGCGGGCGGTCGACGGGGTCTCTCTGGACATCCGGCGCGGTGAGTTCTTCGGGCTGCTGGGTCCCAACGGGGC
This sequence comes from Streptomyces chlorus, assembly GCF_042655885.1. NCBI lineage: Bacteria > Bacillati > Actinomycetota > Actinomycetes > Kitasatosporales > Streptomycetaceae > Streptomyces > Streptomyces chlorus. The sequence goes on from NZ_JBHSOA010000003.1 coordinate 41,733, forward strand.
GGGCAAGTCCACCCTGGTGGAGATCATGGAAGGGCTGCGCCGGGCCGACTCCGGCTCGGTCACGGTGTTCGGCGAGTCGCCCTGGCCACGCAACACCGCGCTGCTGCCGCGCATGGGCGTACAGACCCAGTCCTCGGCCTTCTTCGTACGGCAGACCGTGCACGAGCACCTGCGCACCGTCGCGGCGCTGTTCGGCACGGACCGCGCGGCCGTCGACCGCACCCTGGAGGCCGTGGGCCTGGGCGGGAAGCACGACGTCCTGGTCGACAACCTCTCCGGTGGCCAGCGGCAGCGGCTCGCCATCGCCTCCGCGCTGGTCCACGGCCCCGAACTGATCTTCCTCGACGAGCCGACCGCCGCACTGGACACGGAGGGCCGGCGCGATCTGTGGGAGGTGCTGCGGGGGCTGAAGGCGGAGGGCCGGACCATCGTCTACACCACCCACCACCTGGACGAGGCGGAAACGCTCTGCGACCGGGTGGGCATCCTGGTGGACGGCCGGCTCGTCGTCACCGACGAACCGCAGAACCTGATCGGGACCTTCGGTGCCGCCAGCCGGCTGCTCGTCCCGCTCGGCCGGATCGACGAGGAGCAGGCCGCCGGCCTGCCGGGCGTCGAGGGCGTCACCGTACAGGGCGGGCACCTCGTCCTGCAGACCCGCGCCACCGGCCGGGTCCTCGCCGCCCTCGACCCCCTCACCGGTCTGGACGGCGTGCAGACCCGCAGCCCCAGCCTCGAGGACGTCTACCTCGAGCTCACCGCCCGGCCGCAGTCCCCCCTCGCATCGAACAACCAGGAGCAGTCATGAGCGCCTACTCCGCGCTGACCACGGCGGGTTACCGCGCCCAGGTCCGGGACAAGACGACCGTCTTCTTCACCTTCGCCTTCCCGCTGATCTTCCTCGTCGTCTTCGGTCTCGTCTTCCGCGGTCGCAGCGTCGAGGAGAGCGGCTTCTCCTACCTGTCCTACACGGCCGCCGGGGTGCTCTCCTGGGGTGTCGCCAACGCCGCCGTCTTCGGCATCGGGTTCACGCTGATGCAGTGGCGCTCGGACGACATCCTGCGCATGATCCGGCTGTCCCCCGCCCCGCTGACCGCCGTCATCGGTTCCCGCTACGTACTCGCCCTGGGCGTGGGCCTGGTGCAGTCGGTGCTGTTCATCGGGGTGGCGATGCTTCCGGGCTTCGACCTGGTGCCCGACTCCCGGTGGCCGCTGCTGATCCCCGTCATGATCCTCGGCATCACCACGTTCCTGCTGCTCGGGGTGATCATCGGCAGCGTCGCCGACACCCCGGAGTCGGTGGCCGGCATCGCCAACTTCCTGATGCTGCCCATGGCGTTCCTGTCCGGTTCGTTCTTCCCGCTGGACGCCATGCCGGACTGGCTGCAGAAGGTCTCGATGGTCCTGCCGCTGCGCTATCTGAACGACGCGGTGTCGGCCGCGCTGACCGGCCGCGGCGATCTGTCGGACATCGGCTGGGGCGCTCTCGGGCTCGTCGTGTTCGCCGTGGTCTTCGGTGCCGTCGCGGCGCGCGCCTTCCGCTGGACGAAGTCCTCATGAGCGCCGCGACCCTGCCGCTCGCGCACCCCATGGCGCGGGCCCGCGACGCCCTGCAGGAAGCCCTGGACGGCCACTTCGGCGCCGTGGACGCCCCCCGGGTGGTTCCGGTGGGCGCTGTCGGCGCGGGCGGCCCGGACGCCCGGGACCGGGACCCGTGGGCCGCGGACCGGCCCACCGCGCTGGTCCACGTCACCGCCTCGGCGGTGCTGCTCGGCCCGTGGGGCGGCGACGGGACCGCTCCCGCCTGCGGCCGCTGCCTGGCCCTGCGCTGGCAGCGGCTGCGCAGCCGCAGCGAACGCAACGCCCTGGAGACCGCCGGGCCCGACGGGCCCCGCCCCGCCGGGGCCTGGCCGGTACTCACCGGCCACGTCCGGGACACCGTGACCGCGCTGTGCGAGGCGCTGCTGCGCGGGCCGCTCCCGGCGCCCCCGGCGGAGCATCCGGCGGACCGCGCCCTGCCGCAGGTGACCCGGCTGGACCTGGCGAACCTGACGATCCGGACGTACCCGCTGCTCGCCGACCCGCTCTGCCCGGACTGCGGCCGCCGCGCCCCGGCATCGGTCGCAGTCGAGCCGCTCACCCTCGCCTCGCGCCCCAAGCCGGACCCGGACACCTACCGGCTGCGGTCGGCCTTCGCCTACCCGCTGCCCACCGACGCCCTGGCCAACCCGGTCTGCGGCGCCCTGGGTGCAGGCACCTGGACCGACGTCACCTCGTCCACCACCGCCCCGGTGGCCGGCAGTGCCTTCGTCCGCGGCTACGCGGGACTGCACGACGTCACCTGGAGCGGGCAGGAGAACTCCTTCGCCACCAGCCGCCGGCTGGCGTTCCTGGAGGGCCTGGAACGGTACGCGGGCACCCACCGGCGCGGGGGCCGCGCCCCGGTCGTCGGCTCCTACGAGGAGCTGCGGGCCGACGCGGTCGACCCCGGGGTGTGCGGGCTGTACAGCCCGGAGACCTACCGGGACGACCCGCTGACCGACCCCTTCGACCCGGGCCGCCCCATCCCCTGGGAGTGGGGCTGGTCGCTGCGGGACGAGCGTCCGGTGCTGGTGCCGTCGCGGCTGGTCTATTACAGCGCCCCGCTGGCCGGCGACAACTTCGTCTTCGAGTGCTCCAACGGCTGCGCCATCGGCGGCTGTCCGGAGGAGGCCGTCCTGGGCGGTCTGCTCGAACTCGTCGAGCGGGACTCCTTCCTGAACGGCTGGTACGGCGCGGCCCGGCTGCCCCGCATCGACCTGGCCACGGTGGGCAGTCCCACGGCCGTCGCGATGGCCGAGCGGGCCGCCCTGCAGGGCTACGACGTCCACGTCTTCGACAACCGGATCGACCTGGCGATCCCGGCCGTCACCGTGGTCGGCGTCCGCCGGGACGGCGGACCGGGCACCCTGTCCTTCGCCGCGGCGGCCTCCCTGGACCCGAGGTCCGCGGTCGAGGGGGCCCTGTCCGAGGTGCTGAGCTACATCCCGCACCTGTCCCGGCAGACCGCCGAACGCCGGGACGAACTGGAGGCCATGGCGGACGACTTCTTCCTGGTGCGCCATCTGAAGGACCACCCCCAGCTGTACGGGCTGCCCCGGATGTCCGCGTACGCACAGGCCTACCTGGAGCCGTCCCCGGCCCGTCCCTTCGACGAGGTGTACGGGGACTGGGAGCGCCACGGCCGGCCCCGCACCGGCGACCTGCGGGACGACGTCGCGATGGTGCGGGACGAACTGGTCGCGGCGGGCCACGACGTGATCGCCGTCGACCAGACCTCGCCGGAGCAGGAGCGGGCGGGGCTGCGCACGGTCGCCACGGTGGTGCCGGGGCTGCTGCCGATCGACTTCGGCTGGAACCGGCAACGGGCCCTGCTGATGCCCCGGCTGCGGACCGCGCTGCACCGCGGCGGGCACCGGGACCACGACCTGACCGACGCGGAGATCCTCCGGGCCCCGCACCCCTTCCCGTGAATCCGTCCGTCCCCTTCCGGGTCCCCACCGCGGCGCGGCGGGGACCCGGCCGTCCTCGCGGAGCCCGCCGATGAACCCACCGTCCCACCCCTCCCCGGCTCTCCCGGTATCCGACGCCCCGGCCCCGGACAGTCTCCTCGCCCGCGCCGGGGAGGTGCTGCGGCCCGCCCTCGACCTGTACCTGGACCTGCACGCGCATCCGGAGACGTCCGGGCGGGAGGAGCGCACCGCCGACCGTTTCGCCCGGTCCCTGGAGGCGGCCGGCTGCACGGCGACCCGCCGGGTGGGCGGCCGCGGCGTCGTCGGCGTCCTGCGCAACGGGGACGGTCCCCGGGTGTGGCTCCGGGCGGAACTCGACGCGCTCCCGATCGAGGAGCGGACCGGACTGCCGTACGCCAGCCGCAACGGCGCCATGCACGCCTGCGGCCACGATCTGCACCTGGCCGCGGCCACCGGCGCGGCCGGCCTGCTCGCGCGCCTCACCGACCGGTGGCGGGGCACCCTGGTGGTGGTGGGGCAGCCCGCCGAGGAGACGCTGTGCGGGGCCGAGGCCATGCTGGGTGACGGACTGTACGAACGGTTCGGCCGGCCCGACGTCGTGCTGGCCCAGCACGCCGCGCCGCTGCCCGCGGGCACGGTCGCGCACGCGCCGGAGCGGGTGCCGATGACGGCGGCCGGCGCGGTGCTCGACGTCCTGCTGCACGGGCGGGGCGGCCACGCCGCCACCCCGCACCTGGCGGTGGACCCGGTGGTCGCCGCGGCCTCCGTGGTGACCCGGCTCCAGGGCGTCGTGGCCCGCGAGACGGCGCCCGCCGACCAGGTGACCCTGACGGTGGGCACACTGCGGGCCGGGACGGCCGCCAACGTCATCCCCGACGAGGCCCGCCTCGGCATCGCGCTGCGCGCGGCGAACGAGGCGTCCCTGGAACGGGCGCTGTCCGCGGTGCGCCGCGTCGTTCTCGCGGAGAGCGCCGCCGCGGGGGCGCCGCGCGAGCCGGAGGTGACGGTCGCCTCCCGCTCGGCGGCCCTGCTGTGCGACCCGCACCACACCGCCTCCGTACGGCGGGCCCACGCCGCGCTCCTGGGCGCCGGCCGGGTGCTGGACTGGCCCGGCTCGATGGCCACCGAGGACTTCCCGCTGTTCGGGGACGCCGGCGCCCCCGTCCACGGCCTGCGTGGAGTCCCGTTGGTCTACTGGATGCTGGGCGTGGTGGGCGCGCGGGAGTGGCGCCAAGCGGCGGCGGGCGGTGCCGACGCCGCGCCGGCCCCGAACCATTCCCCGTTCTTCGCCCCGCACATCGGCAGCGTCCTGCGGCCCGCGATCGGCGCGCTGGCGGCCGCGGCGGTGGACCGGTTCGCCGACGGGTAGCGGGCCACGGCCGGCTGGGTCACCTACAACATCGGCGCCGGGTGGCCCGACCCCATGGAGTACAAGATCGCCCTCGGCGAGGCTCACGACGTCCTCATCCACCTCAACGACGTCGAGGCCACCACTTACCTGGGCACCCCCTGAGTCGGACCGACGGGCCGTCAGCCGGCGTGGTCGAGAACCTCGCGCAGTTTGCGCGCGAATGCCTCGGGTTGCCCGGCGTAGCCGAACTCGCCGTCCAGGAAGCCGCCGTGGTGGCTCGGGAACACCGTGGGCTGCTGTCCGAGCAGTCCGGCCGTCGCCACCGCGGTGCGTCCGGTGAGGGTGTCCAAGGACTCCTCGCCCACTGCGATCTCGATCCGCGTCGGCGCGTCGGTGAGCGCGTCCGTGTCGGGGCGGTGGCTGCTGACCGTCCATGAGCGGTCGGAGAGCAGCGGATCGTCACGGGAACCGTCGTCGTCGGCCGGCATCCCCAGGGCGGCGGGGTCCGGCGCGGGCCGGGCGAAGTAGTCCTCGGTGAACTCGCCCTGCCAGGAGGTCATCATGACGAACGCGGCCATGCCGGCACCCCAGCCCTTCTCCTCGTAGGCATCCCGCACGGCCGCGCGGGCGCGTACGGCAGCCTGGGCGTCGGGGAGCAGGGTGATGAGCGGAGGCTCGTGGGCCACCAGGGTGGTCACGGCGTCGGGGTACGTTTCCACCAGCGCGAGCGCGGTCACCGCTCCCCCACTGCTCGCGAACATCTCGACCGGGCCCGCGCCGAGCGCCTCGATGACAGCGTGCACGTCGGCGGCCTGGAGGGCGGGACTGTGGTCGACCCGGCCGTCCTTTCGGACGCTGCGGCCGATACCACGCGGGTCGTAGGTGATCACGGTGCGCTCGGGGAAGTACGACGCCAGTGCGCGGAAGCCTGCGGCGTCCATGGGCTGGCCGATCATGAACAGCGGCGGGCGTCCGTCGGCGGTCGGCAACGGGCCGAGGACGTCGTGGACGAGGTCGGCTTCGGAGGTCCTGAGGATCTGTGCTTGTGTGGTCATGGCGGTGTGGACCGGTCCCGAGCCGAGAACTCATCGGCCGCCGCCTCGGGCGGTCGCGGACAGGACGGCGGTACGGCGCCGTGCGGGCCGGACGGTGGTGCGCGGGGTGGTGGCAGGCCGGTGGCAAGCCGAACAGGTGACACCGTCTCCGGGTCTCGCGGTCGCCCGGTCTCCTGCTTGCCCGCCGTCGCTGCCACTGCCACTGCCACGATCGTCCATGCCTGTGGCGGTTTTGAACCGGTGGTGACCGGCTCCGCTTCGTCTCCCGGTACGAGAAACAAACACACCGGACGGGCCGGTCGAGGGCGGGTCAGGGCAGCTCTCTTGTCCCCGGGCCGGCCTCCGGATTCTTCCTGTACGCGCATGCCCGGCCGCGTCACCGCATGCAAAATGAAGCAATGTTTCCTTCCGACGATTCCGCCACGCCACCGCCCTGGCATGCTTTGCCCGCAACTGACGCAACGGGCCGGCTCGACGTGGACCCCGGTGCGGGGCTTTCGTCTGCCGAAGCTGCCCGGCGGCTGGCGGAGCACGGGCCGAACCAGTTGGACGAGGCTCCGCGGGAGCCCCGGTGGCGGGCCTTCCTCCGGCAGTTCCAGGATCTGCTGATCATCATTCTGCTGGTGGCCGCCGTGGTCAGCCTGGTGGTGTCCCAGGAGTGGGAGACCCCGATCGCGATCGCGGTGGTGGTGCTGCTCAACGCGACGATCGGGTTCGTGCAGGAGTCCCGCGCCGAGGCGGCACTGGACGCCCTGCGGGAGATGACGGTCACTCACGCCACGGTCCGCCGCGACGGCCGCCTGATGCAACTGGCCGCCAGTGAACTGGTCCCCGGGGACGTGGTCACCCTGGCGCCGGGCGACCGGGTGCCCGCGGACGGACGACTGCTGACATCGGCTTCCCTGGAGGTGCAGGAGTCCGTCCTGACCGGCGAGGCACAGGCCGTGGCCAAGGACGCGGATGCCGAGGTCGCGGAGGACGCCCCACTGGCCGACCGGGTGACGGCGGTGTTCATGAACACCGCCGTCACGCGCGGCCGCGGCGAGGTCACGGTCACCGCCACCGGTATGAGCACCGAGACCGGCCGCATCGCCGACATGCTGCACTCGGCCAAGCCCGGTCCGACGCCGCTGCAGCGTCAGATCGACACGCTCAGCCGCACCCTCGCCCTGATCGCCGGGCTGGTCATCGCCCTGGTGTTCATCCTGGGCCTGGTGCGCGGGCAGGACTTCGGCGACCTGTTCATCAGTGCCGTGTCGCTGGCGGTGGCGGCCATCCCCGAGGGCCTGCCCGCGGTGGTCGCGTTCACTCTCGCGATGGGCACGGGCCGGATGGCCAAGAAGGGGGCGATCGTCAAGAAGCTGGCGTCGGTCGAGACTCTCGGCAGTACCACCCAGATCTGCACGGACAAGACCGGCACGCTGACGCTGAACCAGATGACGGCGCGGGAGATGCTGCTGGCCGGCCGCCGGCTCACGCTCTCCGGCGAGGGCTACTCCTCCGAGGGGCGGATCCGCACCACCGACGGACAGCCCCTGCCACAGACCCTGGACCACGCACTGACCGCGATGGCTCTGTGCACCGACGCCGTGATCCGCGACGGTGAGGTCGTGGGTGACCCGACCGAGGGCGCCCTGGTGGTCCTGGCCGAGAAGGGCGGCATCGACGTGACCGGGCTGCGGCAGGGTCGGCCGCGGCGACTGGAAGTCCCCTTCGACTCCGACTACAAGTTCATGGCGACCTTCCACGACTGGACGGACGACTCCGGGCGTGCGGTGATCCGGTGCTTCGTCAAGGGCGCCCCCGACGTCCTCGCGGACCGTGCGGACCGCCTCGTGGGCGAGGCGGGGGTCCTGCCGTTCGACGACACGGCCCGCCGTCGGTTCTACGAGGGCAACGCCTCGCTGGCCGAGCAGGGCATGCGTGTCATGGCGCTGGGCATGGAGGATTTCCCCGCCGACGACTTCCAAGCTCCCGAGGACCCCAAGGATCTCCTCGACCGGATCGTGCTGACGGCCATGGTGGGCATCGTCGACCCGCCCCGTCCGGAGGCGCGCACGGCGATCGCCGAGTGCATCGACGCCGGAATCCGGGTCCGCATGATCACCGGTGACCACGCGGTGACCGCCGGTGCCATCGCCCGCGAGCTCGGTATCCCCGGAGCCGCCGTGACGGGCGCCGAGCTGGACCGTATCGACGACGAAACCGCCCTGGCCGACCGGCTGGACGAGGTGGGCGTCGTCGCCCGGGTGTCGCCCGAGCACAAGATCCGTATCGTCCGGGCGCTGCAGGACCGCGGGGATGTCGTCGCGATGACCGGTGACGGTGTCAACGACGCCCCCGCGCTACGCAAGGCCGATATCGGGGTGGCGATGGGTGTCACCGGGACGGAGGTCACCAAGGAGGCCGGCACGATGGTGCTGACCGACGACAACTTCGCCACCATCGTGTCCGCGGTCCGCGAAGGCCGCGGCATCTACGACAACATCGTGAAGTTCACCCGGTTCCAGGTCTCCACCGCCCTGGGCTTCGTGGCTACCTTCCTGATTGCCTCACTGACCGGCCTGGCCGGCGGGGCGCCGTTCACCGCCCTGCAGATCCTGTTCGTCAACCTGGTCATGGACGGCCCGCCGGCCATGTCCCTGGGCGTCGACCCGGTCAGCCCGGACGCGATGAAGCGCGCGCCCCGCGCAGCCGGCGAACGGATCCTCAGCAGGCAGCGTCTCGCCCGCATCCTGCTGGCGAGCACAGTGATGGCGGCCGGCACGCTGGCGGTGCTGATCTGGGCCCCCGGCCCGGAGGCGGAACTGGGAGAGGCGACCGTCGCGGGCACGATGGCCTTCGTCACCTTCGTGTTCTTCCAGGTCTTCAACCTGCTCAACGTGCGGCACGACACCCGCAGCATATTCAGCCGTGAAACACTGCAGAACACCTCCGCTTTCGTCGCCACGGCGGCCGTGATCACCCTGCTCATCGTCATCGTCGAGACCGAAGCACTGCACGGCTTCTTCACCACCACCGACCTCACCCCCGGTCAGTGGCTGGCGTGCGCTGCCGTCGGCTCGGCGATCCTGTGGACCGGCGAGGTGCTCAAGTCCGTGCTGCGTGCGCGTGCCCGCCGCACGCGCGTCACCGGCTCGCAGCCGACGTCCCGGCAGGCGGCATGACGGCGGTGCGCCGGGCGGACCGACCGCGCGGGCAGGGCAGGCAGGCAGGCAGGCAGGCAGTCGGACACAACAGGTAGGCAGGGCAGGGCAGGGCGGACGGACCGGGCTGTCCGCCCTGCTCTGCCTTCTGCTCCTGCCTTCTGCGCCCCCACGGTCGTGAGGGTCTACGGCCTCTCAACGAGGTCACGGTCGCCGGGCGTGCGCGCGGGCCGCGGGGGCCCTGCAGCCGCTGCCGTACCGGCCCGACCGCACCGCACTGCGCGGGCTGTCGGACGCTGTCACGCCCGGCGGCACCCTGCTCGTCGTCGGCCACGACGTCGCCGACCTGCCTCCGCACCACGAGTCCGATCCGACTCCGCCGCCTCCTGACTGCCCGACGACATCGTCGGGTTTCTCGACGAGAAACTGGGCTGTTCTGCTCAACGAGGACCGCCCGCGCACGGCCCCCGTGCCCGTCGGTAGGTACCCCACCCGCGACACCGTCCTGCGGGCGCGGCACCTGCGGTAGCCCGGCATCCTCACGCAAACCGGGCCGGCGGAACCGAGGCACGCGGGACCCCTGTTCGCATCCACTTTCAAAATAGTTTACGGTTCAACTATCTGCTGAATGTACGCAGGAAAGGATGGTTTGCACCATGAACGTCACCGCCGCTGTAGTCCGAGGCAAGTCGATGCCGTTTGCCGTCGAGGAGCTCGAACTGGACGACCCTCGTCCGGACGAGGTCCGGGTCCGGATGGTCGCCACCGGTGTGTGCCACACGGACGCGATCGTGAGGGACCAGGTGTATCCGACACCGCTGCCCGCCGTCCTCGGCCATGAAGGCGCCGGGGTCGTGGAGGCGGTCGGCAGTGCGGTCACCAGCCTGGTCCCCGGGGATCACGTGGTCCTGTCGGCCGCGTCCTGCGGAGTCTGCGCGCAGTGTCTGAGCGGGAACCCGACCTACTGCGAGAACGCCTACGACCAGTGCTTCGGCGGTCGGCGCTCGGACGGCACCACTTCCCTGTCCTCGAACGGGGAGGCCGTCTCCTCCCACTTCTTCGGCCAGTCCTCCTTCGCGACCTACGCCAATGTCGTGGAACGAAGCGTGGTCAAGGTTCCCCACGACGTGCCCCTGGAGAAGCTCGGCCCGCTGGGCTGCGGCCTGCAGACCGGCGCCGGAGCGGTGCTGAACGAACTGCGTCCCGAGGCGGGCACGTCCCTGGTGGTCTTCGGCGCCGGAGCGGTGGGCTCGGCGGCCATCATGGCGGCCAAGGTCGCCGGCTGCACCACCGTCGTCGCTGTGGACCTGCACGACTCCCGGCTGGACCTCGCCCGCCGGATCGGCGCCACCCACACGATCAATTCCGGCAGCGCCGACGTCGTGTCCGAGCTGAAGAAGATCACCGGCGGCAAGGGTGTGGACTTCGTCGTGGACACCACCGCCGTACCGGCGCTGCTGACCCAGGCGCTGGACGCCCTCGCCATCCGGGGGACCATCGTGCTGGTCGGCGCCGCCGCGTCGGGGACGACGGTTCCCTTCGAGATCGGTGACTCCCTGCTGAAGGGCTGGACCTTCAAGACCGTCATCGAGGGCAGCTCGGTTCCGCAGGTCTTCATCCCCCGCCTCGTCGAACTGTGGCAGCAGGGCCGCTTCCCGTTCGACGCGCTCGTGAAGACCTACGAACTCGGAGCGATCAACGAGGCCTTCGCCGACTCGGCCAGCGGCGTGGCGATCAAGCCGGTCGTCGTCTTCTGACGGTCCGGGGCCTCTGACGGTCCGGTCGGCTCCCGCGGGAGCCGGCTGCCCACCCGGGAAGGGGCGTACGAGCCCACAGGGCAGGGCTCGTACGCCCCTCGGGTCCTAACCGGACCGCTGTGATGCCGCTGCCGGTGCCGGACCCGGTTTCCGTGCTGATGCGGGCGCGGGGGCCTGCCGTCGGAAGGCCCAGTCCATTTTCGGCTCGAACGCGGCACGGAAGATCCGCCGCACCGGTGCGGTGCACAGGGCGGTCACGACCACGGCCGCGATCACGGTGACGGTGATCTCGCCGAGCGGGGTGTGGAACCAGTCGTTGTGGGACCAGTGCCAGTGGTTGGCGGCCTGGATGAAGAAGCCGTGCAGCAAGTACCCGTACAGCGTGCCGGCGCCCAGCGCGGTGAACCACGTCCGACGCCGCGGGACGAGGGCTACGAAGGCGGCGACGAGGACCGTCGAGCAGCCGAAGACCGCCAGCGTCATGACCGGCCCGTACCAGGAGGGCGCCGCGAGATCCTCGGCACTGGACTTGTGGAAGAACCAGGCGTAATTCATCCGCGTCACGGCCCAGTAGGCCACGACCAGCGCGCCCGCGAGCACCGGCACGGCCAGGATGCGCACCTCACGACGGCGCACCACCTCGAAGTGCTTCTTCTCCAGTGAGAGGCCGAGTACGAAATACGGCAGGAACTGAAGGGTGCGGTGGAGGTCGAGGTCCTTGCCGATGGACGGGGTGAGGCTGGCCAGTGCCGCGATGGTGAGGGCGATGGGCAGCGGCCGGCGCAGGGCCCGCCAGATCGGGGTGGTCAGCCGCCAGATGAACAGGGCGGCCAGGAACCACGTCAGATACAGGGGGTCCAGCAGGCTGATCGAGCGATCCGGTTCGTTGTCGCTCCACCGGGTGAAGAAGGTGTACGCCACCTCGAAGACGACATACGGCACGGCGACGCCGGTGATCAGGCGCTTGATCTTCCCCGGGCTCCAGTCGAAGCTGCGCGAGAAGTAGCCGGAGATGATGATGAACGCCGGCATGTGGAAGGCGTAGACCAGCGTGTAGAGGGTGGTGACGGTGCGGCTCTCGCCGCGCAGTGGTTCCCACGCATGGCCGACCGCCACCAGCACGATGGCCAGGTACTTGGCGTTGTCGAAGAGCGCGTCCCGCGGCTTCACCGACCGGGTCTGCCCGCCGACCCTGTCGCCGGCCGGTGCGGTGTCGGTGCGGGTCTTCTCCTTGTTCGGTCTCGTCGGCGGCCCGTCCGTCTCCCCGGGGCTGCGCGAGGGCAGCGTTTCGTTCACGATTCCTTCCTTCGGGAACCCAGACAGAGCAGAACACCTCTTACGGGAGTTACGTAAGTGACATGAGAGTAACGACCCGGGAAACCGTAACCGCGGCCGACGTCCGGGTAAACCCGAACCCGTGGACATGTGACCATCGCGATCATGCGCGGTGACGGGTGAGGGAGGTCCCGTGTCCATCGGCGGCGCGGGGCCCATTTTCGGCCATTCCCGCCGCGTCGGCACTGAGTGCACGTCTGCCCGGACACCGCCGCCCTATGCTTCTACATGCCTGTAGAAGGCCTGTGCCGCGCGTCCGCGGAGACGTGCGGCACTGCGCTTACGAAACACTCGCACGTGAAGGAGTGGACGCCGCGATGGTGTTCAAACGACTGCTCGGCTCGCTCGGTGTGGGCGGCCCCACGGTCGACACGGTCCTCGACCCCGGTGCGCCCCGGCCCGGAGCCGCACTGACCGGGCAGGTCCATCTCAAGGGCGGTGACGCCGACTTCGACATCGAGCACATCACGCTGGAGCTGGTGGCCCGTGTCGAGGCCGAGCATGAGGAGGGGGAGAGCGAGGGCGCCGTCGCCTTCGAACGGTTCACCGTGGGCGGCGGCTTCCGGCTCGGCGCCGACGAACTGCAAAGCGTCCCGTTCACCGTGGCGCTGCCCTGGGAAACCCCCGTCACCGAGCTCCACGGCCAGGGCCTCGGCATCATCCTGGGCGTGCGGACCGAGCTCGCTGTGGCGGGCGCCAAGGACAAGGGCGACCTGGACCAGCTGAGCGTCGGGCCGCTGCCCGTACAGGAAGCGATCCTCGAGGCGTTCGGCGGGCTCGGCTTCGGCTTCCGGTCCGCCGATCTCGAGTACGGCCGTATCGGCGGCACCGGCCAGCAGCTGCCCTTCTACCAGGAGATCGAGCTGACCCCGCCGGCGCAGTACGCCCACCGGATCACCGAGATCGAGGTGACCTTCCTCGCCGGTCCCGGCGGCATGGAGGTCGTACTGGAAGCGGACAAGCGCGGCGGACTCTTCTCCTCCGGCCACGACGCGGTGAACCGGTTCACGGTCTCCCACGACGGTGTCGAGCACCAGGACTGGAACGCGATCGTCGACGAGTGGATGCGCCGGCTCATGGAACACCGGGCTCCGTACGGCTCGCACGGCGATCATGGGCACGCCGGGCACCACGGGTACGACGAGCGCCACCACGACGGGCAGCACTCCGGCCCCGGCATGGGGACGGTCGTCGCGGCGGGCGCGGCCGGACTGGCCGTGGGGGTCGTCGGCGGCATGGTCGCGGCCGAAGTCATCGACGAGGTCGGGGACTTCTTCGAGGGCGAAGAAGAGGCGGAGGACGAGGGCTGACCGCACGGGGCGGGCCGGGCACGGTATGCGCCCGGCCCGTCTCGCCCCGTCGTACGGCACCCCACCCCACAGCTTCTACAGAATTGTAGAGGTTAGGCTTGCCCATGTACGGATGCCTGCTGTGCCGCACCGTCGGCATGGCCGGCGCGGCACGGCGACACGACTAGGAGGGGCGTCATGGGCGTCATCGCATGGCTGGTGCTGGGACTGCTCGCAGGGGCGATAGCCAAGGCCGTCCTCCCCGGGCGCGACCCGGGCGGGCTCATCGGTACGACGGTCATCGGCGTCGCGGGGGCCTTCCTGGGCGGCTGGTTGTCGTCGCAGTTCCTGGACCGGCCGGTGCAGCGGGAGTTCTTCGACGCCGCCACCTGGGGATCGGCCATCGTGGGCGCGCTCGTCCTGCTCATCGGCTACCGCGTCCTCTTCGGCAACTCACGCAGCTGAGTGTCGGCCGGGAACGACCCATCGACCGCGGGCCACCGCGAATACTCGATACCACCGAGAACGACCGAGAAGGAGTACCCAGTGGGAGTTTCCCTTTCCAAGGGCGGCAACGTCTCTCTCAGCAAGGAGGCCCCGGGCCTGACCGCGGTCGTGATCGGCCTCGGCTGGGACGTACGCACCACCACCGGCACCGACTACGACCTCGACGCCTCCGCGCTGCTGCTCAACGCCTCCGGCAGGGTGCTGTCCGACCAGCACTTCGTCTTCTACAACAACCTCAAGAGCCCGGACGGTTCGGTGGAACACACCGGGGACAACCTCACCGGTGAGGGCGAGGGCGACGACGAGTCCGTCAAGGTGAACCTCGCCGGTGTCCCCGCCGAGGTCGACAAGATCGTCTTCCCGGTCTCGATCCATGACGCGGAGAACCGCGGCCAGAGCTTCGGCCAGGTCCGCAACGCCTTCATCCGGGTCGTCAACCAGGCGAACAACCAGGAGATCGCCCGCTACGACCTCTCCGAGGACGCCTCCACCGAGACGGCGATGGTCTTCGGCGAGCTCTACCGCAACGGCGCCGAGTGGAAGTTCCGCGCCGTCGGCCAGGGGTACGCCTCCGGGCTCGCCGGAATCGCCGCCGACTTCGGCGTCGGGGTCTGACACCCGGCCGGACCAGCTGCCGGGCCGGCTCCTTCGTGGCCGGCCCGGCGCCGGTCCCTGTCACGGGGCGGGCGCCACGGCCCGCCCGGGAATCCTCCGCGCGGGGGCTATCTCCCGGGCGCGGTCGAGGACTCGGCCGGGTGCGCGGGCGCGGGCGGGATGCGGTAGACCGAGACGTGGGAGCGCGACTCGGCGGTGAACTCGGCGCCGTTCCAGTCCGCGTGCCTGGTTTCCAGTTCGAATCCGGCCAGCTGCGCCATGAGGTCGAGTTCGGCAGGCCAGATGTAGCGGTGCGGGGAGCGGTCCAGCCGCGCCGTCCGGGTCTCGTCGAACCGGACGTGGTGCGACACCACCTGCTGGTGCAGTACGTCGTACGTGTCCAGGAGGATGTAGCCGGGTTCGGACCGCATGACCGTGGCCGCCTGGCCCGGTGGGAGCCTGCGCAGCTCCGGCACCCAGAGTTCGATCACGAACCGGCCGCCGGGGGCGAGGTGACGGGCCGCGTTGTGGAAGCACTCGACCTGCTCGGCCTGGGTGAGCAGGTTGGAGATCGTGTTGTAGACGAGGTAGACGAGGCGGTACTCCCCCGGCGCGACGGTGGTCGCCATGTCACCGATGACCACCGGGATCGTCGCCTCGTCCGCCTTGGTGCGCAGTCGCTCCACCATCGGGCGCGACAGCTCGATGCCGGTGACGGGAACACCTCGCTCGGCGAGGGGCACCGCCACCCTGCCGGTCCCGACGGCGAACTCCAGCGCCGCTCCACCCTCGGCGAGCCGGGCGAGCCGGTCCACGGTCGGTCGCAGGGCCTCGGGCGCGAACATGCCGGTCCCGGGCGTGTCGTAGCGCCGTGCGGCGTCGGCGTCCCAGATGTCCTGCTGCTGCAACATTCTTCAACGCTCGCCTACTGCCGGTGGGTCGTCCAACGAATTTCGGGGCGCGACGGGTCCGCCGTGCGGTGCGGGGGCCGCGGGGGCGGCAGTCGCGGCGGCGGTTGTGTATCGGCGGCCCAGGTGGGCGAAAGCGGCCTTGAGTTCGGGCGGGCCGACGACCTCGATGCCGGCGGCGAAGAGGCCGCCGGTAGCGGCGAGGCCTGCCCATGACCACGCGCCCGGGGTGAGCCGGCAACGGTCGGGGCCGAGTTCCTCGACGACTCCGTCGCGGGCGTAGCGGGACACCTCGGCGGCGGGCAGACCGAGGATCACCTGGCCACGGCAGGGCCACTCCCCCGACCCGTCGGAGCCCCGGAACCTGGCGGCGACGAAGCGGGACACCTCGCCTCCGGGCAGTTCCCGCGGGGTGAAGCGGGGGCCCGTGGGGGTCCGTGGTGTGATCCGGTCCGCCCGGAAGGTGCGCCAGTCCTCGCGGTTCCACCCGGAGTTCCGCCAGGGTTCCCTGCTGGTTTCGGCCCGGTTTCCTCCGGATCCGGCAGCACGCATTCCGTGTCGGTGACACGCGGAAGGCAGGCGTGTGAGGGTCTGGTGAGGGTCGCTGAGTGACACACGGGGCATACGTTTTGCGCATATGTAGCTGATAAGATCATCGGACTTTCAGCAGACTGACGGCGCGTCATGAACGCGTACGGGGGACAGTCTCTAAGGCCCCATCGTCAAGGAGTGAGGTGTGGTCCGCCCGTGGGCCCGAGCCGTTCGACGGCCGGGTCGCTCAGCATGGACCGGTGGGCCTCCCGCGCTCCCGGCGCGATGCGACTTGAAGAGAGTCTCATGACGTCATTGATCCGGGATCCACTGTTGTGGATCTTGCTGGTAGTGCTCATCGCTGCGGTGTTCGCAGTGATGAGGGCGCGGAGAACCAACCTGGCTCTCCGCAGAACGAGGAAGGACCTGGAAGCAAGCCTGGGGCAGACCCAGGGTCAGCTCGCCCAGCAGCAGGGGCAGATCGCCGCGCTCAACGCGCGGCACCGGGGCGACCTCGCCGACGTCCGCGCGGATGCCGAGTCGTCGACCAAGGCCGTACTGAAGTCGGCGATGGGAACACTGCAGTCCCTCGCCGAGGAGCAGCAGCTGCTGCTCGACGAGCTGCTGAAGAAGTACGGCAACGACACCGAGGTCCTCGCCGACCTGATGTCGGTGGACCACACCGGCAGCCAGTTCAGCCGCCGGGCCAAGGGTATCTCGGTACTGTGCGGCGGATGGCTGGGCCGGCGTGACGGCGCGGCGACCGTGTACGACGTGGCGCGCAGCGCCCAGGGACGGATCAAGGACTTCAACCGGGTCGGCATCCACGCCCAGGTCAGCGTCTCCGTCTCCACCAAGGCCGTCGAACCGGTGGCCGTCGTACTGGCCGAGCTGCTGGACAACGCGACCACCTACAGCGCTCCGGGCACGCCGGTCGAGGTCAACATCCAGGCCGTCCCGACGGGTGTGTGCTTCATCGTCGACGATGCCGGGCTGGGCATGGACCAGGAGACCAAGGACCGGGCGGTGGCGCTGTTGTCCCCCGAAGGCGCGGTCGACATCACGAGTCTGGGCGATCCGCCCCGATTCGGGTTCGCGGTCTGCGGCATGCTCGCGGCGCGGTACGGCTTCGCCGTCTCCGTGGGCTCGGTGTCCCCCTACGGCGGAGTGCGTGCAGTGATCCGTGTACCGGAAAGTCTCCTTGCCGCCGAGACGCCCGCACCTGCCGAGCCCGTCCAGGAAACCTCCGGGGAGGAGGCCGTCCCGCAGCGGCTCGCTCCCGTCCCGGTGGGCCCCTCCCATGTGGTGGGCAGGACCAACGGCGGGCTTCCCAAGCGGCGCCGGCGGCAGGGCCCCATCTCGGTGGTCCCCTCGCCGGACGCCACGGCCACTGCCGACGAGCCCACGCCCGAGCAGGCCAGCGAGGTGACCGCGTCGCGCCTCGGCGCGTTCGCCCGCGGCACCCAGCTCGGCCGGATCACGAACACCATGGAAGGACCTGATCAGCGGTGAACACCGACCTGTCGTGGGTGCTGAACGACGTGCTCGAGGTGCGCGGTGCCCGTCACGCCGTCCTCGTCTCGGGTGACGGCCTGCTGCTGCAGCGTTCGGACGACATCTCGCGCGACGACGCGGAGACGAATGCCGCGGCCATGAGTTCCATGCAGTCCCTCAGCCGCGCGGTCTCCGGTTTCGTCGGTTCGGGCAACGGCGTCTGGAAGCAGACGCTGCTGGAGTACGACGGCGGCTGGATCTTCCTGAGCGCCGCCGGTCAGGGCGCCTACCTGGCCGTCTCGGCGGCTCCGGACGTCGACATGGAAGCCGTGTCGTTCCGTATGCAGAAGACGGTGGTGGCGCTCAGCAAGGCGATGAGCGTCGCACCGCGCTCGGCCCATGGTGGCGGCTCATGACGGCTCCCGGCGAGGAGGAATCCGTCTCCAGCGACTTCGTCCGCTCCTACGTCATCACCGGTGGCCGGAGCCTGCCGGCCTCGGACGATCTTGCATTGCACACCCTCGTCACGCTGGCTCCCGAGCGGACTCCTCCGCTCGGGGCCGGGCCCGAAGTGACGGCGATCTGGGACCTGTGCGCGGGGGGCTACCTTTCGGTGGCCGAGGTGGCCGGCCACCTCGGGCTGCCGGTCGGGGTGGCCCGCCTGCTGCTGACCGACCTGTCCGAACAGGGGCACCTGCTCCACCGCGCCGAGCCGCCCCGGGCCCAGAACGTTGACAGAGCGACCCTCGAGAAGGTTCTGCATGGACTCCAATCCCTCATCAGCTGAGACGGCCCAGGGCTCCATCTACGTCTCCAGCGCGGTGACCAACGCCGCCAAGATCCTCGTCGTCGGGCATTTCGCCGTGGGCAAGACGACGCTCATCGGTTCGCTGTCGGAGATCACTCCGCTGCGCACCGAGGAGAAGATGACCCAGGCCTCCGTGCACGTCGACGACCTGCGGGGCGTGACGGGCAAGACCACCACCACGGTCGCCCTGGACTTCGGCCGTCTCACGCTGAGCGAAGACCTGGTGCTGTACCTCTTCGGCACGCCGGGGCAGCAGCGCTTCATGCAGCTGTGGGAGGACATGGCCCGCGGTGCGCTGGGAGCACTGCTGCTGGTCGACCCCGCGCGGCTCGAGGAGACGTTCCCCGTCATCGACCTCGTCGAGGGGTACGGCCTGGAGTACGCCATCGCCGTCAACACCTTCGACCCGTCCGCCGCCTACGGCGAGGCGGAGGTGCGTGAGGCGCTCGACCTGCTCCCGGACACCCCCGTCGTCTACTGCGATGCCCGCGACCAGCGGTCCTCCGCCGAGGCGCTGATCGCGCTGGTCCGGCATCTGCTCGAGCGCGCGGCCTGACCGCCCCGCGCCCACCCCGTCCGGGAGCGTCAGCTCCCGGTTCATCAAGGAAGACTTCATGGATCTTCAGCAGACATCTGCGCCCGCGGGCAGCAGATGCCCCATGCACGACGCCTCGTTCGCCGCCGATCCGCAGGCGCTCTACGACCGGTTGCGGGCCCACGCTCCGGCCGGTCCGGTCGAGCTCACCCCGGGCGCGGACGCCACGCTGGTCGTGGGACACGAGATGGCGCTGCGCGTCCTGCAGAACACCGAGCTCTTCGCCCGCGACGCCCGCCGCTGGAAGGCCCTGAACGAGGGGCGCATCGGGATGGACAACCCGGTGCTGCCGATGATGGCGTACCGGCCGAACTGCCTTTTCACCGACGGTGCGGTGCACCTGCGGCTGCGCAAGGCGGTCACCGACAGCCTGGCCAGGCTCAACATCACCCGGGTCCGCCGCGACGTGGAGCCGATCGCCGACTACCTGCTCGACCAGTTCAGCGAGCGGGGCCGGGCCGACCTGCTCAACGACTACGCCAAGCTGCTGCCGCTGCTGCTGTTCAACAAGCTGTTCGGCTGCCCCGCGGACATCGGTGACACCCTCACCACCTCGATGTCGGCGATCTTCGACGGCAAGGACGCGCTGCGCGCCAACGAGGACCTCACCGCCTGCCTCATGGAGCTGATCGCCCTCAAGCGGCGCCAGCCGGGCGACGACGTCACCTCGTGGCTGATCCAGCACCCGGCCGGACTGACCGACGAGGAACTGAAGGACCAGCTGGTGATGCTGATGGGCGCCGGGGTGGAACCCGAGCGCAATCTCATCGGCAACGCCCTGCTGCTGATGCTGTCCGGCGCGGGCGGCCGGCAGAGCGGCATGATGATCGAGGAGGCCCTCGACCACGTGCTGTGGAACGAGACCCCGATCGCCAACTACGCGACCCACTACCCGGTCCAGGACGTCGACCTCGGCGGCCATATTGTGGAGGCGAACACCCCGGTCGTCATCTCCTTCGCGGGCGCCAACGGCGACCCGGCGCTCGCCGAGGCCCGCCGCGCCCACAGCAAGGGCGCGCATCTGGCGTGGGGGGCAGGACCGCACGCCTGCCCCGCCAAGGACCCGGCGACCGTGATCGCGACCACCGCGCTCGAGCGGCTGCTCAACGCGCTGCCCGACCTGGCGCTGGCCGTGCCCCGGGAGGAACTGCAGTGGCGGCCGGGGCCGTTCCACCGGGCCCTGGTGACACTGCCCGCGACCTTCAGCCCGTCACCGGCCACGCGCATGGCGGCGGCTCTGCAGAGCCGTGCCTCGGTGCCCGGCGCGGAGCAGCCCATGGCCGTGGCGCCGTCCGTCCCGATGCGGCAGGAACCGGGACGGAAGAGGGGATTCTGGAGCAGTTTCCTCGATGTCTTCCGTGTCTGATGCACCGCATGTGACAGGAGCAACACTCTGAGGCGCATGACGGAGGAGGGTGGAGGGGTAGGTTCCGGCGGAACCCGGCAGCGCCCAGCCAAAGGAGCTCCGCGTGACCACCGTTGGCGACATACGTGGCATCAGCGCCATTCCTGGCACGACGACCACCGACCGCCGAGCCGTCATCTCCCTCCTCCGTCGACTGCGTTCCAGCGAGGGCCAGAGCAACCCACTTCCCATCTGGTCGGATCTGCGTTCCATGGGAGACGTCGTACGCGCCCCCTGGGGCGGCTACTTCGTCACCGGATTCGAGGCGTGCAGCCAGGTCCTGCGCGGCAGGAACTGGCTCGTCCCCGACTTCGCCTGGCAGGAGCGCCAGGGCGACCAGGAGCGCTGGGAGGCCCCCGCCACCCGTGAAATGACCAGGACACTCATCCGGCTCAACGCGCCCGCCCACACCTGCCAGCGGCGGTCCCTGGGCAATCCCTTCGACCGCTCGTCGATCGAGGACATGCGCCCGGGGATCGCCGCTCTCGTCTCCGGACTCCTCGACGGACTCGCGGACCGGCTGCGGGCCGAGGGCGAGGCCGACTTCGTCTCCCTCGTCGCCGAGCAGTTGCCCATCCACACCGTCGGCCGGTGGATCGGCATCGGCCCCGAGGACCATGCGCGGATTCTCAGTTTCACCCACCGGCAGGTCTACGCACAGGAGTTGCTCCCCGCCAAGAGCGAGCTCGCGATATCGGCCCAAGCGACCCTGGAGATGCGGGCCTATTTCACGGAGCTGATCGAGCACCGGCGCGCGAACCCCGGCCACGACGCCCTCACCGGATGGATCCACCACTGGGACGCCCAGTACCCGGACGACCGGGAGGCCGCGGACCGAATCGTCTACGACCTGACCATGTTCATCACGATCGCCTCCCTGGAGACCACCTCGGTCCTCCTTGCCAACATCGCCTGGCTGCTGACCCAGGACCCCTCGCGCGCCGAGTGGCTGCGACAGCACCCGGAGGACATCGACGACGCGATCGAGGAGACGCTCCGCTACGACCCGCCCATCTTCGTCAACTCCCGTATCGCCGCCGACGACACCGTCCTCGCGGGGGTGCCCATGGCGAAGGACACCACCGTCCACGTCCTGTACGGTTCCGCGGCCCACGATCCCCGCCGCAACCCGGATCCCGGTGCCTTCGACATCCGGCGGGGCGGCGGGCACCTCGCCTTCGGCGGCGGCGCGCACTACTGCCTGGGGGCGGGCCTCGCCCGGCTCGAGGCACGTGAGCTCATCACCCAACTGCTGGAACGATTCCCCACCTTGCGGCCCTCCGCACCTCCCACGTACGACACGACCCGTGTCGTATTCCGCCGCGTCACCTCCCTGAAAGTGGCCGTATGAACACCCCGCTCCTGTCCGGCGGCCCCGACGATCCCGACGACCGGATACTGAAGACCCTGCGCACCCGTCGGCAGGGTCCTGTCCTCACCATCGAGTTGAACGTTCCCGAGCAGGGCAACGTCGTCAGCGAGGCCATGCTGGACGACCTGCTCTCCGTGCTCGACGACCAGGACCCCTCGGTACGCGTCCTGGTGCTGACCGGCGCCGGGCAGGACTTCTGCCTCGGCGGGGACCGCGACGAGTTTGCCGAGCACCTCGCCCAGGACGCCACCGGCAACGGCATCCGTGTCTCCGGCGTCAAAGGCCGGCGAGTGTGCGACGCGCTGACGTCCCACCCCGCCGTCACCATCGCACGCGTCCAGGGCAGGGCCATCGGGGCCGGCTTCGCCCTCGCCCTCGCCTGCGACCTGCGGGTGGGTGCCGACACCGCGTCCTTCCGACTGCCCGAACTCGCCCTCGGTCTGCCCACGGCGTGGGGCGGCCTGCTGCCACGGCTGGTCAGTGAGGCAGGCGCGGCGTCCGTGCGCGAGATCATCCTCACCGGACGCCCCCTCGCCGCCCAGGAGGCTCTCGGCCTGTCGATCCTGCAGCGGGTCGTGCCCGAGGACTCGCTCGACGCCGCGGTCGATGAGTGGGCCAGACCGCTCCTGCGGCGCTCGTTGCCTGCGGTGCGGGTCACCAAGACGCTGCTGAACTCCCTGACCGCCTCAACCCGTCTCGCCGACGCGTCGGTCCTGGATCCCGAACTGATGGCGGCGGTCGCCAGCGAAGTACACCATATGCGTACGAGCCGCTGATCACGCCCTTCGCAACGTCACCGGCCCCTGGAACACGCCGACTTCCGGGGGCCGTTACTGTTCCCGCCGTCCTGGGCCGCAGCCGAGGACCGTGACGGCCTCAGGCGAGCACCGCGATGGCCTCGATCTGGACCAGGTGGTCGGGGATGTCCAGTGCCTGTACGCCCACCAGCGTGGCCGGAGCCGCCGGGGCGGTTCCCAGCTTCTGAGCCGCGCGGGTGGCGCCCTCCATGAACTGCGCCATCTTGTCGGGGGTCCAGTCGATGACGTAGGCCGTCAGTTTCGCGGCGTCGGCGAAGGTGGCGCCCGCCGCGGCCAGGGCGGTGGCGACGTTGAGGCAGCACTGCTCGACCTGGGCGGCGAGGTCGCCCGCGCCGACCGTGACGCCGTCGGCGTCCCCTGCGACCTGCCCGGCGATGAAGGCCGTCCTGGAACCGGACGCGATCGCCACCTGCCGGTAGACGCCGATCTCCGGAAGTCCCTCGGGGTTGACCAGGGTGATGGCCATACTGCCTGCCTCCTTGCGCTGTGAGCCCGCGGGCTCGCTGCCGTCGGCCCGCTGATGGCCCGGGCGGCCGTGGTCACCCGTGGTTACTCGAGAACCGTAAGAGAGTGGCCGCTGACATGGAAGAACGCACTTTTTGGTGACTGGGGAACCTGAAGGTGACCCAGGTACGGAAACCGCGTCACGCGGGAGCGCGTCCTGAGGAGAAGGATCATGCGGGCGGGCAGCGGGACAGCGGGGAGGAACGGGTGGGCGACGGACTGTGGGGGGCGCGCGGTGGATCGGTCTGGACACGGGGGCGGGTGATCGCGGCGGCCGCGGCGCTGACGGCGGGGCTGCTGGTGTTCCACCGCGCGGTGCCCAACTCCGTGGGCCGGGCGGGCAGTCTGCTGGAGTCGTTCCTGCCCTGGCCGGGACTGGTGGTCGTCGTGCTGTTCGCGGCGGCGCTGCTGCGGCGTTCGGCGACCGCGCTGCTGGCCCTGCTGCTGCCGGTGACCGCCTGGACGTATCTCTTCGGCGGGCTGTTCCTGCCCGAACCGCGGGCCGGGGCGCGGGATCTGGTGGTGGTGCAGCACAACGTCAGTGACGAGAACACCGACCCTGCGGGTACCGCCCGCGCCCTGGCCGACGCCGGCCCCGACCTCGTCGCGCTGGAGGAACTGGTGCCGGCGGCACTGCCGGTCTACCAGCGGACACTCGCCCGGCGCTACCCGTACCACGAGGTCCGGGGCACCGTCGGTCTCTGGTCGAGGCATCCGCTCACCGATGCCCGGCTGCTGGACATCAAGCCCCGGGGGATCACGGAGCCGTGGAGCCGCGGGCTGCGGGCCGTGGTCAGCGGCCCGCACGGGGACATCGCGGTGTACGTCGCGCACCTGCCCTCGATCCGGGTCGGGCCGGGCGGCCTCGCCTCGGCCCACCGGGACGAGAGCGCCCGCCTGCTGGGGCGGGCCCTCGCCGCCGAGGAACTGGAGACGGTGATCCTGCTGGGCGACCTCAACGGCACCGTCGACGACCGCGGCCTGGCCCCGCTGACCTCTCGGATGAACGTGGCGGAACGCGGCTTCGCCCTCAGTTTTCCCGCCGCGCTTCCACTGGCCCGCATCGACCAGGTGATGGCCCGCTCGGCCACCGTCCGCCACATCCGCACCCTGTCCGGCACCGGCAGCGACCATCTGCCGGTCGCCGCGCGGATCACACTCGACCGAAGCACCCGGCCAAAACGGCAGACCTGACGGTGGGTCCGGAACAGGCATGGGGCCTGCCTGCCCTGTCGACGGGTGCGGAAGAGCAGGTGCACAGGACGCGGTCACCCTGGATACCGTGTGCGGGTCGTCGAGCAGGTGCTGGGGACTCTCGTTTGGATCGGGCCGGATCGGGGAGCGGGGCCGGTGCCGGGGGCACCGCCCACCAGCCGCGATGCGCTCCCCACGCGAGCTCTCCGGCCTGGCGACGGCCCGGGTGACGTCGTCGACGAAGTGGTACGACGCCTCGGGGTGCCATCCCTCGGGCCTGGGCCGATGCGACACCACGACCACATGTTCGCCGGAGATGAAGCCGTCGAGAGACATGGACATGTACAACACGAGCCGCGCCATGAGGTCTTCCGGGAAGGGTTCCGGGTTCCGGATTCTGTATGAGGTGGGACCGCCGCGGACGTACGGACTCATCGGTCGCACGCGGCGGCGGGTGCCGTGGGGCAGACTGATCCCATGGGCGACCTCAATGCCCCCGGGGCACCGTCACGGCGGTTCCCTCCGGAGCCGGAGAGCGTGGCGGAGGCTCGGCGGTTCGTGCGGGCCACGCTCGACGGCGCCGCACCGGCCACACTGGACACCGCGCAGCTCCTGGTCAGCGAACTGGTGACGAATGCGGTGCTGCACGCACGCACCGAGATCGAGGTGACGGCCCGGACCGGTGACGGCGGGGTCCTGGTACGGGTGAGCGATTGGCGGCCGGAGCGCGGGCTCGTGCCGTACGAGAGTCCCGCGTACACCGGTACGGGGCAGGGGCTGGCCCTGGTCGAGCGGCTGGCGTCCCGGCACGGCGTCGACACGGGCGACGCGGTCAAGACGGTGTGGTTCGAGCTGTGGCCCGAGGGATCGCCGCCTCCGTCGGACGGGTGGGTGACCGCCACACCCCGTTCCGGGCAGGGCGAGACCGTGACGCTCCTCGATGTACCGGCGGCGCTCTGCCTGACCTGCACACAGCACCGGCACACGCTGCTGAACGAGGCCGTTCTGACCCTGGCCTCCGGGGACGTCCCGGGTGTGACGGCGGAGGACCTCGCGGTCGCCCTGGACATGAACGACGTGATCAGTGCGGGTGTGACGGCCACGCTGCGCCGGCAGCACGCCGAGGCGGAGTTCGGGTCCCTGCCCCTGTGGGTGCCGTCGGACGCCGGACCTCCGATGGAGACCTTGCGCGCGGTTCTCGACATGGCCGAGGAGGCTGCCCGGGACGGGCGTCTTCTGACGCTGCCGGCACTTCCGCGCGGCCGCGGCTTCCAGGAGTGGCTGTTCGACCAGATCGGCGACCAGCTCGCCGGGGAACGACCCACGGCGTGGACGGTGATGCCCCGGAAACCGGGCGCCGGTGCCTCGGAGCCGGTGCTGTGGGACGCCGGGCAGGTGCAGGCCAGCAGGGTCGCGACGATCGCCGCCGACGAGTCGAATCGGATCATCGCGGTCAACGGGCCGGCGGCGGACCTGCTCGGCTGGCCCGCGGACGATCTCGTCGGGCAGCCGCTCACCGCGCTCATCCCGGAGCATCTGCGCAGGCGTCACACCATGGCGTTCACGTCCCTGCTGCTCAGCGGGCAGCCCCGGATCCTGGGCCGGGCGCTGCCGCTCCCCGCATTGCACCGCGACGGTGGGCTGGTCCCCGTCCGGCTGTTCGTCGAGAGCCAGGAGACCGGCGACGGCCGCACCGTGTTCGTGGCCGAGTTCTCCCCCAGGGGATCCGCGCCGTCGCCCCCGTCCCGTCCGCCCGGCCGGCTCCGGCCCGGAGCCCTGCGGGAGGCGGGTGGCGCCCCCTGGTCCGCCTCTCCCGGAGGGGACCGGAGAACGGGCGTGGGCCGGATCGTTGGCACGTCCGATCTGGAACGGCTTTCCCTGCTGGCCGAGACGGGGGCCACGCTGAGCACCCTTCCGGACCTGAACGAGGGCCTGCGGCGGGTGGGCCGGATCCTGACCCGATGGCTTGCCGACTGGTGCCTGGTGGACCTGTTCACGGAGCAGGACGAGGTGGAGCGGGTCTGCGTCATGCACCGTGCGCCCCAGGGGCCGTGGCCCGAGGAGTACGAGGGCCGGCTTCCGCCGCTGTCCGAGACCTCCCAGGGGCCGCTGGCCCGCGCACTGCGCGGGGCGGGCCCCCTGCTGTTCACCGAACTCCCGCCCCCGGGCCGGGCCGCGAGCCCACTGGACGCCCACTATGCGGAGCTGTTCCGGAAACTGGGTGCGAACAGCGCGGTGGTCGCCCCGCTCCGGTCGCCCCGGAAGGTCATCGGCGCGCTCACCCTCGCCCGGAAGGGGCGCGGACGGCCGTTCACCGAGGAGGATCTGCCGCTGGTCGACGAGCTGGGGCGCGCGATCGGCCTCCGGGTGGACAACGCCCGCCTCCACCAGGAGACGCGGAAGATCGCCGAACGCCTCCAGCGTTCGCTCCTGCCGGCGCTGCCCGAGATCCCGCGTCTCCGGCTGGCCGCCCGCTACGCGGCCTCCTCCGCCACGGCCGAGGTCGGCGGCGACTGGTACGACTGCTTCGCCCTGCCCGACGGGGACACGGCGCTGGTCATCGGTGACGTCGCCGGGCACGACCTCGACGCGGCCGTCGCCATGAGCCAGCTGCGCAGCATGCTGCGCGGTATCGCCGTGGACCGTCAGGAGCCGCCGGGGGAGGTTCTGCGTCGCCTGGACATGGCGAACCACACCCTGCACCAAGAGGCTACCGCGACCTGCGTCTACGGTCTGATCAAGGAACTCGGGAACGGCCTCTGGAAGTTCGTCCACTCCTCCGCGGGCCATCTGCCGCCGCTGCTCGTCAGCCCGGACGGCCCCACCCGCTACCTGGAGGACGGGGCGGGGCTGCTGCTCGGCGTCGACCCCGAACTGGTCCGTCCCCAGGCCAATGACGCGATCCCGGCCGACTCGACCGTGCTGCTGTACACCGACGGCCTCATCGAACGCCGCACCGAGTCCCTGGACCACTCCCTGGACCGGCTCCGCGGACACGCCGCCGGGCTGGCCCACGAGCCCCTCGACGTGTTCTGCGACGAGTTGCTCATCGGACTGGCCGCCGGCAGCGACGACGACATCGCGGTACTCGCGGTCCGCCCCGGGCCTTTGCCCTGACGGCGCGTGCGGCGAGGCCGTTCAGTCCGCCAGCGCGGTCAGCACCTTGTCCGGCGTCAACGGGAGGTCGCGGAAGCGGATGCCGGTGGCGTGGTGCACGGCGTTGCCGATGGCCGCCGCGGTGCCGACGATGCCGATCTCGCCGATTCCCTTGCTCCCCATGGGGTTGAGGTGGGCGTCCTCCTCGTCGATCCAGTGCGCCTCGATGCGGGGCACGTCTGCGTGCACGGGCACGTGGTAGGTCGCCAGGTCCGACTCGGTGAAGTCGCCGAAGGCGGTGTCCATCGTGCTGCCCTCGGTCAGGGCCATGCCCAGGCCCATGATCATGCCGCCGACGAACCGGGACCGCGCGGTGCGGGCGTTGAGGATCCGTCCCGCGGCATAGACACTCAGTAGCCGGCGCACCCGGACCTCGCCCGTGACGCGGTCCACGGCGGTCTCCGCGAAGTGCACGCCGAAGGCGTGGCGCGCGTAGGGGCTGTCGGCGTCGGTCTGTCCCCCGGTGTCCGCGTGGACGGTGATTCCCTCGTCGGGCAGCGGACCCGGGCGAGCGGCGAGGGCTCCCGCCAGCCGGGTGCACGCCTCGTGGACGGCCCTCGGTTCCGGAGGAGCCTCCGGCCGGCGGTACGGCGGGCAGGTCGCTGTTGCCGACCTCGGTCCGTACCCGGTCGAGGGGGACGCCGAGGACGTCCGCCGTCACCTGAGTGAGCACCGTGCGGGCTCCCGTGCCGATGTCGGTGGCGTTGATCCGTACGACGAACGTTCCGTTCGGCAGCGCGCGTGCCTCGGTGGTGGACGGTGCCACGAGAACGGGGTAGGTGGCTGCCGCGACGCCCGTGCCGACGAGCAGGGGGCCCTCGCCACGCGAGCGGGGGCGCGGGACGGCGCCCGGCCCAGCCGAACCGCCGCGCGCCGTCGCGGCCCTGCACGAGGAGCTGCTGACGCATGTGGGCGGCAGGCTGCACGACGACGCGGCACTGCTCCTGCTGCGCAAACCCGCCGTCACGGAGCCCGCAGTGTCCGAGCCGAAGGCCGGCGAGGCCGGGCCCGCCATCCCCGAACCCGCCGCCCCCGAGTCCCCCGTGCGGGGGACGGCGGCCACCGGACCGGTGGTCCCGGCTCCCGCGGCCGCCCCGGTGACGGGGCTCGGCAGCGGCGGACTCGACGGCGTCGGCGAACTCGCGGCCCTCCTCGGAGTCGCCCGCCTGGAAGATGACGGGGCGGCCCTGCGGCGAGCGGGGGACGTTGAAACGTCCCTGGATGTCGAAGTGCTGTCCTCGGTGGACGAACGCTCCGGCGCGGGCGTCCCTGAGGAAGGTGCCGGTGGCCCGGTCGGCGAGGATCTCGTCGCCGTGCCAGGAGTCGAGGAGTTCGATCGCCGTGGCGAGGAACTCCTTGGCTCGGGAGTACCGTTCCTCCTCGGGCAGGAAGCCGCCGCGGCGGAAGTTCTCGCCGGTGAAGGCGTCCCAGGAGGTGACGACGTTCCAGGCCGCCCGACCGCCGGACAGGTGGTCGAGGGAGGCGAACTGGCGGGCCACCTCGTACGGTTCATTGAAGGTGGAGTTGATGGTCCCGGTCAGGCCGAGGCGGTCGGTGACGGCGGCGAGAGCGGTGAGGACCGTGAAGGTGTCGGGGCGGCCGACGACGTCGAGGTCGTAGATCTTTCCGCCCTGCTCGCGCAGGCGCAGCCCTTCCGCGAGGAACAGGAAGTCGAACTTGGCGCGTTCGGCGGTCCTCGCGAAGTGGACGAAGGAGCTGAAGTCGATGTGGCTGCCGGCGGCCGGGTCGCTCCATACGGTGGTGTTGTTGACGCCGGGGAAATGGGCGGCGAGATGGATCTGCTTGGTCGGCTTGCTCATGATGGGGTGGTCCTCCGGCTCAGGCGGTGGCTGCGGCGGCGTAGCGGCCGGCGGGGCACTCGAGGCCCAGGAGGCCGCGCAGGGTGCTCGCCTCGTAGGCGTGGCGGAAGGCGCCCCGGCGCTGCAGTTCGGGCACGAGCGCCTGGGTGATGCGGGGCAGGTCGTGGCCGAGCACGGCGGGGCGGAGCCGGAAGCCGCTCAGCCCCGTGCTGTGCAACTCCTGGAGGAGATCGGCGAGTTCGTGGGGCGTGCCGGTGAAGAGGGGGGCGTCTGCGGTGTACGTGTACCCGGCGAGGGCATCGAGGCGGTCGCGGCGGGCTCGGGCGGCCGCCGGGTCGTCGTCCAGGAAGACCACCAGGTCGCCGAAAAGGTGCAGGGGTTCTGCGGCGCGGCCGGCCGCCTGCTGCTCGCTGCGGATCTCGGTGACGATGGCGCGCGCGTGGTCGGTGTCGTACGGGGTGACGTAGCCGATGTCGGCCTGGCGGGCGACGAGACGGTACGGGATCGTCGCGTGGGCGAGGGCGCTGACGACCGGCTGGCCCTGGGGCGGGCGCGGGGTGACGGACGGGCCCTTGACGCTGAAGTGTCTGCCTTCGAAGCCGATGTGGTGCAGTTTGTCGCGGTCCACGAAGCGGCCGGTGGCGCCGTCCCGGATCTCGGCGTCGTCCTCCCAGCTGTCCCAGAGGCGGCGGACGACGTCCACGTAGTCGGCGGCCTCGTCGAAGAGGTCGGCCAGCGTGTCCCGGGCGCCGGGGCTGTCGTAGCCGTCGATGCGGGGGACGGTGCGGCGGCCGAAGTGCGCGGCCTCGTTCGGCCGGGCCGTGATCTGCACGCGTACACCGGCGCGGCCGGAGCTGATGTGGTCGAGGGTGGCGACGGCCTTGGAGTGGTGGAACGGCTCGGTGTGCGTGACGACCACGGTCGGCACCAGCCCGATGTGCCGGGTCAGCGGTGCGATGCGGGAGGCGGTCAGGACGGCGTCCAGGCGGCCCCGGACCTGGTCGGTGCGGTCGTCCGGGTCGAAGGGGTGCGAGGACTGCGGGCCGAGACCGTCCTCGAAGGTCACGAAGTCGATCAGGCCGCGCTCGGCCTCGGCGACCAGGTCGGCCCAGTAGGCGGCGGTGAACAGGTCCCTGGGCCGGGCCACGGGCTCACGCCTTGAGGCGGGGTGCCAGCCGGTTCCGTCCAGGGCGACGGCGAGGTGCAGACGGGAAGCAGGGGTCGACGACACGAGGGGTGCCTTCCTGAAGGTCCGTACGGGATCACCGGGCCCGGTACGTGGAGGGGCCGCGGCGGCTTCGGGGGCGACGGGTCAGGGGCGACAGAGCGCGCCGGCGACGCGCTGGAGGTCGATGTGGGGCCGGGAGTGGAGAGGGACGGTGCACGGGACGCGTATCGCGCGCGGCCCGCCCGCCGGCTGCCGTCCGAGGCATGCCGCGGGTCCGGGTGGTGGTGCGTCTCGTATCGCGCCGGGGTTCACCGTGTCCGTCCCTCGGGCGGTGTTCCGGGGCTGCGGACCTGGAGGAGGGTGGCGCGGCGGCGCACCGTGAAGCCGATCGCCTCGTAGAGACGGATGGCCGGGGTGTTGTCCGCCGCGGCGTGCAGGAACGGGCGGTCGCCGCGTTCCCGGATGCCGTCGGCGACGGCCCGGACCAGCCGGGTGCCGAGGCCCCGGCCGCGGTGGCCGGGGTCGGTGCAGACCGCGCTGATCTCCGTCCACCCGGGGACCCGGATGCGTTCACCGGCCAGGGCGACGAGTCTGCCCCGGTGACGGATGCCGAGGTAGGTGCCGAGTTCGACGGTCCGGCCGAGGAAGGGGCCCGGCCGGGTGCGGGCCACCAGGTCCAGGATCTCTGGCACGTCCGCGGGGCCGAGCCGTACCGCGTCGGGGGCGGGCTCGGTCCGCAGAGCCGTGCCGACGAGTTGTACCGCTGTGCCGCGGCCGGTGACCTGCCAGCCGTCGGGGACATCGTCGGCGGGCTTGAGCCGGACGGTGGTCCCCGGCCCGACGAGGGTGTGCAGATCGTCCCAGGCTGCCGGGTCGGCCGGATCGGCGAGCGCGGCGAAGTCGTAGACGTCCGCCGGATAGCGGGCCGCCCGGCCGGCCCGCTCGGCGAGGTGGGCGTGCGACCCGTCCAGGGCGGCCCATACCGCGTTGTCGAGCCGGGACGTGTCCGGGAGCACCGGAACGGGTGCGGCGGGTGCGAGTACGGAAGGGACGAGTACGGATGGCGCGGACACAGCCGGGGTGGGTGCGGGCGGGGCGGGTGCGTCGTCACTGAGGTCGATGGGGTGGGCCAAGGGAGCGGAGTCCTCTCGGGTACGACGGTCGGGCGTGGACGGGCGCAGGTGGACGCGGTCCGCTGTATGCGCGAGCGCCACGGGACCGGCCGGTCTCTCGGTGCCGGTGTGCTGCCGACCGACGGGGGCGGACGCCGGAGCGCCTGGCGGCCGGCGTCCGCAGCCGGGCGGGGGTCAGGGCCCCTCGGTGGATGCGCCCGAAGGGGTGCGGTCGGGGGCACGGCCGGGCCAGGTGACGATCGGCACGGCGGTTCCGGTGGCTGCCGGGGCACGACAGTGGGCGCGGTGGCGGCGGGCGATGGCGTCGACGTCGAGGTGGCCGCCGAAGGCCGGGTGGCCGGCCAGCCGGCGGGCGTAGGCCCACAGGATCTCGTACGCGGCGATGTCCCGTACGGCCTCGGCGTCGAGGTGGTGGCGGTGCACGGTGTCGAGCTGGACCAGGGTGACCCACAGCTCCACGTCCGCCACGGTGATCCGGTCGCGGATCATGTGGTCGCGGTCGACGAGCCAGCTGTTCAGTGAGCCAAGCGTGCGCAGCAGGGTGCCGAGCGCCTCGGCGCGTGCGGCGGGTTCGGCGTCGGCCGACCCGGCGGAACGTGCTGCCTCGTCGATGCCCTGGGCACACATGCGCTCCACGGCCTCGATCTCCGACTCCGCGCCGCACGGGTACGCCGTGGAGCGGCCGCCGTCGAACCGCCGGGCCAGGTCGCGAGCGATGTCGGGGGCGTGGGTGCTCACGATCCGCCCCGACCAGTCGTCGCTGAGCACCGGTGCCAGGGCCGGTCCGGTGTAGCGGTGGGCACTGGCGTCGTACAGCGGGGACAGCTCCGTGTACCCGCCGTCCGGACGGTCGGGGACGGCGGGCAGGACGGTGACCGCGCAGGCATCGTCGAGGTCGAGCAGGGTGTGCGTGATGGCGATGCGCAGACAGGCCGGGTCGGCGGTGGACAGGTGGAGGCGGTAACGGCGGGGCACGGCGTAGTGACCGCTGCGCACGTCCCGGCCGATCCGGCCCCGGAAGGCGGGGGCGGACGGCACGGGCGTGTGCGTGGCGGGCGAGATGACGGACATGGCTCTCCCCAGGGCAGGCGCGCGGACGAGGGCGCGGAGGAAACGTCGTCGGTGCAGAGCGCGTGGCACACCGGCACGGCGACGGGCGGCGGCCCGTGAGACGGAGCGGTGGGGTGTGGACGCGCGGAGGCCAGGCCGGCTAGGCCGGCTAGGCCGGCTAGGCCGGCTAGGCCGGCTAGGCCGGCTAGGCCGGCTAGGCCGGCTAGGCCGGCTAGGCCGGCTAGGCCGGCTAGGCCGGCTAGGCCGGCTAGGCCGGCTAGGCGAAGGATCCGATGGCGCTGCAGACGCGCAGCAGATCGATGTGACGGCGGGAGGTCAGAAGAAGCGACCGTCGGGGCGCGCGGCTCACTCGGCTGGTGACCGGCTCAAGGCGCCCCATGCTTCCCTACCTGTTCACTAGGAATCCTTCATCGAGTGTCGAGCCGGCCGCGCTCCGCGTCAAGAGGTGTCCACAGGGTGACCACGGCCCCCGCGGCTCGCCCGGAGCCCGCCCGGAGCCCGAATCCCGCCCGACGCCTACTTGTTGGTTTTGGGCAGGCCGGGCGGGTTGATCTCGGATTCGGTCACCGCCTCGTCGGTCAGCCCCCAGCGCTCCAGCACCTCGGCGTACGTACCGTTGTCGATGATCTCGTCGATCGCGCCGGCGAGCGCGTCGACCAGGCCGCTGTCCTTCTTCGTGGTGGCCGCGATGAGGCCCTGGAGGGTGGCGCCGCCACCGGAGTACGAGCCGACGACCTCGGTCCTGCCGGTGGTGGCCGCGTAGTAGGCGGAGGTCGGGCTGGGGCCGAGGTAGAGGTCGATGCGGCCGGACTGGAGCCCGAGATGCATGTCGCTGTCGTTCTGGTAGTACTTGATGTCCACCGGATCCCGGCCGGCCTTCTCGTTGTCCTTGCTCCACTCGACCAGCAGCTTCTCCTGGTTGGTGCCGCTACTCACGGCCACGGTCCTGCCCGCCACGTCCTCGGCCCCGGTGATCTTCAGGCCGCTGTTCTTCTTCGCCTCGAACGCCAGGTTGTCCTCGCGGTAGGTGGCGAAGTCGTACTTCTCCTTGCGTTCCTCGGTGACGGTGATGTTGCTGAAGCCGACGTCGTACTTGGCGCTGTCCAGGCCGACGAAGATGTTCTCCCAGGAGACGGGGTTCAGCCGCAGTTCGAGGCCGAGGACGTCGGCGACCAGCGAGGCGATGTCCGGCTCGACGCCGATGACGGTCTTGTTGTCGGTGGCGTGGAAGGTCAACGGCGCCGCGGAGCCGGAGGAATTGACGACCTCCAGTGTCCCTCTGCCGCTGATCTCCTTTGGCACCTGTGCGGCGATGGAGTCCACCTTTTCAGTGGTGACGCGGTTCTGGTCCGGGCTCAGGTTGATCTTCGTGAGGGCGCCGGACGTCTGCTTCACCTCGGTGGTCCCGCCGTCCGAGGGGTTGCCGCATGCGGCGAGACCGAGGACTGCGATGAGTCCCAGCGCGGCGGCGGTGCGGCGGTTGAGCGAGGTGGGCATGGGCGTACTCCTTGGGTGCGGGACGGAGAGGGAAACGGGAAGAAGAAGGGGACGAGGAAGGGGGCGGCGGGTCAGAGGACCTTGGAGAGGAAGGCCCGGGTGCGGTCGTGCCGCGGAGCGTCCAGCACGGCCGCGGGCGGCCCCTGCTCCACGACGACCCCGCCGTCCATGAACACCACGGTGTCGGCGACCTCACGGGCGAAGCCGATCTCGTGGGTCACGACGATCATGGTGGTTCCGGTGCGGGCCAGGTCCTTGATGACGTCGAGGACCTCACCGACGAGTTCCGGGTCGAGCGCCGAGGTGGGCTCGTCGAACAGCAGCACTTTCGGTTCGAGGGCGAGCGCGCGGGCGATGGCCACCCGCTGCTGCTGGCCGCCGGACAGCTGCCGCGGATAGGCGTCGGCCTTGTCGTCGAGCCCGACCCGCGCGAGCAGCCGCCGGGCCGTGGCCTCGGCCTCCCTGCGCGGGCGGCGCAGCGCGGAGACCGGTGCCTCGACGAGGTTCTCCAGCACGGTCAGGTGCGGGAAGAGGTTGAAGTTCTGGAAGACGAAGCCGATGCCGGTACGCTGCTTGAGGACGTCCTTCTCCTTCAGCTCGTACAGCTTTCCGCCCGAGCGGCGGTAGCCGATGAGCTCGCCGTCGATGGCGATCCAGCCCTGGCCGACCTTCTCCAGGTGGTTGATGGTGCGCAGGAGCGTGGACTTCCCGGAGCCGGACGGGCCGAGGATCACGGTGACCTCACCGGTGCGGACCTGGAGGTCGACGCCGCGCAGCACCTCCAGCGTGCCGAAGCTCTTGTGGACGCCGTGGACGTCCACCATGACCTGGCTCGTCACCTGGCTCGTCGGCTCGCTCGTCACCGCGCTCATCGGCTGCCTCCCAGGGGCTTCAGTGGTACGACGGGCTGTTCGCGCTGTGCCGCGGCCGCGCGCAGGGTGCGGATCAGGCGGCGGGCGCGCTGGAGGGGGGTGGGCGGCGGGGTGCGGTCGGCGCCCCGGGCGTAGTGCCGCTCCACGTAGTACTGCGCGACCGACAGCAGCGAGGTCAGCACCACGTACCAGGCGGTGGCGACCAGCAGCAGGGGGATCACCCGGCCGTTGCGGCCGTAGATCACCTGCACCTGGTAGAACAGCTCGCCGATGGACATGACGTAGACGACCGAGGTGCCCTTGAGCAGGCCGATGATCTCGTTGCCGGCCGTGGGCAGGATGGCGCGCATCGCCTGCGGCAGCACGATCCGCCGGATCTGACGCAGCCGCGGGACGCCCAGGGCGGCCGCGGCCTCCAGCTGTCCCGGGTCGACGGAGACGACTCCGCCCCGGACGATCTCGGCGGCGTAGGCGGCCTGATGCAGCGTCAGCCCGATGACGGCGGCGCCGATGGTGCCGATCAGGCTGTTGCTGTCGACGGACCAGAACACCGGGCCGAAGGGGATACCGACGCCCAACTCCTTGTACAGGGCGCTGAGATTGAACCAGAACACCAGCTGGACGATCATCGGGATCGACCGGAAGATCCAGATGTAGGTCCAGGCGACGGTCTGCAGCAGCGGACTGCGGGACAGCCGCATGAAGGCGAGGACGGTACCCAGGAGGAAACCCAGCACCGTGGCGTAGGAGGTGAGTTGGAGGGTGACCCACACCGCCTGGACGATGGTCTCCGAGAGGACGTAGTCACCGAAGACGCCCTATTCCCAGACGGGGTTGGTGGCCATCCCGTGCACGAACTGCGCGACCAGGACGGTCACGGCGACGGTCGCGGCCCACCGGGCGTAGTGGCGTGCGGGGACGACCTTCGACGAGCCCGGATCGTCCGGGGCGGGTGTGGCCGAGGGGCGGCCGCGGCCAGGGGAGGACGCGCCGGGCGGTGCGGCGGCGGATTCGGTGGGGAGTCCCATCGTGGCGTTCCTGCTCACTCGTCAGGCGTGTTCGGGCAGCCGGCCGTCGCTGATCCGGTCGAGGGTGGCGAAGATCTTCGCCGCGAAGGTCGGGCAGGAGACGTTGGGCCGGTGGGCGAGGAGGATCTGCAGACGGCCCGGCCTGCTCGCGATGCAGGCGGCGGCCGGTGCGGGGTCCGGCGCTCCGGAAGCGTAGGCGAACAGCACCCGGTCCCAGCCGTGGTCCTCGTGGGCACGGGCCAGCCGGAGGGTGTGGTCCTTGTCGAAGGCCGCGCCGGAGCGCGGTGTCGTCTCGGTGCCGTCGTTGGTGGCTGCGATGCCAAGGAACTCCACTGACATGGGAGAATGCCTTTCCTCGAATCTTGGGACGCCGTCGGCCGGCACGGAAGCGGCGCCGAGGTGGCTTGGGCGGCATGAAGGCGGCGGGGAAGCAGCAGGGGGCGGCAGGGAGGAGCGCACGGGATCCGGGCGGGGCAGCGGCCTTCCGCGCAGCCTGATTCGGCGGCGCTTCGGTGTGCTGGGGTGCCGGGGTGGGCCGAGCGGGTGTGACGACGCCGGGGGCATGGGCCGGGAACGGGGCGGCGGCAGCGCGTGTCAGGTCCGGCGGGACCGACCGCCCCCGGGCTCAGGGTGTGGCGTCGGGTGTTCTTGACGCCCGCTCACGGCGGTTCCGCGCAGGAGGAGGTCCGGCCCCACGACGGGGGTGCCGAGGAAGGGATGGGCCGGTCGGACGGCCCGCTGCCGCGTCAGGCGCAACACTGGGCGGACCACACACGACCGAAGTCGATGTGGTCGCGAGTCACCAAGTGCTGCGCGGCGTTCATGCGACCCATTGAGCAGCACATCGCGCTTCTCGTCAGCTGTCGCCCGGATACCGGACTGTCGCCGGGCTGCTGCCGAACATGGCTGACGTGGACGGGCGTTGGGCGCCTACGATCGGCGGGCCGTGTTGAGGGACACGTTCAGCACCGAGCACGACGACGCCGGTTGCCACTGCGTATGCGAACGCACGCCGTATGCACGCCTGGTCACAGCGACGGCGCCGGACGCCCGGAGCACGCTCAAGGGCCGGCGTGACCGATAACCGACCCCTTTCCCCTATCTTCCCTATCGATTTACTAGGGAAGTGTTGACGGGGCTCAGCGCGGGCGCACAGGATGAGGAGCGGAATCCAGGTTCCGCACCGCGTGCCTGCGCCGCGCCGAGCGGCCGACCTCGAGGAGACCACCGTCATGGGCGTTGCCCCCGCGCCGGCCGGCCCCGTCCAGGACTCCGACCGGCGTTCCTTCGGCCGCCAGGACGTTGACCGGACAGGGCCGGACCGTGCGCACTGGCTGCGCGTCGCCCGTGAGACGGCGGACGACCTGGCCACCGACGCGGCGGCGAGGGAACAGGCGGGCAAGGTCCCCGTCGACGAGGTGTCCCGGCTGCGCGAGGCGGGACTGCTGGCCCTGCTGGTGCCGGCCCGGTTCGGCGGCGGAGGCGCGGACTGGCGTACGGCCTACGCCGTTGTCCGGGAGATAGCCGCGGCGGACGGCGCGATCGGCCAGCTGCTCGGCTCGCACTACTTCCTGTCGTGGAGCGCCCGGTTCTTCACCAATCCGGCCCGTGCCGCGCGGATCGAGCGGCGGTCGGCGGCGGAGCAGTGGTGCTGGGGCGGCGGTTTTGCCCACCAGGAACCCCCGCTGACGCTGACCGGGAAGGCCGGCGGGCAGGTGCTGGACGGTCGGCAGAGTTTCGCCGCCGGGGTCCTGGTCGCCGACCGGCTCGCCGTGCGCGCCGTCCGGGCCGACACCGGTGAACCACTGGCCGTCACGGTCGATCCGGCCCTGCCCGGTGTGGGGGTGGACGGGGACGCGGACACCTTCGGCCAGCGGCTGGCGGCCGGCGGGTCCATGGAGTTCGACGCCGTGCCGGTCACCGCCGACGACATCCTCGGCTCGCTGTCCGCGGACGAGGACGTCCTGTCGCCCCTGACGGCGCTGGCGTCCCCGGTCAGCCGTCTCCTCTCCGTGCAGCTCCGGCTCGGCCTGGCGGAGGGCGTGCTCGCCGAGGCCCGTGAGTACAGCAGGTCGGGGCAGTGGCCCTGGCACCCCGCCTGGCCCGCCGAACAGCCCCGGGATCCGCAGACGCTCACCGCGTTCGGGGAACTCACCGTCCTCACCCGTTCCGCGGCCGCGCTCACGGATCAGGCGGTGGACACCGTACTGGCGGGGCTGGAGCGCGGGGAAGGGCTCACCTACGACGAGTACGCGGAGATCTCGGTCCTCGTGGCGATGGCGGAAGCCGCCGCGTCCAGGGCCGCGCAGGAGTCCACGTCCCGCGCCCTCGACATCATCGGCGCCCGCTCCATGTCCGCGCGGCTGGGCTTCGACCGGTTCTGGCGCAACGCCAGGGCCCACACCCTGTACGAGCCGGTCTCCCACCGGCTGCGCGACGTCGGCGACTACTTCCTCAACGGCGCGCACCCGCCCTTCGTCCTGCCCGCCTGATCATCCGGGGGCCCGCGCCGGACACCGGCCGCGACGTGCGGGATACTACGGATATGCGGATCTCAGCCAGGGCGGACTACGCGGTGCGGGCCGCGCTGCAGCTCGCCGCCTCACGGGACGACGTTCCCCTCAAGACCGAGGCCATCGCCGACGCCCAGGACATTCCGCACAAGTTCCTCGAAGGCATTCTGAACGACATGCGCCGGGGCGGTCTCGTCCTCAGCCGGCGCGGCGGCAACGGCGGATACCGGCTGGCCAGGCCGGCCGAGTCCATCAGCATCGCCGATGTCATACGTGTCGTGGACGGGCCGCTGGTCTCGGTGCGCGGGGTCCGCCCGCCGGACCTGTCCTACTCCGGGCCGGCCCAGTCGCTGCTGCCCCTGTGGATCGCCCTGCGGTCCAATGTGCGCGAGATCCTCGAGGGGGTGTCGCTGGCCGATGTCGCCACGGCCGAACTGCCCGCCGATGTCGCGGCGTTGACCGATGCCCCGGACGCCTGGGTGAACCCCTGACACACCGGCCGACCAGTCAAGTGTCAGATCATGAGATGACTCCATCCAGCATATGAACACCCCCTTGGGGTGGGCGTCGTCTTCTGCCACGATCCCTAGCAACCAGGTAGGAAAACTAGGGATCAGGGGGGCGGCCATGGTCATGCGTACGCTCGACCGTGCGGCTCGCCTGCTGCCCCACCTGACCTCGCGCCGCCACATCGACTTCGGCCGCACGTCGAGCGCCATCTGTCGTCACTCCGCGCCCCAGCAGGCCCCCTCCGGGCAGCCCGACCGCGGGCCGTCGGGTTCCGGACGGTCCGTCAGCGGACTGTCCGCCTCCCGGCACGCCTGAGGCGGCCCGCTCACGGGACGCCCGGGCTCCGCGCAGCGCACCGCCGCGCCCCGCCCACCCCGGTCCCGTCCTCCCGTCCGCCGGTCCTCCCGCCCGCGCCGTACGTCCCGCCCGGCCGTGCGCCGGGGCCCGGCAACCGGCGTACCCGTCGGCGCGCTCCGGCGGGCCCGCCGCCGCACCCTGCCGTTTCACCTCCTCACCCCTTTCCGAAAGGACACCTCCGTGTCTGCCGCCAGACCGCTCACTCTCCTGCGTGCCATCGCCGTCACCGCGACGCTGCCCCTCCTGCTCACCGCGTGCGGCTACGGCTCCGAGTCCACCGACGACGGCGAGCAGTCCGAGGTCGCGGCGGACGCCGAGAAGCTGTCCGTCGGCGAGGTGAAGCTCGGCTACTTCCCGAACCTCACCCACGCCAACGCGCTGGTGGGTGTCCAGGAGGGCCTGCTGCAGAAGGAACTCGGCGCCACCAGGATCAAGTCGGCGACCTTCAACGCCGGGCCGTCCGAGATCGAGGCGCTGAACGCCGGTTCCATCGACATCGGCTGGATCGGCCCCTCCCCCTCCATCAACGGATTCACCAAGTCCCAGGGCAAGAACCTGCGCATCATCAGCGGCTCCGCCTCCGGCGGCGTGAAGCTGGTGGTGAACCCGGACAAGATCAAGTCCGAGGACGACCTCAAGGGCAAGAAGATCGCGACTCCGCAGCTCGGCAACACCCAGGACGTCGCGTTCCTCAACTGGATCGCGGAGAAGGGCTGGAAGGTCAACGCGCAGAGTGGCAAGGGCGACGTCTCCGTCGTCCGCACCGACAACAAAGTGGCGCCCGACGCCTACAAGTCCGGCTCGATCGACGGTGCCTGGGTGCCGGAGCCGACGGCGTCCAAGCTCGTCGCGGAGGGCGCCGAGGTGCTGCTCGACGAGGCCGACCTGTGGCCCGACAAGAAGTTCGTGATCACGAACATCATCGTGTCGCAGAAGTTCCTCAAGGAGCACCCGGACGTCGTCGAGGCCGTGCTGCGCGGCTCGGTGAAGACCAACGACTGGATCAAGGCCAACCCCGACAAGGCCAAGGCATCCGCGAACAAGGCCCTCGAGGAACTGTCCGGCAAGGCCCTGCCCCAGGACGTCCTCGACCCGGCCTGGGAGTCCATCGCCTTCCTCGACGACCCGCTGGCCTCCACGCTCGACTCACAGGCGCAGCACGCGGTGAAGGCCGGCCTGCTGAAGCAGCCCACTCTGGACGGCATCTACGACCTGGCACCACTGAACAAGGTGCTCAAGGCCGAGGGCAAGGAAGCGGTGGACGACGCGGGTCTCGGCGTGAAGTAGCAACCGCGCTCCGGTCCGGGTGAGTTCGCAGGAGCGGCGGCCGTCACCACGGCCGCCGGTGCCGCCCGCGCCGACGGCCGGGCGCTGAGCGCGGCCGCCGCCTCACCCGACGGCGGCCGATGAGGCAGCCGGCCCGGGCCCGGCGGCCCCTCCGGGCACGGGCGCCCGCCGTCCGTCAACCCGACCGGTGTCCGGTGTCGGAGTCGTCGGGGTCGACCCCGGTGTAGGCGTCCTCGTCCTTCGTGCCGCTGGGGCGCCCGGAGCGGCCCCGGCGCCCGGTGGCCCGCATGCCTTTCTCCTGCTCGGCGCCGTAGTCCTCGCCGCGCCGGGTGTCACTGCTCACGACGTCACCGGGGACCGAGGTGCGCTCCTCCTTGGCGTGCTCGCGGCCCGGTCCGCGTGAGGGGGCGTGCTCCTCGGTGTGGAAGGACCGGCGAGCGCTCGGGTTCTCCTGCTGCCGCGTCTCGTCGACGTCCGGGGACCAGCCGTGGTGCTCGGTCCCCTTGTGACGACCGGCCCCGCCACCGGAGGGTTTCGACGGTTTGCGCTCCTTGGCCATGTCTCGGCCCACCTGTCCACTGTCGTAGTCGTAGGCGGCACGTCTCCTGAGTGCCCAGGACAGTAAAAGTCTCCCACTCACTCGCATCGCCGGCATATCGGGCAGTCCACGGGATGGTGGTCCCGGCGTGAGAGCGCGCGAGCCCGACGGCCGTCGGCCACGTGCCGTGAGCGGTCACTCGGTCGAGTGAGGAGCGGGATTCATGTCGACGCTCACGCCCCGCCATGGCCGACGATCGCAGGCAGCCCGTCGCCTCACCCTCACGGCCGCGGTCCCCCGGAAGGGTCGTCATGCGCATCCTGCTCATCGCCGGCGCGTACAACAGCCTCACTCAGCGCGTGCACGCGGAGTTGCACGACCGTGGGCACGCCGTAGCCGTGGAGGTGACGTCCCGGGGCCCGGACGTGGTCGCCGCCGTCGGCCGGCACGGACCCGACCTGATCGTGGCGCCCATGCTGAAGACGGTCGTACCGCGAGAGGTGTGGGCGGCCAGGACCTGTCTGATCGTCCACCCCGGGCCCGTCGGGGACCGCGGACCGTCGTCCCTGGACTGGGCGCTCCACGAGGACGCCGGGGAGTGGGGCGTCACCGTCCTCCAGGCCGAGGAGGAGATGGACGCGGGGCCCGTCTGGGCCACGGTGACCTTTCCCGTGCCCCGGGTGGGCAAGAGCGACCTGTACCGCAACGAGCTGTCCGACGCGGCGCTCGACGCGGTGCTGACGGCCGTCGACCGGTTCGCGTCCGGCAGCTTCACCCCCCTCGACCAGCGCACCCTGCCGAGCACGCCGGGTGCCCGGGTCCGTCCCCCGATGCGCCAGGAGACACGCCGTATCGCGTGGGCCGACGACGCGACCGAGACGGTCCTGCGCAAGCTGCGCGCCGCCGACTCCCAGCCCGGCGTCCTGGACGAGCTGCTCGGCGGGCAGTGGTTCCTGCACGGCGGCCACGCCGAGCGCGACCTGCGCGGACGGCCCGGCGAACTGCTGGCGACCCGGGCGGGTGCGATCTGCCGGGCCACGACGGACGGCGCGGTCTGGATTCCCGAACTGCGGGCCCGTACCGGTGCCGGCGCACCGAGGGCCTGCAAGCTGCCCGCCGCCCGCGCCCTGGCCGGACGGCTGCCGCGGCTGCCGGACCTGCCCGCTCCCGTACTGCCCTGCGCGGACGACGCCGGCTGGTCGGACATCCGCTACCGGGAGGAGGGTCCGGTGGGAGTGCTGTCCTTCTCGTTCCCCGGCGGCGCGATGTCCACCGACCACTGCCGACGCCTGCTGGACGCCTACCGGGCGGCCTGCGACCGGCCCACCGCCGTGCTGGTGCTCGGCGGCGCCCGCGACTTCTTCTCCAACGGCATCCACCTCGGCGTCATCGAGGCGGCTGCGGACCCCGCCGCGGAGTCCTGGGCCAACATCAACGCCATGGACGACCTCGTCGAGGCCGTCCTGAACACCACCGACCGTCTCGTCGTCGGCGCGATCGGGGGCAACGCCGCCGCCGGCGGCGTCATGCTGGCACTGGCCGCCGACGAGGTGTGGTGCCGCTCCGGCTCCGTGCTCAACCCGCACTACCGGCGCATGGGCCTGTACGGATCCGAGTACTGGACGTACAGCCTGCCGCGCCGGGTCGGCGCCGCGACGGCCGAGCTGCTGACCCGGGAGGCGCTGCCGGTCAGCGGCGCCTCGGCCCGGGACATCGGCCTGGCCGACCGGTTGGTCGAGTGCCCTCCCGCCCGTTTCACCGCCGAGGTCACCCGGCTGGCCCAACTCTGGGCGGGCTCCCCCGGAGCACAGTCACGCCTCGCCGCGAAGAAGGCGGAGCACGAGCGCCGGGAGGCCGTCACCCCTCTGGCGGCGGTACGCGAGCGGGAACTCGCCCGCATGCACACAATTTTCTTCGAGCCCGACGCGCCGTACCACGCACTGCGCCGGGCGTTCGTGCGCAAGGAATCGGCTCCTGCGGACCCGGCCGCCACGCGTGCGGTGGCGGGCGAGCGGGCCGACGCTTAGCAAGGAACCGGGCCGATCAACCGGCTCTGTCGTATTCCTCCCCAGGAGGCGTTGATGAACGCAGCAACCCCGACCACGAGCGAGGAGCCCGAGACGTCCGGCGCAGTCGGCACGGACGAGAAGCCGATCCACATCCTCTGGATCAACGCCGGGCTGAGTTGCGACGGCGACTCGGTCGCCCTGACGGCGGCCATGCAGCCCAGCATCGAGGAGATCGCTCTGGGCGCCCTGCCCGGACTGCCGAAGATCGCCGTGCACTGGCCACTCATCGACTTCGAGTGCGGGCCGGTCGGTGGCGCGGACACGTTCATCGAATGGTTCTTCAAGGGTGAGCGCGGCGAGATCGACCCGTTCGTCCTCGTGATCGAGGGGTCCATCCCGAACGAGAAGATCAAGAAGGAGGGTTACTGGTGCGGCTTCGGGGACAACCCCGAGACGGGCCAGCCCATCACCACCAGCGAATGGATCGACCGGCTCGCTCCGAAGGCGCTGGCGGTCGTGGCCATCGGCACCTGCGCGACCTACGGCGGCATCCACGCCATGGCGGGGAACCCGACCGGCGCGATGGGCGTGCCCGACTACCTGGGCTGGGACTGGAAATCCCAGGCGGGCATTCCGATCGTCTGCGTGCCGGGCTGCCCCATCCAGCCCGACAACTTCGCCGAGACCCTCACGTACCTGCTCTACCAGGCCGCCGGATCCGCACCGATGATCCCGTTGGACGACAAGCTCCGCCCGACCTGGCTGTTCGGGGCCACCGTGCACGAGGGATGCGACCGCGCCGGCTATTACGAGCAGGGCGATTTCGCCACCTCCTACGACTCCCCCAAGTGCTCGGTGAAGCTCGGCTGCTGGGGCCCCGTCGTGAAGTGCAACGTGCCCAAGCGCGGCTGGATGA
The DNA here is from genome assembly GCF_042655885.1 of Streptomyces chlorus. Lineage (NCBI taxonomy): Bacteria > Bacillati > Actinomycetota > Actinomycetes > Kitasatosporales > Streptomycetaceae > Streptomyces > Streptomyces chlorus. Next base: position 85,783 of record NZ_JBHSOA010000003.1, read on the forward strand.
ACGGCATCGGCGGCTGCCCGAACGTGGGCGGTATCTGCATCGCCTGCACCATGCCGGGCTTCCCCGACAAGTTCATGCCGTTCATGGACGAGCCCCCCGGCGCCAAGCTCTCCAGCACGGCCAGCGGCGCCTACGGGGCGGTCGTCCGCAAGCTGCGCGGCATCACCGCGCGGACCGTGGACAAGGAGCCCAAGTGGCGGCACACGGGCCGGAAGATCACCACCGGCTACCGGCCGCCGTGGTGAGCGCCCCTCCCCCGCTCCCCGCCCCGCCTGACGCAAGACCCGCTCACCGACCCGACCGACCGAAGGGCAGCACCCACACAATGGCGACCTCGACGACGACCGGTGACGGCACCGGCCTGGTGGAGATGGCATGGGACCCGATCACCCGGATCGTGGGCAGTCTCGGCATCCACACGAAGATCGACTTCAAGCAGAAGCGGGTCGCCGAGTGCTACAGCACCTCGTCGGTCTTCCGCGGCTACAGCGTCTTCATGCGCGGCAAGGACCCGCGCGACGCCCACTTCATCACCAGCCGTATCTGCGGCATCTGCGGTGACAACCACGCCACCTGCTCGGTGTACGCGCAGAACATGGCGTACGGGGTGAAGCCGCCGCACCTCGGCGAGTGGATCATCAACCTCGGCGAGTCCGCGGAGTACATGTTCGACCACAACATCTTCCAGGAGAACCTGGTGGGGGTCGACTACTGCGAGAAGATGGTCCGCGAGACCAATCCGGGGGTGCTCGAACTCGCCGAGCGCACCGAGGCGCCGCACGCGGCCGAGCACGGCTACCGCACCATCGCCGACATCATGCGCTCGCTCAACCCGCTGGAGGGCGAGTTCTACCGGGAGGCGCTGCAGGTCAGCCGGTACACGCGGGAGATGTTCTGTCTCATGGAGGGCCGCCACGTGCACCCCTCCACGCTGTACCCGGGCGGCGTCGGCACCATCGGTTCGGTCCAGCTGTTCACGGACTACATGAGCCGCCTCATGCGCTACGTCGAGTTCATGAAACGGGTCGTGCCGCTCCACGACGACCTGTTCGACTTCTTCTACGAGGCGCTGCCCGGCTACGAGGAGGTCGGCCGCCGGCGCGTGCTGCTCGGCTGCTGGGGCGCGCTCAACGACCCCGAGTACTGCGACTTCACCTACGCCAACATGACGGACTGGGGACGTCGCATGTTCGTCACCCCCGGCGTGATCGTGGACGGCAAGCTGGTCACCAACGACCTCACCGAGATCAACCTCGGCATCCGCATCCTGCTGGGCAGCTCGTACTACGAGGACTGGGCGGGCCAGGAGCAGTTCGTCACCCACGACCCGCTCGGCAACCCGGTCGACCCGCGCCACCCGTGGAACCAGCACACCATTCCCGCACCGCAGAAGCGGAACTTCGACGACAAGTACAGCTGGGTGATGTCACCCCGCTGGTTCGACGGCAAGGACCACCTGCCGCTCGACACGGGCGGCGGCCCCCTCGCCCGCCTGTGGTCCACGGCCCTGTCGGGGCTGGTCGACATCGGGTACGTCAAGGCGACCGGACACAGCGTCGTCATCAACCTGCCCCGCACGCTCACCAAGCCGGAGACCACCTTCGAGTGGAAGATCCCGCAGTGGAGCAACGCGCTGGAGCGCAACCGTGCCCGCACCTACTTCCAGGCCTACGCCGCCGCCGTCGCCCTGCACTGCGCGGAGAAGGGCCTCGCGGAGGTGCGCGCCGGACGCACCCGGACCTGGGAGAAGTTCGAGGTGCCGGACGAGTCCATCGGCGTCGGCTTCACCGAGGCGGTGCGCGGTGTCCTCTCCCACCACATGGTCATCCGGGACGGGAAGATCGCCAACTACCACCCGTACCCGCCGACGCCGTGGAACGCGTCCACCCGTGACACCTACGGCACCCCCGGCCCGTACGAGGACGCGGTGCAGAACACGCCGATCTTCGAGGAGAACACCCCCGAGAACTTCAAGGGCATCGACATCATGCGCACCGTGCGCAGCTTCGACCCGTGTCTGCCGTGCGGCGTCCACATGTACGTCGGCGACGGCAGGACCGTGAAGTCGATGCACGTACCCACCGGTCTGAGTGGTCTGGCCGGATGAGCGGGGTGCGAGGCGGGACGGACGCGGAGACGGCCGGACGGATGGTCGAGGAGACCCTCGACCGGCTCGCCGCCGCCGGCGACCGCGCGGCGTGCGAGGCCGCCGAGGAACTCGTGCGGGTCCTCATGGAGTTCTACGGTGCCGGATTCGCCCGCGCCCTGGACCTGCTCGGACGTGATCCGGACAGGCCGGTCCGGGAGGCGCGGGACGCCCTCTTCGGTGACGAACTCGTCGCGAGCCTTCTGGTCCTGCACCGGCTGCACCCGGACGACGTTCCCACCCGCATCACGCGGGCGCTGAACGCGGTCCCGCATCCCGTGGAGAGTGCCGGATTCGACCCGGCCACGGGCGAGTTGCGGCTGCGGCTCACCGGATCGGGCGGCGGCTGCGGCAGCACCCGTGAGGCCGTCGAGCAGACGGCGCGAGACGTCCTCGCCTGTTTCGCACCGGAGGTGACCGCGGTGGCGCTGGAGGCGGACGCGGAACGTGAACCGGTCCTCCTCCAGATCGGTGCGGGCCCGCCGGCCGCGTCCGGTACGAACGGCCGGCCGCCGGCCACCACCGCGCCGTGAGCGCGCCCCCGGCCGGACCTGAACGAACCCGGCAACCTCCCGCTTCCCAGGGGCTGTTCCGTTTCACCGGGCCCCGCCCGCCCCGCGAGGAACGCTGTGAGCTGTGCGCGGTGCCGCTGCCCGAAGAGCGTCACCGGCACCTCGTGGACGTCGAGAACCGTGCGCTGGCCTGCGCCTGCGACCCCTGCGCCCAGCTCCTGGACCGTACGGGCGCGCCGACGGGCCGCTTCCGCACGGTTCCCGGCCGCTACCTCAACGACCCTGCGCACCGCTTCGACGAGCAGACCTGGGAGCGGCTGCGCATCCCCGTCGGCGTCGTCTTCTTCTTCCGCAACTCCGCACTCGACCGCCTGGTCGCGCTCTATCCGAGCCCGGCCGGAGCGACCGAGAGCGAACTGGAGTCGGAGTCCTGGCAGTCCGTCCTGGACGCCTCGCCCCTGGCCGCAGTCCTCGAACCCGACGTGGAGGCACTGCTGCTGCGCCGCCATCAGGGGCGAGTGGAGTGCTACCTGGTGCCGATCGACATCTGCTACGAACTGGTGGGCCGTATGCGACTGACGTGGCAGGGCTTCGACGGGGGCGCGGAGGCGCGGGCCGACCTGGACGCCTTCTTCGCCCAGGTGCGGGGCCGGGCCCGTGCGTTCGGGGGTGACCGGTCGTGACCGGGTTCACCTTCACCTGCACCGGTGTGCGCGCCGATCCGTACGCCGCGGGCCCCACGCTCGTGTTCCGGCTGCGTATCACCGCCTCGCCGGGCACCCGGGTCCACGCGCTCGCGCTGCGCTGCCAGATCCGCATCGAGCCCGCGCGCCGGGGCTACGGCGACGCCGAGGCCGAGGCGCTGGCCGACCTGTTCGGGGAGCGGTCCCGCTGGGGCAGCAGCCTCCACCCCGTGCAGTTCGCCCACGTGCCCGTGATGGTCCAGGGGTTCACCGGCGAGACGGAGACCGACCTGGTGGTGCCCTGCACCTACGACATGGACATCGCCTCCTCCCGCTACTTCCACGCGCTGGAGGAGGGGGAGGTCCCGCTGCTGATGCTGTTCTCCGGTACGGCCTTCACCGGAGCCGGCGGCTTTCAGGTCGAGCCCGTCCCCTGGGACCGGGAGGCCACGGTCCGGATGCCGGTGAAGACCTGGCAGGAGATGGTCGAGCAGCATTTCCCGGGCTCGGGCTGGATCCGTCTGCCCCGGGATGCCATGGACGCGCTGCTCGCCTACCGGTCGCGGCAGGCGCTGCCCTCGTGGCAGGCGACCGTCGAACACCTTTTGCACACGGCCGGGGAGAGGACACCGTGACCACGACGACGTTCACTTCCCGGGCCGAGGCCCGGCTGGCGGTGGCACGCCACGTCGCCGACGCCGTGCTGTTCGAGGGGTACGTGCTCTACCCGTACCGTGCCTCGGCGGCCAAGAACCGGCTGCGCTGGCAGTTCGGCGTGCTCGTGCCGCCGTCCTGGACGGCGGCCGCCGCCGAGCACGACTTCCAGCACACCGAACTGCTGATGGAACCCCGTCGGGGCGCGACCCTCGCCGTCGAGGTGCGCTTCCTCCACGCCCAGCGGCGCACGGTCCAGCGCGCCCTGCCGGACGGCGGTTTCCAGACCGTAAGCGAACTGCCCCTGGACGACCGGGTGCTGGTGCCGTGGGACGAGGGCCACGAGGAGCGGGTCCGTCTGGCCGTCGGTGTGGACGAGCTGACAAGGACCGCTGCCGTGGTGCCCTTCGCCCGTCCCGCGGCCGAGGAGACCGAGCCCGTCACGGACGCCACGGGGGCGGTCGTGGGACGGCTGGTGCGGCGCCGTGAGGAGATCGACGGAGTCCTGCGCCTGTCGGCGAGCCCGCTGGACGGACCGTACGCCACGCAACGGCTGCGGGTGGTCGTGGAGAACACCAGCGACTGGCTGCCCGAGGAGGGGGCCGTCCGCGATGCGGCGCTGCCCCGTTCCCTGGTCGCCACCCACACACTGCTGTACCTGGACTCCGGGCAGTTCCTGTCGCTGACGGACCCGCCCCGGTGGGCCACGGGCGCCGTAGCGGCCTGCCGCAATCTGCACACCTGGCCCGTACCGGCCGGTGAGCCGGGCTCGCGTGACCTGGTGCTCTCCTCTCCGATCATCCTGGAGGACCATCCGGCCATCGCTCCGGAGAGTCCCGGCGCCCTGTACGACGCCACGGAGATCGACGAGATCCTCGCGCTGCGCACCGCCGCCCTCACCGACGAGGAGAAGCGCGAGGCCAGAGGCACCGACGACCGGGCCGCAGCGGTGATCGACCTCACCGACTCGATGCCGGCGGAGATGCTGGAGCGACTGCACGGCGCGGTACGGAGCCTGCGCGAGGTCACCGCGCCCGGGGTGCCCGCGCTGCGGTCACCGGCGCCGGACGTGCCGGGGTTCGGCGCCGGCGCCGGGGCGTCCGGCGTCTTCCGGGAGGACGGCTTCGTCCGGCAGGACACACCCTGGTGGGATCCGGGCGCGGACGCCTCCGTGGATCCCGCCCGTGATCACGTCCTGGTCGACGGACGGGAGGTGCGGGCGGGCAGCCGCGTCGTGCTGCGGCCCGGGCTGCGCCACTCCGACGCCCAGGACCTGTTCGTCGCCGGCCGGCGCGCCCTGGTCGAGGCGGTCCTGCACGATGTCGACGGCGGCGTGCACATCGCGGTCACCCTCGAGGACGACCCCGGCGCCGACATCCGCCGCGAACAGGGCCGGTATCTCTACTTCCAGCCCGACGAGGTCGACGTCGTGGACCGCGAGGAGACATCATGACCAGCGGCCCGGCACCCCGTCCTCGCACCCTGGTCGCCGGGGTGGGCAACATCTTCCTCGGCGACGACGGCTTCGGAGTGGAGGTTGCCCGCCGGCTGACCGAACAGGGGTGCCCCGCGGGCGTCGAAGTCGCCGACATCGGCATCCGCGGCGTCCATCTGGCGTACCGGCTCCTCGACGGCTACGACACGCTCGTCCTCCTCGACGCGACAGCACGCGGAGGGGAGCCCGGAACGCTGTACCTGATCGACGCCACGGAGCCCGCAGGCCGGCGGCCACCGGACGGTGTCGCCCTGGACGGCCACCGGATGTCGCCCGATGCCGTACTGGCCCTGCTGGACACCCTGTGCGCGGGCACCGGCGCGGTGCCACCGCGGCGCATCCTGGTGGTGGGCTGCGAACCCGCGACCGTCGAGGAGGGCATCGGCCTCAGCCCTCGGGTGGCCGACGCCGTGCCCGGGGCGGTGCGCATGGTCGGCGAACTGATCCGCGACGAAGCCGTCGTCTGACACGTACACGACGTCGTACGACCGAGCCCCCGTCGGTCGGCGAGAACACCCTCCGCCTCTTGGGAGAACACCATGAAGAAACGCCTCATCGGCGGTGCCACAGCCACCGTCACCGCAGCGGCACTGGCAGCACTCGTCGTGAACGTCTGGCCGGACGTCCGGCGTTATCTGCGCATCCGCAGGATGTGACACACCGGACCCCCGCTCGACGGCCCAATCGGCGTGCCCCGAAAGAGCTATGCGTCCGCCTCGTCCCGGCGCGCCGGTCGGACGGGCGACGCGAGCCCCCTCTACTGGACGGTACGACACAACCCCGGCCCAGGACGGAGAGGCGATGCACGAGATGTCCGTCGCCCTGTCGGTCGTGGACCAGGTCGAGCAGGCGGCACGGTCCCGCTCCGCGCGCGGCGTGCACCGGGTCCGTCTCGACATCGGCGAACTCGCCGGCGTCGTCCCCGACGCACTCGCCTTCTGCTTCGAACTCGCCTGTTCCGGGACCGTTCTTCAGGGCGCCGAACTCGTCACCGGGTTCGTTCCCGGCCGGGCGTCGTGCGCGCCGTGCGAGCGGACCTGGGACACCGGGATGCCCCCGGACATGATCTGCGCCTCCTGTCACGGGGGTGCCACCGAACTGCTGTCGGGCCGCGAGCTGAGGATCACCGAAGTGCACTGGGCCTCGGACTCCCCCGCCCCGGCCCCAGCCCCGGCAACCCTTCACGAGGAGAGCTGATGATGTGCCGCACAGTCGACCTCCGGCAGGCCGTGCTCGCCAAGAACACCATGGCGGCAGGCATCCTGCGCACCGAACTGTCGGCCCGGGGGACGACGGTGGTCAACCTCATGTCGAGCCCCGGCAGCGGCAAGACGGCCCTGCTGGAGCGTGAACTGCTGCTGGCGCGGGAGCGCGGCATCAAGGCCGCGGCCCTCACCGCGGACCTCGCCACCGAGAACGACGCCACCCGCCTGGCCCGTTCGGGCGTCCCGGTCAAGCAGGTACTCACCGACGGGCTGTGCCATCTGGAGGCGGACATGCTCGCCGGGCATCTGCACGACTGGCTGCCCGAGGACACCCGTCTGCTGTTCGTGGAGAACGTGGGCAATCTCGTCTGTCCGGCCTCCTACGACCTCGGCGAGTCGCTGCGCGTCGTCCTCGCCTCCGTCACCGAGGGCGAGGACAAGCCGCTCAAGTACCCCACCTCGTTCGGCCTCGCCCAGCTGGTGATGGTCACCAAGTCCGACCTCGCCGGGCCCGCCGAGTTCGACGAGGCCGCTTTCCGCGCCCACGTGGAGCGGGTGAATCCCGGCGTGGACGTGGTGCTCACCTCCGTACGCACCGGCGAGGGGGCCGGCGTCCTGGTCGACCGGGCGCTCGCGGCGGCCGCGGGAGACGCCGTTCACGCTCCGGTGATGGCCCGGGCGCAGGCGTGAGCACCCTCCCGCCCGCCGACGTGGCGGCCGCCGTGCGGCGCGCCCGTGTCGTCGTACGGGGCGTGGTGCAGGGGGTGGGGTTCCGCCCCTTCGTGTACGGGTTGGCCACGGATCTGCGGCTCACCGGGCATGTGACCAACACCGGCGACGGTGTGGTGGTGGAGGTCGAGGGCCCGCCCGTGGCCGTCGACCTGTTCTGTTCCCGTCTTCTTCCCGACGCTCCCCCACTGGCGGTGGTGGAATCGGTGGAGACGACCGGGATTCCCGTCGTCGAGGACAGCGGGTTCCGCATCGTCCCGTCCCGTGCCGGCGGCCCGGTCCGTACGCTCGTCCCGCCCGACACGGCGACCTGCGACGACTGCCTCGCCGAGCTGGGCGACCCCGCCGACCGGCGCCACCGGCACCCGTTCGTCACCTGTACGCACTGCGGGCCGCGTTTCACCATCGTCACCGGCCTGCCGTACGACCGTGAGCACACGACGATGGCGCGCTTCCCCCTGTGCCCCGACTGCGCCCGCGAGTACCACGATCCCGCCGACCGGCGGTTCCACGCGCAGCCCGTGGCCTGCCCGTCCTGCGGTCCGCGCCTGCGGCTCGTCACGGGTCCCGGTGTCGCCCCGCCTCCCGGTGACGACCCCGTCGCCGGGGCGCGCTCACTGCTCGCCGCCGGATCCGTCCTCGCCGTCAAGGGCATCGGCGGCTACCACCTGGCCTGTGACGCCACCCGGCCGGAGGCGGTCGCCGTACTCCGCCGCCGCAAGGCCCGCGGGGACAAGCCGTTCGCGCTGATGGCCGCGCACGTGCGGGACATCGAGCACCTGGTGCACATGAATGCCGCGGAACGGGAGTTGCTCACCGGGCGGGTGCGGCCCGTCGTCCTGATGCGACGGCGCACCGGCGTCCGGGGCGCACCCCGCATGCTCGTTCCCGCCGACGCCGTCGCGCCGGGCAGCCCCGATCTCGGCATCATGCTGCCGTACACCCCGGTGCATCACCTGCTGCTGGGGACGGCGGACACGGCGGCACCCGCGGACGCGCCGCGTCTGCTGGTGATGACGAGCGGCAACGTGTCGGGGGAACCCATCGTCACGGACGACGAGGACGCCCTGGAACGGCTGGCCACTCTGGCCGACGCCTGGCTCACGCACGACCGCCCCATCCATGTGCCGTGCGACGACTCCGTGGTCCGCGTCTGTGACGGCGAGCCGCTGGTGCTGCGCCGCTCACGCGGCTATGCGCCGCTCCCGGTCCCCCTGCCCATGCCGGTGGTCCCCGCGCTCGCGGTCGGCGGCGATCTGAAGAACGCCTTCTGCCTCGCGGACGGCGACAGGGCCTGGCTGTCCGCCCATGTCGGGGACATGGACGACCTGGCCACGCAGCGGGCGTTCGACCGTGCCGAGCGGCAGTTGGAGTCGGTGACCGGTGTGCGTCCGACGGTGCTGGTCACCGACGGCCACCCCGGATACCGGTCGGGTGCGTGGGCGCGGCGGCACGCCGAGGGCCGCCCGGTGGTCCGGGTCCAGCACCATCACGCGCACATCGCCGCCGTACTGGCCGAGCACGGTGTGGCGGCCGGTGACCGGGTGATCGGGGTGGCCTACGACGGCACCGGGTACGGGGACGACGGTGCTGTGTGGGGCGGTGAGTTCCTGGTCGCGGACTACGACGGGTTCCAGCGGTTCGCGCATCTGGCCTACGTACCGCTGCCCGGCGGCGACGCGGCGGTGCGGCGGCCGTACCGCATGGCCCTGGCGCATCTGCACGCGGCGGGCATCGCCGCCGCCCCCGACCTGCCGTGCACGGTTGCCTGCCCGCCCGCTGAACTTACTGTCCTGGGTGCCCAGTTGGCGCAAGGGATGAACTGTGTGCCGACGTCCAGCATGGGCCGGCTCTTCGACGCCGTCGCGTCGCTGGCGGGGGTCTGCCAGCACGCGGGATACGAGGCGCAGGCGGCGATCGAACTGGAGGCGGCGGCGGTGGCCGCCGGTGACGTGGCCGACGACCCGCGCTACGTCTTTTGCCTGGAGGGGCATCCGGAGCCGGGTTCCGCGCCGCTCGCCGCCGCCCCGGGGCCCCTGCTGGCCGCGGTCGTCGAGGACGTACGGCGGGGCGTGCCCGTGGGCGTGATCGCCGCTCGCTTCCATCTCGCCGTCGCCCGCCTGGTGCGGACGGTGTGTGCCGCGGCCAGTGGGGCCACCGGTCTGCGGACGGTTGCGCTGACCGGCGGCGTGTTCTCCAACACGCTGCTCTCCTCGGTCTGCGCCCGCGACCTGCGCGCGGACGGTTTCACCGTGCTGCGCCACCGCGAAGTCCCGCCGAACGACGGCGGACTGGCCCTCGGACAGATGGTGGTGGGCGCTCGGGCGCGAGCCGGGACCGGGTGACGGGCGCGAGTCCCGAACCACGAGCCACGAGCTACGAGCTACGAGCTACGAGCTACGAGCTACGAGCTACGAGCTACGAGCTACGAGCTACGACAAGTGAGGAGATACGTATGTGCCTGGCGGTCCCCGGCAGAGTGCTGAGCGTCGAGGAACGGGACGGCACCCGGATGGCCACCGTCGACTTCGGCGGAGTGGTCAAGGAGGTGTGCCTGGAGTACCTGCCCGACCTGCGGGTCGGCGAGTACGCCATCGTCCATGTCGGCTTCGCCCTGCAGCGGCTGGACGAGGAGTCGGCCCACCGGACCCTGGAGCTGTTCGAGAACCTCGGCATGCTGCAGGAGGAGTTCGGCGATCCATGGGAGCAGGCCGCCCAGGCCGGCGGCAGTGACGGCCTCGGCCGGGAGGTGCAACGATGAAGTACATCGACGAGTTCCAGGACCCCGCGCTGGCGGCGCGACTGCTCGACGACATCAGGGCGACGGTGACCAGGCCGTGGGCGCTGATGGAGGTGTGCGGCGGCCAGACCCACAGCATCATCCGGCATGGCATCGACCAACTGCTGCCCGATGAATTGGAGTTGATTCACGGGCCGGGTTGCCCGGTGTGTGTGACGCCGCTGGAGGTGATCGACAAGGCGCTGGCGATCGCCTCGCGGCCGGAGGTGATCTTCTGCTCCTTCGGCGACATGCTCCGAGTCCCGGGCACGGGTCGTGACCTGTTCCAGGTCCGGGCCGAAGGCGGTGACGTGCGCGTCGTGTACTCCCCGCTCGACGCGCTCCGGCTTGCGGAGGAGAACCCTGACCGGGAGGTCGTGTTCTTCGGCATCGGCTTCGAGACCACGGCACCGCCCAACGCGATGACGGTGCATCAGGCCCGCAAGCGCGGCATCCGCAACTTCAGCCTGCTCGTCTCGCACGTCCGGGTCCCGCCCGCGATCGAGGCGATCATGCAGTCGCCGGACTGCCGGGTGCAGGGGTTCCTGGCGGCCGGCCATGTGTGCAGCGTGATGGGAACGGCCGAGTACCCGGCGCTCGCCGAGCGCTTCCGGGTGCCCATCGTGGTGACCGGGTTCGAGCCGCTGGACGTCCTGGAAGGCGTACGGCGGACCGTGCGACAGCTGGAACGGGGGGAGCACACGGTCGACAACGCCTACCCGCGGGCGGTCCCGTCCGGGGGCAACCCCGCCGCGCGGGCCATGCTGGACGACGTCTTCGAGGTCGCCGATCGCGCCTGGCGCGGTATCGGCGTCATCCCGGACAGCGGCTGGCGCCTGTCGGCGCGCTACCGGGACCACGACGCCGAGCACCGCTTCCAGGTCGGGGACATCGCCACGCTCGAACCGGCCGAGTGCCGCAGCGGAGAGGTGCTCCAGGGGTTGCTGAAGCCGCACGAGTGCGAGGCGTTCGGGACGACGTGCACCCCGCGCACGCCGCTCGGCGCCACCATGGTCTCCAGTGAGGGTGCCTGCGCCGCGTACTACCTGTACCGGCGACTGGACCTGCCGGCCCGTCCCGGCTCCCGCTGGACGCCGGCCGCCGCACCGACGGCCGGCGGCACGGCGGCCGTGACGGTCCCGAGCCGGGAGGACAGTTCCGTTGTCTGACACCACCGCACGCCCGGACCTGCTCTCCTGGACCTGCCCGGCGCCGGTGCGCGACCGGCCGCGCGTGGTGATGGGCCACGGCGGGGGCGGCGCCATGTCCGCCGAGTTGATCGAGCAGGTCGTCCTTCCGGGGCTCGGCAGGCCCGTGCGGGCTGCGCTGACCGACTCCGCCGTGGTCGAACTCGGCGGTGCACGGCTCGCGTTCTCCACCGACTCCTTCGTCGTCCGGCCGTTGTTCTTCCCCGGGGGGAGCATCGGTGACCTCGCCGTCAACGGCACCGTCAACGACCTGGCCATGAGCGGGGCCCGGGCGGCCTTCCTGTCGTGCGGCCTGATCCTGGAGGAGGGGGTCGAACTCGACACCGTCTCCCGCGTGGCCGAGGCGCTCGGTGCCGCCGCCCGGACGGCCGGGGTACGCGTGGTCACGGGCGACACCAAGGTCGTGGAGGCCGGGCACGGCGACGGGGTCTACATCAACACCGCGGGCATCGGCCTGATCCCCGCGGGGGTCGACCTGCGCCCGGAGCGGGTGACTCCCGGCGATGTCGTCGTGGTCAGCGGCGCCATCGGCGTCCATGGCGTGGCCATCATGAGCGAGCGCGAGAACCTGCGGTTCGAGGTGGAGATCGAGAGCGACTGCGCGGCGCTCGGCGGGCTCGTCGACGCGATGCTGTCCGTCACCTCCGATCTGCATGTGCTGCGCGATCCGACCCGCGGCGGCCTGGCCGCCTCGCTCAACGAGATCGCCGCGGCCTCGGGGTGCGGGGTCGTCGTCCAGGAACGCGCCGTTCCGGTGCCGCAGCCCGTGGCCGGTGCCTGCGCCATGCTGGGGCTCGACCCGATGTACGTGGCCAACGAGGGCAAGCTTGTCGCCTTCGTGCCCCGGGAGCACGCCGACGCGGTCCTGGCCGCGATGAGGGCACACCCCCTCGGTTGTGAGGCCGCGATCATCGGTGAGGCGGTCACGGACCATCCGGGCATGGTCGTCGCGCGGACCGGACTCGGCGGCACGCGCGTGGTGGACATGCCGATGGGGGAACAGCTCCCGCGGATCTGCTGACCGCACCGACCGGCCCCCGCTCCTCACGACTCGTGACGGGCGGGGGCCGGACCGGCGCCTGTGACCCCTTCCCGTCGGCGGTACTGCCGTCGCGGGCCTCCGTCGTTTCTCCGCTCACGCGTCCCGACCGACAATGATGTGGATGACGGCCTCAGGCGGACAGGGGCCGTCCCTCCATCGGTCCTGCGCCGTCAGCAGAGAGGAACCACCACGATGAGCCACCAGAAGGTGCGCGACGTGATGAGCGGCGCGGTCGTCCGGATCCAGGGCGCAACGCCGTTCAAGGAGATCGCGCACCTGCTGCTCGAGTACGACATCACAGCCGTTCCCGTCGTGGACGCCGACGACCGCCCGGTGGGTGTGGTGTCCGAGGCGGATCTGCTGCACAAGATGTGGGGCCGGCAGGAGGGCGAGGCCGGCGGGCCGGGCGTGGTGCCCCAGCCGGAGAAGGCGTGGGCCACCGACGCCGCCGGGCTGATGACGTCGCCCGCGCTGTGTGCCGCCGAGGACTGGAGCGTGGTGGACGCCGCCCGGATGATGGCGCAGCACGGGATCAAGCGGCTGCTGGTGGTCGATTCGGCGGGGCGGCTGAGGGGTGTGGTGAGCAGGAGCGACCTGCTGCGCGTCTTCGTGCGCGAGGATCGGGCGATCCGTACGGAGATCGTCGAGGATGTGCTGGTGCGGGCGCTCGGCGAGGCACCCTCGGCGGTCGAGGTGAATGTGACGCACGGTCACGTCAGCCTCATCGGGCAGCTGTCGTCCCGGGCGATGGCCGAGGAACTCGAGGAGCTGTGCCGCAACGTCGACGGAGTCGTCGACGTGGAGTTCCGTACGGTGCCCGGGGCCGGCGCAGACGGCGGCCCGGCGCGGGCGGGCTGACCGCGGCGGCCCGGTGGGGCCGGGCAGGGCTCGCCGCGGCCGGCCCCGGTACCGGAAGCCGGAAGGGGCCGTCGCGTGACGGGCCGGCCCCGGTGCGGTCGCTTGTCGGCTGTGGTCCGTCAGGGGTGCTGTGCGGCGATCATCCGCCGGTACCAGTGGTAGCTGTCCTTCGGGATGCGCCGCCGGCTGTCGTAGTCGACGCGGACGATGCCGAAGCGCTTGCCGTAGCCGTAGGCCCACTCGAAGTTGTCGAGCAGGGACCAGACGTAGTAACCGCGTACGTCGACGCCCCGGTCCATCGTGGCGCGCAGGGCGGTGAGGTGGTCGCACAGGTAGGCCACGCGGTCGGGGTCGTGGACGGCGCCGCCGGTGACCCGGTCGTCCTCGGCGGAGCCGTTCTCGGTGATGTGGAGGGGCGGCAGCGCGGCCCCGTACTGCTCCTTGAGGTCCACCAGCAGGTCGGTGAGGATGTGGGGCACCACCGGCCGGCCCATCGCGGTGTGACGCACACCGGGTGTCGGGGCCTCCTCGTACCGGTTGTCGGTGGCCGCGCGCCGGGCGGGGTCGCTCTCGCGGTACGGGGCGTCGGCGACGGTGATGGGGCGGTAGTAGTTGATGCCGAGGAAGTCCAGTGGCTGCGAGATCAGTTCCAGGTCACCGTCGCGGCGGAAGTCCTGGCCGGTGATCAGCTCACCCCAGGTGTCCTGTTCGGTGCCGGGTAGCGGCCGGCCAGGACGGGGTCGGTCCACATCAGGTTGTGCAGGGTGTCGGCGCGGACGACGGCGACCAGGTCGGCGACGGCGGCGAAGGATGCGACGGCTCTGCGGGGACGGCTCCGACCACGCTGTGCGGCGACCGGGGAATGTGCTGTCACGGTGGGTGCCCTTGGGTGGGACCGGCTCAGCGTTCTGCCGGGCCGGGCGGCTCGTGGGAGGGGTACGGCCGAGGAGGGATCCGAGCTGGTGAAGCGCTTCGACGACTGGTCGGCCCTACTCGTGGGAAAATCGGCCCTGAGGTCGGGTGCAATTTGTTTTTCCTGACTACCAACACGTCAGCGGAAGCCGGTCGCGCTAGCCCCCAGCGGTGCGATCTTCCTGCACCAGAGCGTGACAGAAACCTTTGAACCTGCCATAGTTCCTGGTCAAATACCGCTTTCCTCCCGCCATCGCCCCCTCTCCCATCGAGGAAGATCATGAAGTTCACCGACGGCTTCTGGCGCATCCGCGACGGCGTCCGGATCTCGTACGCCACCGAGGTACGTGAGGTGCGCCCGGAATCGAAGCGCTTCACCACCTATGCCTCCGTACGGAAGGTGGCACGGAGGGGCGACACCCTCAACGCGCCGCTCGTCACGGTCGAGTGCTTCTCCCCCGCCGAGGGCGTGGTCGGTGTCCGCGTCACCCATCACGCGGGCAAGCGACGGCCGGGGCCCGACTTCGCCCTGGGCGGCGACGCCGACGGCGTCGGGACGGTACGCCAGGACGGCCCGGTCACCGAGCTGACCAGCGGACCGCTGACGCTCCGCCTCGACGGGTCCGGCCCCTTCGCGCTCACCTTCCACGATGCCGACGGGCGCGAACTGACCCGTGCGGACGCCAGGAACACCGCTTTCGTCACCACCGGCCACGGGGCGCAGCACCACATGCTGACCCGGCTGGCACTGGGTGTCGGGGAACAGGTCTACGGCCTCGGCGAGCGCTTCACCCCGTTCGTCAAGAACGGCCAGACGGTCGACGTGTGGCAGGCCGACGGCGGCACCAGCAGCGAGCAGTCCTACAAGAACATCCCGTTCTACCTGTCGTCCCGCGGTTACGGCGTCTTCGTCAACCACCCCGGTGCGGTGTCCTTCGAGGTCGGCTCGGAGTCGGTCGGCCAGGTGCAGTTCAGCGTCGAGGACCAGTCGCTGGAGTACTACGTCGTCGCCGGCCCCACCCCGAAGGACGTCCTCACCCGTTACACGGCCCTCACCGGCCGTCCCGCCCTGCCGCCGGCCTGGTCGTTCGGCCTGTGGCTCAGCACCTCGTTCACCACGTCGTACGACGAGGAGACGGTGACGTCGTTCGTGGACGGCATGGCCGACCGCGGCATCCCGCTCACGGTGTTCCACTTCGACTGCTTCTGGATGCGCGAGTACCAGTGGTGCGACTTCCAGTGGGATCCCGACGTCTTCCCGGACCCGGACGGCATGCTGGCCCGGCTCAAGGAGAAGGGCCTGCGGATCAGCGCCTGGATCAACCCGTACATCGCGCAGAAGTCGCCGCTCTTCGACGAGGCCGCCGCCCTCGGGCACCTGGTGCGCCGGGCCGACGGCGACGTGTGGCAGTGGGACCTGTGGCAGGCCGGCATGGGCCTGGTCGACTTCACCAGCCCCGAGGCGCGGGCCTGGTTCCAGTCGAAGCTGAAGCCCCTGCTCGACCAGGGCGTGGACTGTTTCAAGACGGACTTCGGCGAGCGCATCCCCACCGACGTGGTCTGGCACGACGGCTCGGACCCCGAGCGGATGCACAACTACTACACGCAGCTCTACAACCGGACGGTGTTCGAGCTTCTCGAGAAGGAGCGCGGGCAGGGCGAGGCCGTGCTCTTCGCCCGGTCCGCGACCGCCGGCGGGCAGCAGTACCCGGTGCACTGGGGCGGCGACTGCTGGTCGTCCTTCGAGGCGATGGCCGAGTCGCTGCGGGGCGGTCTGTCGCTGTCGCTGAGCGGGTTCGGTTTCTGGAGTCACGACATCGGCGGTTTCGAGGGCACGCCGGACCCCTCGGTGTTCAAGCGCTGGCTCGCCTTCGGCCTGTTGTCCTCGCACAGCCGGCTGCACGGTTCCACGTCGTACCGGGTGCCGTGGGAGTTCGGCGACGAGGCGGTGGACGTCGCCCGGCGGTTCACCCTGCTCAAGCACCGGCTGATGCCCTACCTGTACGGCGCCGCCGTCGAGGCGCACGACGCCGGGGTGCCGATGATGCGGCCGATGGTGCTGGAGTTCCCGGACGACCTGTCGTGCCGTCAGCTGGACCGCCAGTACATGCTGGGCCCGGATCTGCTCGTCGCCCCGGTGTTCGACACCGGCGGTGAGGTGGAGGTGTACCTGCCGGAGGGCACGTGGACCCACCTGCTGAGCGGCGAGACGGTCACCGGCCCGCGTTGGCGCACCGAACGGCACGGCTACGACAGCCTCCCGCTGTACGTCAGGGAGGGCGCCGTGCTGCCGCTGACCGCCGACGACGCGCGGCCGGACGGCGACTGGCTGGACGCGCCGGTCCTGCTCGTCCACCCGCCCGCCTCGCCCCGCTACGAGGCCGAGGTCACCGTGCCCGACACGATGGGCGCGCGGGCCGCGTCCTTCCGGGTCGTGCGCGACGGCGACGTCCTGCGGGTCACCGCGTCGGGCACCGAACGGCCGTTCACGGTGCGTGTCGCGGGCGGGCCGGAGGCCCGGGGAGCGGGCGAGGTGACGGTGCCGCTGGGGTGACGGGGGCCGGGGTTCTGGCCCTGCGGGAAGACCGTTGGCGTCCTGCCCGCCCGAAAGAGGTCCTCGGGCGGGGCGGGGCGGGTCCGGCGCGGGCCGGGCGGGGGTCAGCGGAGCTGGGCGACGCCCGCGTAGATGCCGCTGTCCTCGGGTGCCGGGGCCGGGGCCCCTTGGAACCACTCCGTGGTGGTGACCAGGCCCGGCTCCACCAGGTCCAGGCCGTCGAAGAAGCGGGCGACTTCGGGTCGGGTGCGGAAGCCGAGGCGGATGCCGGCACGGGCGTACTCGGCGGTGACCTGGGCGGCCGGTTCCGCGTGGAGGTCGGACGCCACGTGCGACAGCACCAGGTAGCTGCCCGGTGGGAGTGCGGAGAGCAACTCGCCGACAATGGCACGGGGTTCCTGGTCGTCGGGGATGAAGTGCAGGAGGGCGATCAGGGACAGTGCGACCGGACGGTCGAAGTCGAGGACGGTCCGGGCGTGGTCGATGATCTTCCCGGGATTGCGCACATCGGCCTGGAAGTAGTCCGTGGCGCCCTCGGGACTGCTGATCAGCAGGGCTTCCGCGTGCCGCAGAACAATGGGGTCGTTGTCGGTGTAGACGACCTTCGCGGCCGGGACGACGGCCTGCACGATCTGGTGCAGGTTCGGCTCGGTGGGGATGCCGGTGCCGACGTCGAGGAACTGGTCGACGCCCTGCCCGGCGAGCCAGGCCGCGGCCCGGTGCATGAACCGGCGGTTCTGCCGGGCGGCGTCCCGCGCCTGGGGCGGCAGCTTCTCGCCGACGGCTTCGTCCACGGGGTAATTGTCCTTCCCGTCGAGCAACCAGTCGTAGACCCGCGCGGGGTGTGCCCTGCTGGTGTCGATCTGCGGATGGCTGGACCTGCCGGCCGGCATGACGAACTCCGTCCCACGGTGGATCACGGCTGCTGACGATCAACGAGTGTTGCACATCAACACGCAAGCAGACAGGGCGAGTTGAGCCAGATCACGGGCTGCTTCAGCTGCTCGCCCACCCCTTCGTCGCCGGCGCCCGTCGCCGATCCGCGCGACGACCGTGCCGGTCGTGCGCCCCGTGTCGCGCAGAACGAGCGCGGCCTCGTCGCGCCACCGGTCGACGGCGCAGCGACGGCCGGGCGGGAGCAGTTCCGGTGAACCCGGCCGTGCCGCCCGGTCGTTGGCGTCGGCCGGCCGGTCCGCCCCGGAGCGTGACCGCAGTTCGCCGCTCCGGCGGGCGTCCCACAGGTGGCGGTGCGGATCGAGGCGGAAGCGCGGGCTCGGACACGGGTGCGGATGGTGACGGGCGTCGGCCCGGAGCCGGCGGCCGTCCCACAGCTCCGGGCCGAACCGCCGGCCACCGTCCGCCCAGGCGGGCGGAGTCCGGACCACGAGGTGCACCGGACCGGACCCGGTGTCGGCCCCGGGGCCGTCACTGCCACCACCGACGCTCCTGTCGTACCGGGCCAGGGCGATGGTCGGGCCCGGACGCAACAGTCCGTCGGGGGGCGATCCGCGGCAACTGCCGGCACAGCAGGCCGGGTACCAAGTGGCTTAGGTCGGACCGGACTTCGGCCACGAGGGCCCGGCCATGGGCGCGGGCCAGGGACCGCAGGTCCAGGTCGACGTCGACGCCCGCGGCGGCGCAGGCCCCCACCCGGTCGCCCACGCGCCGGCGGGCGGTCGCGGTCTCGATCATGGAGGGCGGCACGGCGAACTTCCGCACGCGCAGCCAGGGAAAAAGACGGGTGTCCCCGTTCGCGGTCGGTGTGAGCATCAGCGCTCACCTTGCGCGGACGGAACCCCCGTTCCCCGAACGAAGTGAGTGTTCATCACCAGGAGCACAACTCTCCCGCCCCCACGGGCCCAGCGATTGCTCTCCGCCCCCACTCGGCGGCCCTGCGAGCCCATAACCCCGTTCGTCGGCAGTGGAGTTGGTTCACGTGACGCGATCACGACGCCTGGCCGACCCGAACTTTGACAGGCTGTTAAGCCGGTCGTGGTGTGAATGCGCGGACGACATGGGCATCTTCTTGTCATGAACCTGCGGCCCGGTGGTCGGGTCACAGTCTCGTGGAGGTATGGGATGCACCGCAAGTTCGCCACTGCCCTGGCCACGACGGCTCTCGCCGCCGTCGGTGTCCTGGGTACCGCCACAGCCGCCGAGGCCGCTCCCGCCGACAAGGCGCAGGTCCTCACCGGCTGGACGCAGACCAGCGCGTCGAGCTACAACCAGTGGGTCGCCGCGCGCTCCAACCAGGCCGCCTGGGCCGCCTACGGGTTCAACTGGAGCACCGACTACTGTTCCACGTCCCCCGACAACCCGTTCGGCTTCCCCTTCGCGACATCCTGCGCACGCCACGACTTCGGTTACCGCAACTACAAGGCGGCCGGCTCCTTCGACGCCAACAAGGCACGCCTCGACAGCGCCTTCTACGAAGACCTGAAGCGCGTCTGCACCGGCTACACCGGGGCCACGAAGACCGCCTGCAACAGCACCGCGTGGACGTACTACCAGGCGGTCAGGGCCTTCGGCTGACCGTTCCCGCCCGGACCGGCCGGGTGCCGTCGGTTGCCCCAAGGGGCCGGCGGCACCCCGCTTCCGTTACCGCCGGCTGCGCACGAGCACGTACAGGAAGTACGGCGTGCCGATGACGGCCGTCATGAGGCCGACGCCCGGTTGGGCCGGTGCGATCACGGTGCGGCCCAACAGATCGGCGGTGCACACCAGTACGGCGCCGAGCAGCACCGCGACCGGGAGGACGCGGGTGTGCCGGCGCCCTACGAGGGCCCGTGCCGCGTGCGGGGCCACCAGGCCCACGAAGCCGATGGGGCCTGCGAGGGTGACGGCCGCCGCGGAGAGCAGCGTCGCCGGCACCACGGCGGTGACGCGGGTCGCCCGCACCGGGACGCCCGGTCCGAGCGCCGCGTCGTCGCCGAGGGCGAGGGCGTCGACCCGGCGGGCGACAAGCAGCAGGACGACCAGGCCGACGACCGTGACGGGCAGCATCTGGAGCACGCCGTCGAGGCCGTTCTGGGCGATGCCGCCCTGGTTCCCTCGGTCTGCTGCCCGCCCGCACCCTGCGCAACGGCTGACCGCCGACAGCGGCGCACCGGGCCGGGTCAGAACAGGTGCTCCTGCTCGGCGGGCGTGCCGCCGCGCGGGGGCCGGCGCGGGCCGGGGCGCCGGGCCGGTGCCTCCTCGCCGAACAGGGGCACCGTGCCGTACGCGTCGGGTTCCGCCGGGACCACGACGGGTCCGGTGCCCACGTTCAGGCACAGCGGAGCGTCCCGGTCGAAATCTCCTGGCGTCATGTCCGTCCAGTCGCATTCCTGACGCTCACTCACCGACGCTCCGCTCCCCCGTCCGGGCTTTCAGTCCCCTCATTGTTCCCGTACCCGGGCCGGGTGTCAGTCCTCGTCGCGGGTCTCGGTGACATGCCCGCCGACGTGCTCGGCGACGGCTGCCGACAGCAGCGCGGACCGCAGTCCCGGGAACCGGGCGTCGAGGCTGTCGCGGCGCAGGGTGACGAAGCAGCGGGTGCTCTCCTGCCGGGGCCGCGTGATCCCCTCCCCGCCGGACAGCACCCGGACGGTGCCGAGCCGCGTCGGATCGCCGGGCGCGCCCAGGACACGCGGCAGGGCGGTGCCGCTCTCGGCGGGTGAGGAGGCGTGGTCCTGCATACGACCAGGTTATCGCTCGTTCGCCGCCTCTCGAACGCCGCCTCCGCGGCCCCGCCGCATCCCCGCAGGCCCTCTCCTCGCGGGCCTTCTCCGACTTCTCGCGGGCCTCTCCGACAGAGAGACGTACGTCACATCCCGGGTCCTGTCACACCTCGGCGGGCTGTCCCGTCAGGAGTACGTAACCGCAATCGCGACCCAGGAGATCACCATGGATGCCCGTCTCGACTTCTTCGGCAACGCACTCGGCGCCAAGGTGCTGAGGCACATCAACTCGGCGGGCAAGGCGGCGTCCGAATCGGGCCTGCCGCACGCCACCCAGGAACTGGTGAAGATCCGCGCCAGCCAGATCAACGGCTGCGGCTTCTGCACCGACATGCACACCAAGGACGCCGCCCACGCCGGCGAGACCGCCCAGCGCCTCCACCTCGTCGCCGCCTGGCGCGAGGCCACCGTCTTCACCGAGGCCGAACGCGCCGCACTCGAACTCGCCGAACAGGGCACCCGTATCGCCGACGCCGCCGGCGGCGTCACCGACGAGGTATGGGCCGACGCGGCCAAGCACTACGACGAGGACCAACTCGTCGCGCTCATCTCCCTCATCGCAGTCATCAACACCTACAACCGCATCAACGTCATCAACCAGCAGCCCGCCGGCGACTACCAGCCCGGCCAGTTCGGCTGACGGGTGTCCGCCCGCTCCGGCCCGGTCGGGGCCGGAGCGGCAACAGCCTCATCGAGCTGCTGGTGTACGGCCGGGCCACCGGGCAGGCGACCGCCGCCCACTCACAGGGCCTGACCGCGCAGCCGCGGTCGGCGGCCGCCGTGGCCCGCGCGGAGGTCGACAGCCTGCTCGCCGCGGACGGTCCGGAGAGCGTCCGCGCCCTCCAGCGCGCCATCCGCACCGCCATGACCGAGCACGCGGGCGTGGTGCGCGACGAGGAGGACCTGCGCACGGGACCGACGGAGCTGCCCGCGACCGAGAAGCGCACGGAGGACATCGGCGTCCACCTCGTCCTCGCCGGTCACCAGGATCTCGCGCACGCCTTCGACCTCATGGCCGCCGCCCTCGCCGCGCGGGCCACCCTCGAGGCGGCGCTCGAGCGCCGCGAAATCCGGGGCTGCCCACAACCGCAGCGACTATCCGGACACGGACCCGGAGCTGCGGGTCCACCTCGTCCGGTCCCCGACGACGGGCATCACCCGCGAGAGCGTCCCGCCCGTGCCCGACCAGATCTCCTCCCTGATGCGGGAGGTCTCCACCGAGGGCAAGCTCGTCGAGCGACCACCGGGCTCCGGTCCGGGACCCGGCTCGGAGCCCCGGCGCCCCACCCCAGGGGGCGCGCCGCCTAGCGTGCGCGCCCCCTGGGGTGGGACGTGGTGGGTGCCCCCCGGTCCGACGTCCTGGGATCTCAGCGGCTCAGGACTCCGCGCGCCGGGGCAGGCGCCAGCCGGGGCGGACGAAGTGGCAGGTGTAGCCGTCCGGGTACCGCTGGAGGTAGTCCTGGTGCTCGGGCTCGGCCAGCCAGAACGGGCCGGCCGGTGCGACCTCGGTGACCACGGGCCCCGGCCACAGACCCGACGCGTCGACGTCGGCGATCGTCTCCTCGGCGACGCGCTTCTGCTCGTCGTCGAAGTAGAAGATGGCGGAGCGGTAGCTCAGCCCGATGTCGTTGCCCTGCCGGTTCTTCGTGCTCGGGTCGTGGATCTGGAAGAAGTACTCCAGGATCGTGCGGTAGTCGGTGACCGCCGGGTCGTAGGTGATCTCGATCGACTCGGCGTGGGTGCCGTGGTTGCGGTACGTGGCGTTGGGGACGTCGCCGCCGCTGTAGCCGACGCGTGTGCTCAGGACGCCCGGGAACGTGCGGATCAGCTCCTCCATGCCCCAGAAACAGCCGCCCGCCAGCAGCGCCTTCTCCTCGGTCCTCGTCATCGTCTCTCACCCTTCTCCCGCATCCTTCGACGGACACGTCCGCCTCGCACTCATGATCCCGTACGGCCGCGGCCGTACGCGCACCGGTCACAACCATGCCGGGAACCCTGTTGTTCCGTCCACGGCCGTCCGCCCCGGCGGATTCCGCCCTGACCGGACGGTGGGCGTGTGTACGATTTCGCGTATGACCGGTTCATCCGCCTCGGCACAGCGGCTGCGCGATCTCGCGCGGCTGCGCCGGGTCCGTGACCGGATCGACCGGGAGTACGCGCAGCCGCTGGACGTCGAGGCGCTCGCCCGGGGCGTGCACATGTCGGCCGGGCATCTGAGCCGGGAGTTCCGGGCCGCGTACGGCGAGTCGCCGTACAGCTATCTGATGACGCGTCGCATCGAGCGGGCGATGACGTTGCTGCGCCGCGGCGACCTGAGTGTCACCGAGGTCTGTTTCGCGGTCGGCAGCTCATCGCTGGGCACGTTCAGCACGCGCTTCGCCGAACTCGTCGGCATGCCGCCCAGCGCCTACCGGCGCCTTGCCGCGGACGCGACAGAGGGGATGCCGGCGTGCGTGGCGAAGCAGGTGACCAGACCGGTCAGGAATCGAGAAGCTTCGGCGCCGGGCCACATCTAGCGTGTTGTCCATGGACATCACCCTTCACGCGAGTTTCCTCCCGCACGACGACCCCGAGGCCTCCCTGGCCTTCTACCGCGACACCCTCGGCTTCGAGGTGCGGGGCGACGTCGGGCACGGCGGCATGCGCTGGATCACCGTCGGTCCCGTCGGCCGGCCCGGCACATCCATCGTGCTGACCCCGCCGGCCGCCGACCCCGGTGTCACCGACGACGAGCGCCGCATGATCACCGAGATGATGGCCAAGGGCACCTACGCGGGCCTGCTGCTGGCCACCGACGATCTCGACGGCACCTTCGCGAAACTGCAGGGGGCCGACAGCGCCGAGGTCGTCCAGGAGCCGACCGAGCAGCCGTACGGTGTGCGCGACTGTGCCTTCCGCGACCCTTCGGGCAACCTGATCCGCATCCAGGAGCGCCGCTGAGCCCCACGGCCCGAGCCCCGGGCCGTGGCCAGCCCCAGGGCTCGAACAGGACCACGCATCGCCTACGAGAGGACGAGACCACCAGCATGACCACGAGGACGAAGGCGCAGCCGCCCGCACCGCACGGCGCCGACAGCCACGAACTGATCCGCGTGCACGGCGCACGCGTGAACAATCTCAAGGACGTCAGCGTCGAGATCCCCAAGCGCCGGCTGACCGTGTTCACCGGCGTCTCGGGCTCGGGCAAGAGCTCGCTGGTGTTCGACACGATCGCGGCGGAGTCGCAGCGGCTGATCAACGAGACGTACAGCGCCTTCGTGCAGGGCTTCATGCCGACCCCGGCGCGGCCCGACGTGGACGTCCTCGAAGGGCTGACCACCGCGATCATCGTCGACCAGCAGCGGATGGGTTCCGACCCGCGCTCCACGGTCGGCACCGTCACCGACGCCCACGCGATGCTGCGCATCCTCTTCAGCCGGCTCGGCACTCCGCACATAGGTCCGCCCGGCGCGTTCTCCTTCAACACCGCCTCGGTCCGGGCGAGCGGGGCGATCACCGTCGAGCGCGGCAACAAGAAGACGGTGAAGGCCACCTACGAACGCACCGGCGGGATGTGTACGCGCTGCGAGGGCCGGGGCAGCGTCTCCGACATCGACCTCACCCAGCTCTACGACGACTCCAAGTCGCTGTCCGAGGGCGCGTTCACCATCCCCGGCTGGAAGTCGGACAGTTTCTGGACCGTCCGGGTCTACGCCGAGTCGGGCTTCGTCGACCCGGACAAGCCGATCCGGAAGTTCACCGACCAGGAAATGCGGGACTTCCTGTACCGGGAGCCGGTCAAGGTGAAGATCGACGGTGTCGGCCTCACCTACGAGGGGCTGATCCCGAAGATCCAGAAGTCGTTCCTGTCGAAGGACAAGGAGTCGATGCAGCCGCACATCCGGGCGTTCGTGGAGCGGGCGGTCACCTTCACCACCTGCCCCGAGTGCGACGGCACCCGGCTGAGCGAGGGGGCCCGGTCATCGAAGATCAAGGGCATCGGCATCGCCGACGCCTGCGCGATGGAGATCCGGGACCTGGCCGAGTGGGTCCGCGGTCTGTCCGAGCCGTCGGTGGCGCCGCTGCTCACGTCTTTGGGCGGCACCCTCGACTCGTTCGTGGAGATCGGGCTCGGCTACCTCGCGCTGGAGCGGCCGTCGGGCACGTTGTCGGGCGGCGAGGCGCAGCGCGTCAAGATGATCCGCCATCTCGGCTCCCCGCTCACCGACATCACATACGTCTTCGACGAGCCCACCATCGGCCTGCACCCCCATGACATCCAGCGGATGAACGACCTGCTGCTGCGGCTGCGGGACAAGGGCAACACGGTGCTGATCGTGGAGCACAAGCCGGAGACGATCTCGATCGCCGACCATGTCGTCGACCTCGGCCCCGGCGCCGGTGCGGCGGGCGGCACCGTCTGCTTCGAGGGAACCGTCGAGGGGCTGCGGCGCGGTGACACTGTCACGGGCCGCCATTTCGACGACCGGGCGACGCTCAAGGAGTCGGTGCGGAGGTCTTCCGAGGCGTTGGAGATCCGCGGGGCGACGACGCACAACCTGCGCGGTGTCGACGTCGACATCCCGCTCGGTGTGCTCACGGTCGTCACCGGTGTCGCCGGTTCCGGCAAGAGTTCGCTGGTGCACGGGTCGCTGTGCACGCCGTCGGGGGTCGGTGGCGAGGGCGTGGTGTCGGTGGACCAGAGCCCGATCCGCGGCTCGCGGCGGAGCAACCCGGCGACGTACACCGGGCTGCTGGACCCGATCCGCAAGGCGTTCGCCAAGGCCAACGGCGTCAAGCCGGCGCTGTTCAGCGCCAATTCCGAGGGCGCCTGCCCCACCTGCAACGGCGCCGGTGTCGTCTTCACCGATCTGGCGATGATGGCCTCGGTGGCCGGCACCTGCGAGGACTGCGAGGGCAAGCGGTTCCAGGCGTCGGTGCTGGAGTACCGCTTCGGCGGCCGGGACATCAGCGAGGTGCTCGCGATGTCGGTGGCCGAGGCGGAGGAGTTCTTCGGCGCCGGTGAGGCGCGCACTCCGGCGGCGCACCGTATCCTCGGCCGGCTCGCCGACGTGGGGCTCGGCTACCTCACTCTCGGCCAGCCGCTGAACACGTTGTCCGGCGGCGAGCGGCAGCGTCTCAAGCTGGCCGTGCACCTGGCGGAGAAGGGCGGCGTCTACGTCCTCGACGAGCCGACCACCGGTCTGCACCTCGCCGACGTCGAGCAGTTGCTCGGTCTGCTCGACCGGCTGGTCGACTCCGGCAAGTCGGTGGTCGTCGTCGAGCATCACCAGGCGGTCATGGCACACGCCGACTGGATCATCGACCTCGGGCCGGGCGCCGGGCACGACGGTGGCCGGATCGTCTTCGAGGGCACCCCCGCCGACCTGGTCGCCGCCCGCTCCACCCTCACCGCCGAGCACCTCGCGTCCTACGTCGGCGCCTGAGCCCCGGCTCGGGCGCCGGGCTCCTGCCCGGCGCCCGAGCCGGGAGGCCGCCGTGCGGCACCGTGCGCCACCCCGGCGGGTACCGTCACCAGCCGCCGGTCTCCCTGAGGGAGATGAGGGCCGTGATGCGTTTGCCGGTCGGCTCGGGCTGCACGTCCACCCCGCGGGCGACGGCCAGCACGATCTCCAGGCCGTGCCGGCCCACGCGGTCCGGGTTCGCGACCCCGGCCACGGGCAGCGCGGTGCTGCCGTCCCGGACCATCACCTCGAGGGCGTCTCCGGCGATGCTCAGGTCCAGCCGGACGGGACCGGGCGCGTATTTGCGGGCGTTGGTGACCAGCTCGCTCACCACGAGCTGGGTGACCTCCATCGCGCGGACCGACACGGGCAGCGCGTCCTCCGCCTGCGCCCGCGTCAGGAACACGGCGGCCAGCCGCCGGGCCTCCGCTATCCACGCACCGTCGCCGTCCAGGACGTAGGATGCCCGCCGCGGTACGCCGGGCACCGGGTCCCCTTCGCCGGCAGGAACTGCTTCCATTCAATCCGCCTCACTCACCGATCACACCGCGCGACTACCCGCGATGCCCGGCCGCATTCCCCCGGCCCACGGTGCCCGGCCCACGCCAACCGTCCCACGATGCCGGGCCGGACGGGCGCCCACCCCCGGTTCGGGGAAACGCGGCCTGGGTCAGCGCAGGAGTCCCTGGTCGAGCCGGGCGTCCATGTGGGTGCGCGCGGGCTTCCCGCTCGCGGTCCGGGCGATGCCGCTGTGCGACACCTCGATCACGGCCTCAGGGGCCGTGCCGAAGGCGGTGGTGACACAGGTCGCCAGGTGGCGGGTGTCGATGCGCCGGGCCCGTTCGGGCGCGACGCCGACGGCGAACGAGTCGCCGTGCGACGTTGCTTCTGAGGTCAGCGAGCAGGGACGTCTCCCTGTCCGGATCGGTGTCGCGGTGCGGACGCGGGCGCTGCGGGGGCGGACCAGCCGGGCGACCTGCCGAGCGTCGTCAGGACGAGGTCGAGCGTGTCCGCTCCGGGCGGCGCGGACAGGGCGGGCCGAAACTGTGCGGCGGGGCCGATTCTGCGTTCACCGTCCGGCACCCGCAGGGCGATGACCAGGGCGGCCTCGGCGGTCTCCGTGTCCAGGTGGAGCGGGACACCGAGTGCTCTGGCCACGTCCCAACCGTGGACGACGTAGTCCAGGAAGTGGAAGCCGATCGCGGTCGGGGCGGGGAAGCGGATGCCCGCGCTGATCTCGGGGATCGCGAACTCCCGGGTGAGAACGTCCGGTCGGGCGAAGGCGTCGAGGACCGCGTCGGCCGCGGTGCGATAGGCCGTCAGCGGATCGGCGCCGAGCGCGGCGGGCTGCCAGACGGCGAGGTCGTCTCCGCCTCCCGCGGCCGCTGCCGCGAAGCCGTGGTGCTGGCCCGCCATGTGGGCCACCAGCCGGCGGAGCGTCCAGTCGGCGCACGGGGTGGGGGCGTCCCAGTCCTCGATGTCCGCCTGTTCCAGGACGCGTGCGGTCTCCCGCACAGCCGTCCGGTCGAGCTTGCGGATGTCCATACGGATCCTTTCGGCTCACGGGTGTCCCATGCCGCCTGGTAGGGAGAGCGCGGACGGAGAAAATATTAGCACGATCGTGCGTTCAGTTAGTGGGTTTCGAACGGTGGTCCCGGGTTCTCGGGATGCGGCGGACAGGTGCGGAGAGAGGGTGCGCGGGAACGGAGGGCCCGGCCGCGATCGGCCCGGCCCTCCGTTCCCGCACCCCCGGGTCCGCCCGGCGTCACGTATCCGCTTCCGCCGCCTGTTCGGTGATGAACGCGGCCAGCCGGCCCACTCCTTCGGCGATCGACCCGGGGGCCAGGGCACTGCAGGACAGCCGGAGCTGTGTGTCCCCGCCGCCGTCGAGGTAGAAGTCGCTCATCGGCGTCCAGAGCACGCCGAAGTCCTGCGCCGAGCGCTCGAGGGCCTTGGTGCCGGCGACGAACGGCACGTCGACCACGAGGAAGAAGCCGCCGTCCGGCTCGTTCCAGCCGACGCCGAGCGCCCGTCGGCGTGCGGCCGGGAAGTGCCGCTCCAACTCGCCGAGCAGGGTGTTCAGATTGGCGCGGTAGAAGGCGATGGCCTCGGCGTTGGCGTCCCGGAGCCGGCAGCCGGACTCGACGAGGAGTCCGCCGATGACGGCCTGGCCGACGGCCGAGGTGTTGACGGTGGTCATGCTCTTGACCTTGGACAACTGGTCGGCTAGCAGCGACCGCTCGCCCGCCGGCCCGATGACCTCCTGATCCGCGATCACATAGCCGACGCGGGCGCCGGGAAGCGCGGTCTTGGCGAAGGAACCGAGGTGGAGGACCCTGCGGTCGCGGTCCAGGGCCTTGAGCGTGGGCTTGGCCGTTCCGGCCCGGACGAAGAAGCCGTAGGGGTCGTCCTCCAGGATCAGCAGATCCTCCTGGGAGGCGATCTCCAGCAGCCGTTCGCGGGCGGCGACCGTCATGCTGGCGCCCGAGGGGTTGGCGAAGTCCGGGACCACGTACAGGGCGCGGGGCCGTCCGCCGGCGGCCCGGGTCTCCCGCACGGCGGCCAGGAGCGCCTCGGGATCCGGCCCGCCGGTGCCCTCCCGGACGGGGCGCAGCGCGATGTCGAGCAGGCGTGCCGCGCCGGTGATCCCGACGTAGCAGGGCGAGCTGACGAGCAGGGTGTCCTCGGGCCGGGCGAAGAGGGCGCGCAGGGTGAGCAGCATCGCCTCCTGGCAGCCGGTCGTGACGACGACCGCCTCCGCCGGCACGTGGATCCCCTCGTCGTTGGCGAGGGAGCGGGCGATGAGGTCGTGAATAATGCCGTTGGTGCGCCCGTACTGGAAGAGCTGGGTGCGCACCCGGTCGCGCGGCCACCCGAGTTCCCGCTCCAGGTGCTCGGTGTAGACCCGGAGGTAGCGCGCCAGGTCGTCCGGTTCGAAGGCGCCTTCGGAGGGTCGGCCGGGAGCGAAGGAGATCGCTTCGGGGAAACGCGAGACGACCTCGTTCAGGAAGTTCATCGCGTCCAGCACGGGGTCGGTGAGGGACGCGTGCAGATCGCCGAGGGCGAGGGCCCGGGGCCGGGCCCCCGGGGCGGTGACGTAGCCCATGGGGTCAGCCTTTCGTCACGGGGGGCAAGGAGGACACGGCGGGCAGGGCCGGCCCGGAGAGCTCGGGGGCGTCGTCGGGCACGGGGGCGGCCAGCGTCGTCCGCAGATATGTGGCGGCCTGTTCGACGGCGCGGCGGCCCGCGTCGAGCGTCCCGGCCATGGCGAAGAAGCCGTGTGTCACACCGGGGTAGCGGGTCGACTCGGCGGGGACGCCGCTGCCCCGCAGGCGCGCGGCGTACTGCTCGCCCTCGTCGCGCAGGGGGTCGTACTCGGCGGTGATCACCAGGGCCGGCGGCAGCCCGGAGTGGCCGGGGGCCCGCAGCGGGGAGGCGAGGGGGTCGGTGCCGTCCTCGGGCGAGGCGAGGTAGTTGTCCCAGTACCACTGCACGGACTTGTCGTTGAAGAGCAGCGGGTCGGTGTTCTCGCGGCGCGACGGGGTGTCCGCGAGATGGTCGGTGTTGGGGTAGACCAGTAGCTGGGACCGGATGCCGGGGCCGCCCCGCGCACGGGCCATGAGGGTCACGGCGGCGGCGAGGTTGCCCCCGGCGCTGTCCCCGCCCACGGCCAGACGGCCGGCGTCGCCGCCGTAGCGTCCGGCGTTCGCGGCGGCCCAGCGCAGACCCGCGAAGCAGTCCTCGGGCGCGGCCGGGAACGGGTGCTCGGGCGCAAGGCGGTAGCCCACGGCGATGGTGAGGCAGCCGGCGGAGTTGGCCAGGCTCCGGCAGATGGCGTCGCCGGTCTCGAGGGAGCCCAAGGTCCAGCCGCCGCCGAAGAAGTAGAGAAGTACGGGCAGCGGTCCCTCACCGGCGGGCCGGTAGATCCGGACGGGAAGGGCTCCGGCCGGGCCGGGCAAGGACGTGTCGGTCACCTGTTCCACGGGCTCGGGTGCCCCGGCGTCGGCCTGTACGGCGGCCAGGTCGGCAGCCCGTGCCTCCTCGAGGGACATCGTGTACAGAGGGCGGACCCCCTGTGCCACACGCCGGTCGTACAGGGCTTGGAGCTGTGGATCCAATTCCATGATGCCTCCGGGCCGGGCCGCGGTCCCCAGGACCGCGGGCGGTGTCTGTCAGGGTGTGTCAGGGCATGCCGGGGTCAGGCGATGTCAGGCCGCGTCGGGCAGCAGCGACGGGTCGGTCGAGACGCCGCGGAGGCGATTCAGGATCCCGTTGGCCGCCTTGCGGTAGCTGGTGCGGTCGTGGTGCAGGACGGATTCGGCGTTGGCCATCTCCAGGAGCGCGACGAGCTCGAAGGCGAGCTGGGGGACGTCGACACCGCTCTGGACCTCCCCCACCCGTGCGGCCTCCGCGATCGTCTGCTCGACGAAGGAGAACCAGTTGCCGTGGGCTGCGGCGACCGTGTCGTGCACCTTGCCCTCACGTGCGTCGTACTCGGCCGAGACCGAGTAGAAGAAGCAGCCACCGGGGAAGACGCGCCGCTCCGAGTAGGTCAGCCAGCCGCCGCACAGGCGCCAGACCCGGCCGATGCCGGCGGGCAGTTCGCGGGTCGGCTGCACCACGTGCTCGATGTAGACCTTGATGGCGGCCCGCACGGTGGCCAGTTGCAGCTCCTCCTTCGAGCCGAACAGGGCGAACACGCCGCTCTTGCTGAGGTCGAGCTCGCCCGCCAGGCGGCCCAGCGCCAGCCCTTCGAGGCCTTCGACCGACGCGATCGCCACAGCTCGCTGAAGGATCAGCTGCCGGGTCCGGTTGCCGCGCGCGATCCGTCCATCGGTGTGCGTCGCAGTCACGCGACACCTCCTCCGTCTCCCTGCGAGGGCGCTCGCCCCCTCCGCCACGCCCATCCACCAGACTAAGTGGACGACCGTGCGGTCATTATGCAAGAGTACAGTTACTGTACGGCCGTGCGGTTAGTTTGGTGCACAGTGAGCGATCACGGGGGTGTGCTCAGTGACGGGGACGACGCTCAGCGAGTACGAGTCGAGAGCCAGGGAGCTGCTGCCCGGGCCCGTGTGGGACTTCCTGGCCGGCGGGAGCGGCACCGAGTCGGCGGTGTCGGCCGGACGTGCCGCCCTCGACCGGGTGCGGCTGCGCCCGCGCGTCCTCGTGGACGTGTCGGCGTGCGACACCCGCTGTTCCCTGCTGGGCGCGCCACTGGCGGCCCCGGTGGGCATCGCCCCCATGGCCTATCACCGGCTCGTACACCCCGAGGGCGAGGTGGCGACCGCACGCGCGGCCGGCGACACGGGCGCGCTGTTCACGGTCAGTATGTTCGCGAGCCGCACCCTGGAGGACATCGCCGCGGCGGCCACCGGCCCACTGTGGCTCCAGCTCTACTGGCTGAGACGGCGGGAGCAGCTGACCGGCCTGATCCGGCGGGCGGAGGACGCCGGATACCGGGCCCTGGTGCTCACCGTCGACGCTCCGCGCGTCGCCCATCGTCCACGTGACGCGCGCAACGGGTTCGCCGTCCCGGCGGGGATCCGCGCGGTGAACGTGGACGCTTCCGTCATGTCCGCGTCCCACGGCGGAACGGCAGGCGAGTCCGCCGTCGCGCGGCACTCCAGGGAACAGTTCGACCCGTCCATCACCTGGGCCGATCTGGCCTGGATCCGGGAGCGCACCGCACTGCCCCTGGTATTGAAGGGCATTCTCACGGGCGAGGACGCCCTTCTTGCCGTGGAACACGGTGTCGACGGGATCGTCGTCTCGAATCACGGGGGCCGTCAGCTCGATTGCGCGATACCTGCCGCCGACGCCCTTCCGGAGATCGCGGAAGCTGTCGCCGACCGATGCCGCATTATCCTCGACGGGTCCATTCGACACGGTACCGATATCGCCAAAGCACTATGTCTCGGCGCACATGCGGTTTTTGTCGGCCGCCCCGCACTGTGGGGTCTCGCCCACTCCGGGAGCGAAGGAGTATCAGCGGTCCTTCGAGGGCTGTCGAACGAGTTCGACGAGGCGATGGCGCTGATGGGTGCGGTTCGGGTCGAGGATTTCGACCGTTCAGGAATTGTTCATCACTGAATGGAATGCCCGTACGGTCACACCATCGCCCTGCCCAGGTCACTTCGGAATGAATGAGATGCCCGGCGTGCCCGAATGGGCAATTCCAAGGTGGGCTCATTTGTCTACTCGCAAGTAAGAACTCATGCAAAAGTCTTTACTTGATTAATCGATGGCAGTACGCAACGATGGATTCGCCGCCGGGGAAAGAATGGCGCTGCGCACATCTGACGAGCCAACGGACAGAGTCGTCCTGAAAAGTTTCCGTCGGGTTGTTCCGAAGTTGAGGATGGGTGGGGAGTCCCGTGGGGGAAGCGGAATTAATACGGC
This sequence comes from Streptomyces chlorus, assembly GCF_042655885.1. Taxonomy (NCBI): domain Bacteria; kingdom Bacillati; phylum Actinomycetota; class Actinomycetes; order Kitasatosporales; family Streptomycetaceae; genus Streptomyces; species Streptomyces chlorus. The sequence continues at coordinate 118,125 of NZ_JBHSOA010000003.1, forward strand.
CCGTTTGCACCGAGGGCGCATGGGTCGACGACCTGTTGCTCCAGGGGGACGGGGAGCATGTCGCCCTGCATGTCGGGGGGCCGGTGAGCCGGGCGGAACTCCGCCGGCTCGTCACCGAACAGCAGGCGCGCTTCGAAGCGGCCGGCCTGGCCGCCGGAGGCACGGTCGCGGTGCGGCTGCCTCCTTCACTCAGCTGTATCACCGCGATACTTGCCGGGTGGCGAGCGGGGGCTCAAGTGGCCCTGCTCGACTACCGGTTGACGGTGCATGAGTGCGGCAAGGCGATCGCGCGGATCGCACCGCAGCTGGTCGTCGAACCGGTCGGCGAGGTCACCGGCACGCTGCGCGGATTCTTCGAGGTCGACACCCGGGTCGTCCCGCTGCGCGGCGGGCGCCCGGCCGGTTCGGAGCACGTCCTGCTGCAGCTGAGCTCCGGCTCGACCGGCCCCTCCAAGGTCATCGGCCGCACCACCGGCAGCCTCCTCGCGGAGCTGGACCGGTACGCACAGCTCAAGCACTTCCCCCACCGGGGCGAACGCATCGTGGTGCTGGCCTCGGTCGTCCATGTCCTCGGCCTGGTCGGCGGGCTGCTGTACGGACTCGCCGGCGGGGCACAGGTGATCCTGCCCGCCCGGCTGACGGTCGACGGCATCCTCAAGGCCGTCGCCGCGGGGGACGAACCGACGACACTGCTCGGGGTCCCGTCGCAGACCGCGGTGCTGGCCGCCGCCCGGACGCCTCCCCGACTGCCCCAGCTGCGCCGGATGATCACCGGCGGCGAACTCGTCAGGCCGCAGGTCCGGGAACGCTTCACCAGCGGCTACGGGGCCGAACTGGGGGTCATGTACGGCATGACCGAGGCCGGTGTCATCGCCACCGACCTCACCGGAAGAACCAGCCCCGGCCTCGCTCCGGCACCGGGCATGAAAGTACGGGTCGAGGAGGGCCAGATCCTGCTCGCCCTGCCCGAGAGTCCGTACGTGGGACAGACCGACCCGACCCGCTACGTGGACGGCTGGCTGCGCACCAAGGACGCGGGCAGCCTCGACGAGGCCACGGGGCTGCTGACGGTCCTGGGCCGGCTCGACTCCCAGGTGTCCGTCGGCGGACTCAAGGTGGATCTCGCCGAGGTCGAGGCGTCCCTCCTCGCCCTGCCGGGCGTCACCGAGGCCGTGGTGGTGCACGGAACGGGCATCGAAGCCTTCGTGACCGTCGCAAGGACGGCCACGTCCGACGGCCTCGCCGAGAGTCTCGCGACCCGGCTGGCACCGTACAAGCGGCCGCGGACGCTGCACGTCCTTCCCGAATTCCCCCGCACCGCGACCGGCAAGCCGGTACGCAACGCCGAGATCCTCCGCGCCGCGGCGCGGTCGGCCGCCGGTGTGTGACCGGCTCAGCCGTACGCGTCCCCGTCCACCCGACGCACCTGGAGGCCGACACCGGAGCCACGCAGGGCGCTCCCGTCCGCGCCGCGCAGAGCGACACCGATGATGTGCCGCCCCGCACCGACCATGACCGCCGCTGACGCCAGTTCGGGTGCGTCGGGCAGGGGCCGCAGTACGAGCCCGGCGGCGTCGCCCGGGGGCCAGTACTCCGGCAGCGGCACCCTACGGCTCATGCCCCCGTGCCTGAGGCCCTGACCGAGCGCCTTGCCCACCGATTCCTTCTGCGTCCACAACCACAGGAACGCGGCTGACCGTTCGCCTTCGGGCAGCCCCGTCACCCAGGCAGCCTCGGCCGGGTCGAGCCAGGCACGGGCCAGTGCCCCGGCCCGCAATCCACGTACCACCTCCACGTCGACCCCCACGGGGGCTCTGCCGGTCAAGGCGACCGCCAGTGCCCCGCGAGCGTGAGTGACGCTGACCCGCAGCGCCTCGCCGGCTCCGCCGAGGAACGGGCGGCCGCCGGCCTCGTGCTCCAACCAGAGCTCGGACGGCGCGACGTCGAGCATCTCGGCCGCACTCCGCACCAACAGGGTGTGCGCCTTGTGCCGTTCGTCGCCGTCCGTGGTGCACCACAACACCGTCACCGTGTCCGGGGCCGTTCCCGGGTGCCTCTCCATGGATGAGGAGTCAATCAAATGTCCGCTGAGATCGAGAAGTTCATCATCGAAGCCCTCCGGAACATGAACTACGACGTGTCGGACGTCACCGGCGACACCCAGCTGGGGCCGGCCGGACTCGATCTGGAGTCCCTGTCCGTCGCCGAGGTCGCCATACAGGTGGAGGACGCCTACGGCGTCAAGTTCGAGGAGGACGAGATGGAGACCGTCGCCCTGCTGACCGTCTCCGGACTGGTCAAGGAGATCGTCGACCGGGCGTCCGCGGCTGCCGTGGCCAAGTGACTCCGAGCCCGTCCGGGCCTGCCGGCCCTCCCCCGCCCGCGTGCTCCCGGCAACGGGCGGGAGAGGCCGGCGGTGGCCCGCGGGCGTGACCGGCCCCTCGACGCCGGCCCCTCGACGCCGTGGAAGTCGAACGCGGCGAGCCGAACCTGCAAGCCCGGAAAAGCACAGAAAAGACCAGAGAGTCCAGAGAGTCCAGAGAGCGGAGACACCGGGGAATGAATCCGAAGAACGAGCGCGCGGCACTCGCAGCCGATCAGGGGCTGGGTGTCGGCAACACGCTCACCACACTGCTCGCACAGGGCACCGGCCTCGACACGCCGACCCTGACCTTCGACACCGAGGTGGACGGACACCCGGCCTGGCAGTCCCTGACACTGGCCGAGCTGGGCGAGCGGGTGGCTGCCCGCGCCGCCGCCCTGCACTCGCTCGGGGTCGCTCCCCGGGACCCGGTCGCCGTGTTCGTGACGGCCGGCGCCGATCAGGTGCTCAGCTACCTCGCACTGGTCCGGCTCGGCGCGATCCCCGCCCTGATCAACGGCAGGCTCCCCGCCGAGCAGGCCGCCGAGTACATCAGGCGGCTGCGCGCGGCCGGGGTGATCGCCGACGCCGCGCACTGGAAGGCCCTGGTGGAGTCCGGTACCGGGACACCGCTCCTCGCCGATCCGGCCGACCTCGGCAAGGGCGATCCCGCGGCGGCCCCCGGGCCGTACCGGCACCACGGCAACGAGCCCGTGGTCATCACCCACTCCTCCGGAACCACCGGCCTGCCCAAGGCCGTCACCCACTCGCACCACAGTCTCTTCGCGGCCATCCGCCATCGGTTGTCCCTGCCCAAGGGCCAGGGACTCGACCGGATGCTGGGCGCGCTGCCGTCGGCGCACGCGGCCACCGTCATCGCCGTCAACCTGGCGCTGACCAACCGTGTGCAGCTCGCCGTGCTGTCCCAGCAGACCGGCGGCCCCGTGCTCGACGCGATCGAGTCCTGGCAGCCGCAGAGCGTCCTGGGCTTCGCCACCACCTGGTCGGAGCTGGCGGGCGAGGACCTCTCGGCCCGAAACCTGGACTCCGTACGCATCTGGTGGAACACCGGGGACTGCGCGCACGAGGCGCACATCCGCAAGCTCATCGCCATGGGCCGGCGGGAGTCCGTCGGCGCGCGGGGCCGCGTCAGCCGCCCCGGCTCGTTCTTCGTCGACGGCCTCGGCTCGTCGGAGATGGGGCACTCCCAGTTCTTCATCACCCACACCCCCGACACCAACCGGTACGGACGGTGCATCGGCCGGCCGCACGCCTTCTCGGACGTGGCGGTCGTCGACGACGACGGCGAGAAGCTCGGCGCGGGACAGGTCGGGCAGCTGGCCGTCAACGCGCCCACGCTCTCGCTCGGTTACTGGAACGACTCGGTGACCACCTACCGCACCCGCCGGGACGGCTACTTCCTCACCGGGGACCTCGTCCTGCGCGACGACGACGGGTACTACTACCACGTCGACCGTGCCGTGGACGCCGTCGACCTGGGCGACGGCCACACGCTCTACACCATGCTCTGCGAGGAGAAGGTCCTCGCGGCCTGCCCCGACGTGCTGGAGTGCACCGTCGTCGCCGTGCGGACGGACAGTGGTCCCGTCACCTCGGTCCTGCTGCTGCTCGACCCGCAGGCGGACCAGGACACCGACCGGACCGCCGAGGTCCTCGCCGCGCTGGAACCCCATGTGGCCCGCACCGTCGAGCGCGTGGTCGTGGTCAGCCCCGACCTCATTCCGCTCGGAGCGACCGGCAAGGTCCGCAAGATCCTGCTGCGCCGGCGCTTCCTCGACGGCGAGCTGCTCGCCGTGCGGCCGGCCGCCGGGCAGGTGGCGGCATGAGCGGGCGCGCCGCCGGCCCGGACGCCGTCGTCACGGGGCTCGGCACGTTCTCCCCGCTGGGCCGGGGCGCGGCCGAGACCTTCGACGCCCTGTGCCACGGGAAGTCCGGGCTGCAGCGGCCGCCGGCGGGCCATCTGCTGGACGGCACCGTGGACGTGGCCGGCATCGCACCGGACATCGAGGCACGCGACGTGCTGCCGCCGAGCGAGGGCCGACTCGTCGACCGCTACGCGCTGATGGCCCTGGCCGCCGCGGACGACGCGCTGGCCGACGCGGGGCTCGTCGTCGGCGACGGCGTCGACCCGCACCGGGTCGCGGTGATCGTGTCCAGCGGCGCGGGCGGTCTGACGACGTACGAGGCGCAGACCCAGGCACGCGCGGAGCGCGGTCCGACCGCGGTCAGCCCGTATCTGCTGCCCGGCATGCTGCCGAACATGGCGGCTGCCAGGATCGCCATCAAGCACGGTATACGCGGCTGGAGTTCGGCGATCGCCACGGCGTGCGCCGCCGGTGCCCACGCTGTGGCGGAGGCGGCCCGGCTGATCCGGTACGGCGAGGCCGACGTGGTGGTCTGCGGCGGGGCCGAGGCTCCGCTCAACCCCACCTCCGCCCTGGCGTTCAGCCACGCACGGGCGCTGGCCCACGGCTGGGAGGACCCCGAGGCGGCCAGCCGCCCCTTCGACCGGCGTCGCAACGGGTTCGTCCTGGCCGAGGGTTCGGGGGTGCTCGTCGTCGAACGCGCCGGGCACGCCGACGCGCGCGGCGCGGCCGGCTACGCCAGTGTCCTCGGCTGGGGCGCCACCACCGACGCGTACCGGCCCACGGCACCCCGGCCCGACGGCGAGGGTGCCGCGCTGAGCATGCGCGGGGCGCTCGCGTGTGCCGGCCTCGTACCCGACGACGTCGGGTACGTCAACGCCCACGGCACGGCCACCAAGCTGGGCGACGTCGCGGAGACCAAGGCCGTGCGGGCCGTGTTCGGGGACCGGTCGCCGGCCGTCAGCAGCACGAAGTCGATGACGGGCCATCTGCTGGGCGGATCCGGCGCGTTGGAGGCCGCCATCTGCGCCCTGGCGATCTCGCGGGGCACGCTGCCGCCGACGCACAACCTCGACGAGGTGGACCCGGGCTGCGACCTGGACCACGTGCGGGGCGAGGCCCGGCAGCAGCGGGTCGAGGCCGTGATCTCCAACTCGTTCGCCTTCGGCGGCCACAACGTGAGCCTGCTGCTCGGCACCGCGACCACCCGTCACAAACGCTAGAAGGAAGAGAGGGAACCGCACGTGAAGATCGGATCCGTGGACCATGTCGAGTTCTATGTCGGGGACGCGCAGCAGTCGGCCTTCTACCTCTGCACCGCGTTCGGATTCCGGGTGTGCGGCCAGGCCGGACCCGAGACGGGGCAGCCCGGCCGGCGCTCGCTGCTGCTGCGCCAGGGCGGCATCGACCTCGTTCTCACGTCCGCGCTGTCGCCCGAGGACCCCGTGGCCGCGTACGTGGCCCGGCACGGTGACGGGGTGGCCAATATCGCCTTCGAGGTGACCGATGCCGCCAAGGCGTTCGCGACGGCCGTCGAGCGGGGCGCCACCCCGGTCGAGGAACCGGTGACACACAGCCGGTGCGGCACCGAGGTCGTCACCGCCGCCGTGCTGGGTTTCGGCGACGTCGCCCACCGGTTCGTGCAGCGGACCGGGGACCGGGACGAGTTCCTGCCCGGCGTGATGGACATGATCGCCGACGACCCGGACCAGGTCACGGGCCTCATGCGCACCGTGGACCACGCGGCGATCTGCCTGCCGGCGGGACAGCTGCGGCCGACGGTCGCCTTCTACGAGAAGGTGTTCGGTTTCAGCCAGATCTTCGAGGAGTTCATCGAGGTCGGCGAGCAGGCCATGGACTCGAAGGTGGTGCAGAGCCCGTCGGGGCAGGTCACCTTCACGCTGATCGAGCCGGTCACCGACCGCAAGCCCGGCCAGATCGACGACTTCCTGGCCCGCCACTGCGGCGCCGGCGTACAGCACCTCGCCCTGCTCGTCGATGACATCGTTGCCGCCGTGCCGGCTCTCGAGAGCCGCGGCGTGAAGTTCCTCCGGACGCCCGACGCCTACTACACCGAGCTGGCGGAGCGTCTGGGCAGCCCGGAGCTGGGCACCGAGGACCTGCGGCGCACCAACGTGCTGGTCGACCAGGACCACTGGGGCCAGGTGTTCCAGATCTTCACCCAGTCCCTGCACATACGGAAGACCTTCTTCTGGGAGGTCATCGACCGGCACGGCGCCCGCACGTTCGGCAGCGGCAACATCAAGGCCCTCTACGAGGCCGTCGCCCGCGAGAAGGCCACCGCCTGACCCGCCGGCACCGCCCGTCCGCATGCCTGCCCACCCGTACACCCGCACACTTCGCACCGAAGGAAGACCGTGACTGTCCAGGACTCACAACTCTTCGCCCTGACCGAGGAGGAGCGCCTGCTCCTCCCCTCCGACGACGACGTGGCCTTCTACGCCCGGCACGGCTGGTACCTGTCCGAGAAGCTGTTCACCGACGAGGAGACCGGTCTTCTGGAGTCGGCGAGCGAGCGCTTCTACGGCGGTCACCGCGACCGGACGCTGCCCTTACGCCCGCCGAAGCTCGCCTACTGGGAGCCCGAGCACGGCGCGGTGCAGCGGCACAACGACTACATCCACTACGAGGACGACACGATCGGCCGCATTCTGCGCAAGCCGCTGCTCGGCGCGGTGGCCGCCCGGCTCGCCGGGGCCGAGGTGATACGGGTGTTCCAGTCCACCCTCATCCTCAAGCCGCCGGTGGCGGGAGAACAGTCCAACATCGTGCCCTGGCACTTCGACCGGCACTACTGGTCCACGTGCACCTCGGAGCGGATGCTGACCGCGTTCATCCCCTTCCACGACTGCGACGAGGAGATGGGCACGATCACCATGGTGGACGGCAGCCACCGGTGGAAGGAGACCGCGGAGAACGACGCGACCTCGCTGCACTTCGCCGAGCGCGACCGCTCCGAACTCGACGTGATGCTCGAGGAGAACGCCCGGCACAACGGCGTCGAGGTGCGCAGGATCCCCGTGCGCATCCCGAAGGGACACGTCAACTTCCACCACTGCCGCACCTACCACGGCAGCGGGGCCAACGTCAGCGACCGTCCGCGCCGGGCCATCTCCTTCCATCTGCAGGACGGCGAGAACCGCTACCGGGAGTTCCGCCGCTCGGACGGCACACAGGTGGCGTACAACCACGACGTGCTGGTGCGCAGGACCGCCGAGGGCACCCCGGACTACAGCGACCCCGAGTATCTCCCGGTGCTGTGGAGCAGCCGCTGATGCCCAGTGCCGCCGTGGTCGGAACCGGCCTGATCGGTACGTCGATCGCCCTGGCCCTGCGGGGCCGGGGCGTGACCCCCTATCTCCTCGACCGGAACCCGGAGGCGGCCCGCACCGCGGCCGGCCTGGGCGCCGGTGTGGTGGGTGTCCCGCGCACGCCCGTGGACCTGGCCGTACTCGCGGTGCCCCCGCAGCATGTCGCCGCGACGCTGCACGAGTACCAACTGCTCGGCCTGGCCGACGACTTCACGGATGTGGCCAGTGTCAAGGCCCGTCCGCAGGAGGAGGCGGCCGAGCTGGGCTGCGATCTGACCCGCTTCGTGGGCGGCCATCCCATGGCGGGCCGGGAGCAGTCGGGTCCGCTCGCGGCCCAGGGCGACCTCTTCCACGGCAAGCCGTGGGTGCTCACCCCGCACGCGGGTTCCCTCCCCCGGACCCTCGGCCGGGCGCGGGAGCTGGCCGAGCTGTGCGGGGCCGTACCGGTCGCGATGGGGCACGCCGAGCACGACCGGGCGGTGGCCCTCACCTCGCACACCCCGCATCTGGTGGCGAGCCTGCTGGCCACCCGGCTGCTGCACGGCGACGACTCCCAGCTTCGGCTCGCCGGGCAGGGGTTGCGCGATGTCACCCGGATCGCCGGGGGTGACGCCGAGCTGTGGACGGAGATCATCGCCGCGAACGCCCCGGCCGTCGCCGAGGTGCTGGCGGAGTTCGCCCTGGACCTGCACGAGGTCGTGGATGCCCTGCGGGACCTGGGCGCGGGCCCGCCGGAACGGCACCGCGCCGGCCGGGCGCACCTCACCACGGCCCTGGTCCGCGGCGTGCAGGGGCGGGCCCGGATCCCGGCGCGTGCGGCGGGCGGGCTGCGCCTGAGCGGTGTGGCGGCCGGCAGCTGAGACGCGGGGACCACAACGACTTCCGATTCAGTGGAGAGACCGATTATGACCAGCCGACGGCTCGACGTCTGTCTCATCGGTGCCGGGCCCCGCGGGCTCTCGGTCCTTGAACGGCTGTGTGCGAACGCCGGGCCGGTCCCGGAGGACGTGCCGATCACCGTGCATGTGGTCGACCCGTATCCGCCCGGGGCCGGACAGGTGTGGCGCAGCGACCAGTCCGGACACCTGCTGATGAACACGGTGGCCTCCCAGGTCACCATGTTCACCGACGACAGCGTGGAGATCCGGGGTGCGCTCGCCCCGGGACCGAGCCTGTACGAATGGGCACGCTTCCTCACGCTCATCGGCCCGATGGACGACCGGCAGTACGACGAGCGGGTGTTGACGGAGGCGCGCACGCTCGGCCCCGATTCCTATCCGTCCCGTGCCTTCTACGGCCATTACCTGGAATGGGTCTTCCGGCGGGTGACGCAGACGGCACCGAGCCGGCTGACCACCGTCGTGCACCGCGCCCGCGCGGTGGCCCTCGAGGAGACGCCCGGCCCGGGAAGTGACGCGGGCGGTGGCAGGCAGAGCGTTCTGCTGGACGACGGCGACCGCGTCGACGGGCTGGACGCCGTGGTGCTCGCGCAGGGTCATCTGCCCGTACGCCGCTCCCGCAGGCAGGCCGAGCTCGCCGCCTTCGCCGAGGCCCACGGCCTGGGCTACGTCCTCCCGGCCAACCCCGCGGACGTGGACCTGTCGCCGATACGGCCGGGCGAGACGGCCGCGCTGCTCGGGCTCGGCCTGAACTTCTTCGACTACATGGCGCTGCTGACGCTGGGCCGGGGCGGAGAGTTCGTACGGCGGTCGGGCCGGCTGGTCTATGCGCCGTCCGGCCGTGAGCCGCGCCTGGTCGCGGGTTCCCGGCGCGGGCTGCCGTTCCACTCACGGGGCGAGAACCAGAAGGGCCCGCATGGCCGTCATCTGCCGGCCGTGCTGACCCCCGAGGTGATCGCGGGCCTGCGGGAGCGGTCCCGGCAACAGGGCGGGACCGACTTCCGCGCCTTCCTGTGGCCGTTGGTCTCCAAGGAGGTCGAGACCGTCTACTACACCGCGCTGCTCACCGCCGCGGGCCGTTCCGGGGACGCGCAGCGACTGCGGGCCCGCCTCCTTGAGACCGAGCCGGGCAGCGAACGGGAGCGTGACGTGCTCGGGGAGTTCCGGATCGCCCCGGAGGAGCGCTGGGACTGGGCCCGCGTCGCCCGCCCGTACACGGGCCGGGTCTTCGCCTCGCCCGAGGACTTCGAGGGCTGGCTGCTCGGGCACCTCCGCGAGGATCTGGCGCAGGCGCGCGCCGGAAACGTCGAAGGTCCGCTCAAGACGGCGCTCGACGTCCTGCGCGACCTGCGCAACGAACTCAGGCAGCTCGTCGATCACGGTGGATTGACGGGGAGTTCGTATCGGCAGGACCTGGACGCCTGGTACACGCCGTTGAACGCGTTCCTGTCCATCGGGCCGCCGGCCCGGCGCATCGAGGAGGCGATCGCGCTGCTGGAGGCCGGAGTGCTGCACGTCCTCGGACCCGGCGTCCAGGCCGTGCCCGACGAGGCGGCAGGGGTCTTCGCGGTCGAGTCGGGTTCGGTGCCCGGCTCGCGCACCTCGGCGACCACCCTGATCGAGGCCCGGTTGCCGGAGATCGATCTGCGGGCGACCGCAGACCCGTTGCTGGTGCGGCTCCTGAAGGAGCGGCAGTGCCGTCCGTACGAGATCACCGACCCGGACGGCTCGGTGTACGAGACGGGCGGACTCGCCGTGACCGATGCGCCGTTCCATCTGGTCGACGCCGAAGGACGCCCGCACCCGCGCCGCTTCGCCTTCGGTGTGCCCACGGAGTCCGTCCACTGGGCCACGGCGGCGGGCATCCGTCCCGGGGTCAACTCGGTGACTCTGCAGGACTCCGACGCCATCGCCCATGCCGTGCTCGCTCTGGTCCCGGGGCTGCACCCGGACAGCGAGATGATCGGAGAGCTGACGAGGTGAACGCCCCATGGCTTCTGCCCGCATGACCGCGGCCCCCGCACCCGGTGCCCCGACGGCCACTGACACCACGACCGCTGACACCACGACCACCGACTCCGGGGCCACTGACTCCACAGTCACCGCTCCTGCGGCCGCCCCTGCCTCCATGGCATCCGGCCCCGCGCCCCAGGTCGTCGACGCCGGCCTGCTCAGCCCGGTGCGGGCGGGTACTCCGGCCGAGGCCGCCACGTCCGACGACGCGTGGCTGCAGGCCATGCTGGACGCCGAGGCCGCACTGGTCCGCGCCCAGGCGAGCCTGGGCAACGTGCCTGCGGCGGCGGCCCGGACGATCAGCGAGCTGGCCCACGCCGACCGCCTGGACCCGCGCGAACTCGCCGTGCTGAGCCGGGGTGCGGCCAACCCTGTGGTGGCCCTGGTCCAGGCGTTCACCCGCCTGGTGGCGGCCGCGGATCCGGACGCCGCCGAGTACGTGCACCGCGGCTCGACCAGCCAGGACATCTTCGACACCGCGCTGATGCTGGTGGCCCGCCGGACCCTGGACCTTCTGGTGGCGGATCTGGAGCAGGTCACCGGCTCCCTGCGCGCGCTGGCCGAGGCGCACGCGGGGACGCTCATGGCTGGGCGCACGCTCGCGCTGCACGCGGTGCCCACGACCTTCGGGCTCAAGGCGGCCGGTTGGCTGGCCGCGGTGAGCACGGCCACGGACCGGCTGAAGACGCTGCGCTCCGAAGGTCTCTTCGTTCAACTGGGCGGTGCGGCAGGCACCTTGGCCGGCTATGCCGAGTACGAGAAGCTGCACCGCGGCGCACGGCGGCGCGCCGCGGGCGAAGACCCGACAGCCGCACACACGGACGCACACACGGCAGGACTCACGGCAGGACTCACGGCAGGCTACGCGGAGCGGCTGACCGCCCGGTTCGCCGCGGAGACGCACCTGTGCGCGCCGGTGCTGCCGTGGCACAGCCACCGTGCGCCCGTTGCCGCGCTCGCCGCCGAACTCGCCCTGACCACCGGTGTGCTGGGGAAGATCGCCGTCGATGTGCAGTCGATGGCACGGACGGAGACCGCGGAGGTGGCGGAGCCCGCCGCGGCCGGCCGCGGTGTCTCGTCGGCGATGCCGCAGAAGCGGAACCCCGCGCTGGCCACGCTGATCCGCTCGGCGGCCCTGCAGGTTCCCGCCTACGCGAGTGTGCTCACGCACACGATGCTGTCCGAGGACGAACGGTCGGCCGGCGCCTGGCACGCCGAATGGCAGCCGCTCCGCGAGTGTCTGCGGCTGGCAGGAGGTGCCGCGCACACCGCACGCGAGCTGGTCGCCGGGCTGGAGGTGTCGCCCGGACGCATGCGGGCGAACCTGGAGCTGACCGGCGGCCTGATCGTCTCGGAGCGACTGGCGGCCGTGCTGGCGCCGGCGCTCGGCAAGGCGGCCGCGAAGGAGGCCATGGGCCGGGCCTCGGCCGAGGCGGCCGCCTCCGGCCTGCCACTGGGCACAGTACTTTCCAACGACCCCTCGATTGCCGGGCAGTTCGATGCCGAAGAACTGGCACGGCTGCTGGACCCGGCCGAATACACCGGTGCAGCCGAAGAGTTGGTCCGGCGGTCGCTCACCCGGTACGCGGGGCCGTCCGGTGCACAGGGCGTATGACACGCGGAGCGCATGTGCAGTGACGAGCGTCATCGCGCCGCGCCTGTGCGACTCACCCCGACCCCCTTTTAAATGCACGCACGGTCGTTTAGTTTCTACTCGAAGGATCCCGCACCGGCCTGTGGATCCCACGACGAAGGGACCGCGCATGACCACCGCTTCACCCACGTCGCCCGGGGCAGGCCCGGCGGGCCCCGCGGGGCAGAACGAAGCGCGGGCACCGGAGAGCTCCGCGAGGGCGGCGGCCAAGGTCGCGCTGCTCGTCGCGTCCGGGGCCACCTTCCTCGCCGTGCTCGACACCACGGTCGTCAACATCGCCTTCTCCGACCTGCGCGTCGACTTCCCGGATGCCTCGCTGTCCCAGCTGACCTGGGTCGTGACCGCGTACACCGTCGTGTTCGCGGCGCTGCTCGCCGTCGCCGGGCGGGTCGCCGACATCATCGGGCGCAAGAAGCTGTTCGTATGGTCCACGGTCCTGTTCACGCTCGCCTCGCTGCTGAGCGGGCTGGCCACCGGTGTTCCGATGCTCGTCGGCGCCCGTGCCCTGCAGGGTGTGGGCGCGGCGGGGATGATCCCCTCGGCGCTCGGCCTGGTGCTTCAGCACACGCCCGCCGCCCGTCGGCAGGTCGCCGTCGGGGTGTGGGGAGCGGTCGGCAGCATGGCCGCCGCCGTCGGACCGAGCCTCGGCGGCCTGCTGGTCGACGTGTGGGGCTGGCGCAGCGTGTTCCTGATCAACCTCCCGCTCGGTCTGGCCATCGTGGCCGTCGCGGCCAGGCTGTCCAACGACGCGCCGACCAGGCGCCGGCTCCCCGACCCGGTGGGCACCCTGGCCCTGGCCCTGGGCATCGGAGGCGTCGTCTTCGGCGTGACCCAGGGGACGGAGTGGGGCTGGGGCAGCGGCCGGGTCGTCGCGCTGCTGGCCGGAGGCGCGGTGCTCGTCGCTGCCGCCCTGCTGCTCTCCCGGCGTCATGCCGCGCCCGCCCTGGAATGGGACCTGTGGCGCAGCCGCCCCTTCGCCGCCACCAACGTCGCCTCGCTGCTCTTCGGTGCGGCCATGTACGCCTACCTCCTGAGCACACTGCTGTTCCTCAACGCGGTGTGGGGCTACTCGGAGTTGAAGGCGGGGCTCGCGGTCACCCCCGGGGCCTTCGCCGCGGCGGTCGGTGCCCTGGTGGTGGGGCGCCGGGTCCCGCCCCGCGCCCAGTGGGCCGCGGTGGCCACCGGTTCCGTACTCTTCGGCGCCGCCTGCGCCGCCATGTACCTGCTCCTGGGGACCGAACGCCAGTACGTGGCTGTCTGGCTGCCCATCGGCATCGTGGCCGGGGTGGGGATCGGCGCGGCGCTGACCGGGATCTCCAACGCGGCCACCGCATCGCTGGCGCCGCAGCGTTTCGCCTCCGGCACCGGGCTGCTGATGACGACCCGTCAGATCGGTGGCGCGCTGGGCATCGCCGCCCTCGCGGCGATCCTCGAACGTCACGGCATCCTCGACGACCTGGGCTATCTGCAGGTGTTCCTCGCGTGCGCCATCGGGTCGTTGGCCGCCGCCGCGTCCGCGCCGATGATCCGCGCACGGGCCGAGCGGACGCCGTAGTCCGCTCGGAGACCTCGTGCTGCCCGCACTGCCCGGATTTTCCCCCCAAGCCCCAGAACCCCTATGCCCCGGGGCCCTGTGAATGACGCCGCGACACCCCGAGAAGGAGAGCACCATGCCCCCCATCGACCGTCTCGACCGTTCCGTCGCGCGTGCGGAGCACTCCCTGCTGGCCGAGCTCCAGCCGGTGGTGGCGCACAATCTCGACCGCCACCTCGAGGTCGCCAAGGAGTGGTTCCCGCACGAGTACATCCCCTGGGGCGAGGGGCAGGACTTCGAGGGCCCGCTCGGCGGTACGGCCTGGACCGAGGAGGAGGCCACGCTCCCGGACGTGGCCCGCGTCTCGCTCGTGGTCAATCTTCTGACCGAGGACAATCTGCCCGGATACCACTTCGCGGTCGCCGAGTTCGGCCGGGACGGCGCCTGGGGGAACTGGGTCAATCGCTGGACGGCCGAGGAGGCACGGCACGGCACCGCGCTGCGTGACTACCTCCTGGTCACCCGGGCCGTCGACCCCAGGGCCCTGGAACGTGCCCGGATGACGCACATGTCGACGGGCTACGACCGTCCCGACGGGTTCAGCGCGCTGCACGCCATCACGTACGCGGCCTTCCAGGAGCTCGCCACCCGGATCTCGCACCGCAACACCGGGCAGGTGAGCACCGATCCGGTGTGCGACGCGCTGCTGGCGCGGATCGCGGCGGACGAGAACCTGCACATGGTGTTCTACCGGAACCTGGTCGACGCCGCCTTCGAGCTGGCACCCGACAGCACCATGGAGGCCGTCCGTGACGTGGTGACCGGGTTCGAGATGCCGGGCTCGACGATCAAGGACTTCGGGCGTAAGTCGGCGGAGATCGCCATCGCGGGCATCTACGACCTGCGGCTGCACCATGACAACGTCGTCATGCCGATCCTGCGCACACTGCGCGTGTTCGAGAGGGAAGGGCTCGGTCCGGCCGGCGAGGCCGCCCGGGAGGAGCTCGCCGGCTTCATGACCCGGCTGAACACCCAGGCGGCATCCTTCACCGACCGGCGCCAGGGCATCCGGGAGGCACGCGCCAGGCGAGCGGCGGCGGCGGCAGCCACCGCCGCATGACACGTCCGGAGGGAGCGCGGTCCTTCGCAAGGAGTTGTTCCAGGACCGGTTGGTCGCGACCATGCTCGTGGCCAAGGACCGTCGGCCTTCCGGGCTGCTGCACGGCGGGGCCGGGGCCTGTCCGGGGGATCAGGCCGGAGGTGACTGGCGGCGCCTGTCCGGCTGGGTGAGCGAGAGCCGGGGTGAGCGGCCTGATCCGAACGAAGCTCCCCAGGTACTGCGCCGGCCGAGACGCCCGGCTCGCCGGCCGCGACGGCGTACGTGACTCCCGGCGGGCGGCTGGTCGGGCTCGAACCGAACTGCACGCACCACAGGGCGGCCCGCGAGGGTCTGGTCGCCGGAGGTCCGCGAACCGCGCTGCACCCGGGCTCCCGGATCGGCGCCCACCAGCTGACGATCAGGGACGACCACGCCCGGCTGATCCGCTCCGCGCGCCTGACCTGCCTGTTACGCGAGGGCGCGGGCGCCGACCGGTGACATCCGCCGCGGGCCGGCCGCCGACGGGTGGTTCAGATCACGGGCCGGCCGGGTGCGGGACAACGGGGGCACCTGGCGCCAGCCCCGCCGGGAGGGTGCCCCACTTACCGGGCCGCCCCTGCCACTGTTCGGCATCCGCGAGCGGCACAACCCGTGTGGTGGCCATGGGGAGTTCGGCTGCGAGCCGGGCGTTCCACTCCAGGGCCGGAGCGAGTCCGGCGGGCAGCTCGTCCTCCGGATGGATCGCGTCGGCCGGGCAGGCCTCCACGCAGTTGCCGCAGTCGATGCATTCCTCGGGATCGCTGACCAGAAAGGTCCCCGCCTCCCGGAATCAGGCGACCGGGCAGTAGGTGACGCATTCCGCGAACTTGCGGCGCACACACTGCTCGGTGACCACATGCGTCACGCGTCGGCCTCCCGCGCCCCGGTCCCGGCGTCGGGTTCCGGAGCGGCCGAACCGAGCAGTTCGGTGTACCGGTCCACGAAGCGGCGCCCGGCGTCCTGCCCGAATTCGTAGGCTTTGACCAGTCCTTCCGAGGTCGCCGCCGTGTAGTCGACGCCCAGGTTCTTGAGGTCGTCGTCCGGTTTGATCACCAGGACCCGTGCCCCGTTCAGGACGGAGCCGTCGACGATCTCCTCGGACGCGTAGAGGTCGCGGAAGAGCGGGGAGAGATCGCAGCCGATCGCGACGAGCACGGTCACACCCTTGGCCGCGACCTCCCGTGCCGGGCAGGAGCAGGTGTATGAGGCATCGACGTATGCCTCCCCGTCGATCTCCGCCGGTACGGCCCACGCGTGCAGCATGCGTGTCGAGGCATAGGACACGGCGTCGTAGTTGTCCGGTGCCAGGAGGCGCTCCTGCCCCCGGACCCGGCGCGGGAGGAGAACACGACGGTGGCCAGGTGCTCGTCGACCCAGCTCCGGTCCCCCGCGAAGACGTTGCGCAGGAGTCGGCGGCCGAGCGCCTTGGCGTCCGGGCCCTGGGTGGCCTCGGCGGCGGCCGGGTCGGTGACCTTGCCGGCGGCCAGGAGGAACTCCGGGGCTTCGGGGCGGAAGAGTCCCTCGCGAAGCGTCGGACCGTACTCCGCGATGCTGTCGAGCACGACGCCGCTCATGCCCTTGTCAGCCGCGGCGGCGGCGGCACCGGTCCAGTACGCCACGCCCGTCCGCCGTGCCCGGCCGACCGCGGCGAGACCACCGGAGAGGGCGGAGGACGAAGCGGTGCCGTACACCTGTGCGCGCAGCCCGCGTTCCTCGAAAGCGGCCAGCACGCCGTGCCCGTAGACCCCTTTGAGCATCCCCGACGCGACGGCGACACCGATGCGCCCGGTGCTGCCGGGGGCGGTCACGACAGCATCCCTTTCTCGAGTTCGTCCGCCGTCTCGGTGCGCATCTCCGGCCAGTCGGCCAGAAGGTGCGCGTCGATCAGGCCGTCCAGATGGTCCTTGAACCACTGGTTCGGGCCGGGCCGGCCGTCCGCCGCGTCGTCGGCGACGGATACGGAGTGCGAATGCGCCATGTCGTCCTCCAGGAGGGAGAGTTGACCACGGCGACATTAGCACGAACGTCCGTGCAGTTATACGGCGTCGACGCCATTAAACTGTGCGAACGATCGTGCTAAGATCTCCCACCCCTGATCGATCTGGAGGCGTGGAATGGATCGCGCTACGGCAGGTTTCGGTGCGGCCCCGGGCGACGCCGGCGAGTCGGGCGGCTCGGGCCAGGAGTTGTTCGAGCTCTTCCGGCGGCCGCAGGGCCGCAGCAGGCCCAGGCCCGACGAACGGGCGGTCATGGAGGCCGCGAGGACCGGCGAACTGACGGTGAACGGCAAGGTCGCGGCCATCTACCGCTGGGGCAGCGGCGAACGCCCGGTGCTCCTGGTGCACGGCTGGGAGTCACGCGCATCACGCTACGCGAAGGCCATCACCCGGCTGATCGAGCGGGGATACAGCCCGGTCGCCTTCGACGCGCCGGGGCACGGTGCGGCCACCGGCGACACCACGACACTCGTGGAGTACCGCGACATCATCGCCGAACTCCACCGCACGCACGGGGAGTTCGAAGCAGTCGTAGCCCATTCCTTCGGGGTCGTCGCGACCTTCGTGGCACTGCGGCACGGCGTGCGGGCGAGGCGGATCGTGGCGATCAGCTCGGTCCCCGACTTCATGTATCTGGTCGACATGTTCACCGCCCGGCTGCGGCTGTCGGAGCAACTGCGGGACGAACTGCGCCGGCGCATCGAGCGGGAGGTGTACCCCGGGGAGGAGGACATGTGGACACGCTTCTCCGTCCTCCACGAATCCGCCGGCGTCCGCGTTCCGCTCCTCGTCATCCATGACGAGGACGACAGCACGGTCGGCTGCGGGCAGGCGCGGCGCATCGTCGCGGCCTTCGGCGAACAGGCACGACTGGTCACCACCCGCAGGTTCGGGCACCAGCGCATTCTCGGCGCTCCCCAAGTGGTGGCGGAGATCGAACAGTTCATCGGATCCGGTGCCGCGGAGCCCGGACGCAGGACAGAGGTGGCAGCAGGTTGACTTCCTCCCCCTCGTGAACGAGGGGGATTCCTACGGCTCGCGCCGTGGGGGTTTCTGCTTCGTCGCCGACCGCCCGCCCGGAGAACTCCGTTGAGGTCTTACACCGGCTCCACAGACAGACACGGCCAGCCCGGCCGCCAGAAGGTTCTTCGCCGCGTTCACGTCCCGGTCGTGGACCGTGCCGCACTCGCAGGTCCAGGCGCGGACGTGCAGCGGCATCTTCTTCTGCAAGGTGCCGCAGGCGGAGCACAGCCTGGAGGAGGGGAAGAAGCGGTCGACCGCGATGACTTCCCGCCCGTACCAGGCCGCCTTGTACTCCAGCATGGAGCGGAACTCGCTCCAGCCCGCGTCGGAGATGGCCCGGGCGAGCGTGTGATTCTTGACCATGTTGCGCACGGTCAGGTCCTCGATCACGAGCGTTTGGTTCTCACGCACGAGTCGAGTGGTCAGCTTGTGCAGCAGGTCCCGGCGCCGGTCGGCGATCCGGGCGTAGATCTTGGCGACCCTGATCCGGGCCTTGCGCCGGTTGGCTCCGTCCCCCTTGGCCTTCTTCGCCAGAGCCCGCTGGGCCTTGGCGAGACGGGTACGGTCGCGGCGCTCGTGCCTCGGGTTGGCGATCTTCTCGCCGGTGGAGAGGGCCAGCAGGTGATCGAGGCCCACATCGACGCCGACCGCCGTGTCCGCGGCGGGCAGCGGCTGCACGGTCGGGTCCTCGCACAGCAGGGACACGAACCAGCGTCCGGCCGCGTCCTGCGACACGGTCACCGTGGAGGGCGTCGCCCCCTCGGGGAGCGGACGCGACCACACGAGGTCCAGCGGCTCGGCCATTTTCGCCAGCGTCAGCCTCCCCTCGCGGAAGCGGAAACCGCTGGTGGTGTACTCGGCGGACTTGCGGGACCTCTTCCGGCTCTTGAAGCGGGGGTACTGGGACCGCTTGCCGAAGAAGCTGGTGAACGCGTTCTGCAGGTGGCGCAGCGTCTGCTGCAACGGCACGGAGGACACGTCGTTGAGGTAGGCGAGTTCCTCGGTCTTCTTCCACGCGGTCAGCATGGCCGAGGTGGCGTTGTAGTTGACCCGCTCCTGCCGCGCCCATGCCTCGGTACGGGCGGCGAGGGCGAGGTTGTAGACCTTGCGCACGCAGCCGAACGTGCGCGACAGCTCCGCCGCCTGCGCACCGGTCGGATGGAAGCGGTACTTGAACGCCCGCTTCACACACGTCGTGGTCACGCTCACAAACTAGCGCCACCGTGCCTTAAGCCCAAATCCGCGGGTCAGAGCACTGCGCTCCGCCCTGACGGCGCATCGCAGCCCGTTGCCCCGCTCCGCGGGAACTTCATTTCCTCCCCCGGCTGAAGCCGGGGTATCCACGAAGGAGGCCAGATGAACGGCATACTCGCGGGCAAGCGAGTTCTGGTGACGGGAATCCTCATGGAGTCCTCGATCGCTTTCCACACGGCCCGGCTCGCCCAGGAGCAGGGTGCCGAGGTGGTGCTCACCGGATACGGCAGGCTCGGCCTGGTCGAGCGCATCGCCAGGCGGCTCCCCCGGCAGGCCCCGCTGATCGAACTCGACGTCCAGGACAAGGGGCATCTCGAAAGCCTCGCGGACCGGGTCCGGGAGAGCGTCGGCGGCGAGGCCCGGCTGGACGGCGTGGTGCACTCCATCGCCTTCGCCCCGCGGGACGCGCTCGGAGGCGGTTTCCTGGAGACCGGGTGGGACTCCGTGGCGACCGCGGTCGAGGTGTCCGCGTACTCCCTGAAGTCCTTGGCCATGGCCTGTCTGCCGCTCATGGAGGAGCGGGGCGGGGCCGTCGTGGGCCTGGACTTCGACGCGCAGGTCGCCTGGCCCGCCTACGACTGGATGGGGGTGGCCAAGGCGGCCCTGGAATCCACCTCGCGCTATGTCGCCCGGGATCTGGGCCCTCGCGGGATCCGCTGCAACCTCGTCGCGGCCGGCCCGGTCAGGACGACGGCGGCCAGGTCGATCCCCGGGTTCGAGACGTTCCAGGAGGTGTGGAGCACGCGCGCCCCCCTCGGCTGGGACCTCTCCGACCCCGAGCCCGCGGCCCGTGCGGTCGTCGCGCTGCTCTCGGACTGGTTCCCCCAAACGACGGGCGAGATCGTGCATGTCGACGGAGGGGTGCACGCCATCGGGGCATGAGCGGTGTCTCGACCACGGCGGGGCCGGTTCTCCCGGGGACTGCGGCGGTGCCCCGCGGGACGTCCCGGCCGTGTTGTTCCGCAGGGCGGGCCCTCCGTCTCGCGGGACGGGGCCCGTGGTCCCGAACGGGCGGCCGGGCGGCGTCAGACCGTTTCGGGCAGCAGCGACGGGTCGGTGGCCACATCGCGCAGGCGGTTCAGGATGACCCGCGCCGCCTTGTCGTAGGACGTGAACTCGTTGTGCATGACGGATTCCGCGTTGGCCAGTTCGAGGAGCGCGACGAGCTCGAAGACGAGCAGGGGCACGTCGGTGTCCTGTTCGACCTCCCCCGCTTCCTTCGCTTCCTGCACGGTCTGCTCGAGGAAGGTGAACCAGTTGGTGCGGGCCGCGGCGAGGGTGTCGTGGACCTTGCCCTCGCGTGCGTCGTACTCCGCCGAGGCCGAGTAGAAGAAACAACCGCCGGGGAAGACACGGTCCTGGGAGTAGGTGAGCCAGCCCGTGCACACATGCCAGAGACGGGCGATCCCGGCCGGCAGTTCACGGGCCGGCTGGACCACGTGCTCGAGATACACCTTGATGGCCGCGTGAACCGTGGCGAGCTGCAGGTCCTCCTTGGAGCCGAACAGCGCGAACACGCCGCTCTTGCTGAGACTCAGCTCGGTCGCGAGCCGTCCGAGGGACAGGCCTTCCAGGCCCTCGACGGAGGCGATCTCCACGGTGCGCCTGAGAATCAGCTGACGCGTCTGGTTTCCGCGCGCGATGCGCCCGTCGGTGTGTGTCGCTGCCATGCCCGCGCCCGCCTGTCTCTTGAGCCAGCCCCCCGGTGACCGATAAGTGACCACCGTAACCGAGTATACGGACGATCGTGCGGTCACTGTGCGCGGGTGGCCCGGCACAGCGGACGGGACGTGATCAGCCAAGTGGGCGCATCGTACGCACCCTCACTCGGCGGAGACCGTCCCGGTGGCCGCCTCGGCGCTCCGGACCGTGCCGTGCTCCACGAACTCCCAGACCGTACGCACGATTTCGGGGTCGCCGAGAATCCGGCGGTGGCCGAGCCCGGTCGTAGTGATCAGTCGCGCCCGGCCACCGAACGCCTCGGCGATCCGGCGCCCCTGCCCCACCCCGATCCTGGTGTCGCCCTCGTCATGCAGGACTAGGAGGGGAGCCCGCACGTCCTCGGTGGCGTGCACCAGGGAGAAGGGCGTCCTGTCGGCCGGCAGACCGGGGAAGAGCTTCTTCTCGATCCGTTCGCGCAGTCGGGCCTCCAGCCGGGGGCGCAGGCGCAGCGCGGAGGAGAACTCCTCGATCAGGTAGTCGAAGTCGCAGACCCCGCTGATGGTGACGATCCTCTTCACCCGCACGCCGTGCGTCAGCGCGAAGAACGATCCGACCACGCCCATGGAGTGCGCCACCAGGCCCTCGAACTCGCCGTACCGGTCGTGGAGTCCGGTGACGATGTCGCGGTACTCGAGAATGGTGGTGCTCCGGCCGGTGGCGTCGCCGTGGCCGGGAGCGTCGAAGGTGACGACGCTGTAGCCCCGGTCGAGGAGTCCCGGGACGAAGTCGGCGAAACGCGAGCCGCGCGACTGCCAGCCGTGCACGAGCAGGACGGGACGCGCGCCGTCACCCCACTGGTAGGTCACCGCGGACTTGCCCCCGGCCCCCACCCGCCCCACCTGTGCCGTGCCGAGCAGCTCGCGTTCCGAGGGGCGCGCCTTGCTCCGGCTGAACGGCATGTGGAACAGGGCGAAGGTGCCCGCACCGGCCAGCCGCCCCGAGACGCGGGAGAGGCTGTTGAGGGCGGCGCTCGCGACGGTCTCGATGGGGCCCATGCTCAGTACTCCTCTATCGGCATCAGTGGGCCGAAATGTTAGCACGAACGACCGTGCTCTTATAAGCTGCGGGCGAGCACCGTCCATTCACGCACGAGGAGACCGCCATGCCGGCCACCATCTGGTTCGCGCCGTGGAAACCCGGCCCGGCCGGGGAGGACGCCGCATCCGAGACCGGCCCGCAGGCCGCCGCGGCCGTCGTCAGCGTCACCGAGTTCGTCCCGCACCGGCCGTGGACCGCCGTCGGGGTCAACACCGCCGGGGTCGCCCTGCGCCGGGCCTGGCAGGACATCGAGGGCGCGGTCGGCCTCTGGCTGTGGCTGGCCCCGGGGCTGCTGCACCCGCGTTCGGGGTCGGTCTCCGTCTGGCGCGACGAGACCGATCTCCAGGGTTTCGTGACGCGCCACGACCATGCGCGGATCGTCCGCTCCTACCGGCACCGGGGCACCATGCGGTCGGCCACCTGGCGGACCGAGCGCTTCGACATGGGCGCGACCCAGGAGGCCGCGCGCTCCCTTCTGTCCGGCCGGTCCGCGTGGCCCCGTTGAGGAACAGTGCGCATCCCCTCACTGGTTCGGCATGACGACGACGATCGGCGGCGGTCGGAACATGAACGTGTCGGACAAGAACTCCTACCGGTCCCTTCCCGCGGCGCAGCAGCCCAGTCGGCCGGATCCCGAGGCCCTGCGTGCCGTGCGGTGCCCTGTCATACGCTGCCGGCCGGGGTATCCCGGCCGGTGGCGTGCGTCAGGGACGCCCTCACCGGTCGCGCAGCCGGCCCATCTCCTCCAGCGCTCGCCTCGCCGCACCGGCCAGTCCGGGGCGGTCGCGGACGAAGCGGTGGGCGGCCCGCGCCGGTTCGCGGCTCAGGCGGTACGCGGCCCCGCCCGGCACCGTGCGCACCACGGCGCCCTCGTAGACGGGCAGTTCACGGGTCTTCAGCGAGTCCTTGTAGCGGGCCGGCCCGCTGCCCAGGTCGACCATGCGGATCCCGTCGGCCGCCGCGGCCTCCAGCATCCGCAGGTGCAGCACCAGCCCTGGTGAGTACTTGCCGTAGTCGCGGTCGTACGCCGGAAACCACCAGGAGAGGACCGTGGGCGAGCGCAGCCCGAAGTGGGCGGCCACGGGGCGGCCGGCGGCGTACAGCACGGAGAACAGTCCGCGGCATTCGGGGTCGTCGCCGCTCGCGAGCCGCTCCACCAACTCGGTGATCCACGCCTGCGCGAACCGGTCCCGGCGCCCGGTGCGCCGGTACTGCGCGGACTTCCAGCGCATCAGGGCCCGTAACGCGTCCGGGTCCCGCGCGTCGTACACGAACCGCATCTCTCCGACCTGACGGGCGAGTCGGCGTTCCTTGGCAAGGGTCTGCTTGAGGAAGCCGGGCGCGTTCGCCCGCAGCAGTTCGGTGTAGGACGCGAAGCCCTCGCCGATGTCGACGACCGGGCTGACGAGTCGCTCGGTGGCGTGCGGTACGAAGAGGTGCTGACCGGCCTCCAGGTTGTCGAACTCCCATGAGGAGAGCCCGCAGGCGGCCAGGAGCCGGCGGGGATCGACCCGGATCCCGGCGCGCAGGACGGCCCCCTGGCTGTCCGACACACCGAGCCCGATGGCCCGGCCCTGCCCCAACGGCCCCTTCTCGTACGGGAAGAAGCCGACAGGGGTGCCGTCCTCCTGGAGTACGGCGACCCTGGCACCGGGCCTGCCGTGCCCGACGGCCGTGGTGAACGCCGGGTCGAGGAAAGGGTTCTCCGGTGCGCCGGACTCGCTGCGCAGGTGTCTCCATGTCTTGTGCTCGCCGGGGCCCAGTTCGTCCGGCCGCAGAACGAGAAGGTGCTTTCGGGGCATGCGGGTCTCCTGTGTCGTCACGGGTGCCGGGACGCACGAGGGCCTGCCTGCTGCGGTGCCGTGCGGGGTGTGGGGTCGCCGGGCAGCGCTCGGGCCGCGTGGTGCAGGCCTCGGGCGGAACTGCCGTCGCTCAGCAGCGGAACGTCTGCAGGTCGCTGGCGTCGTGGGCCGGGAGTGCCGGCCCCGCGCCTTGTGGGGTACCTGACGGGTATGTGTCACGGGCGGCCCGCTCCGGGGGAACCGCGTTCGCCTGGGCGTCCGTCGCCGTGTGCGCTGCCGCCCCGGCCGCTCCGGCGGTCCTCGGTGAGCGGGCGAGGCGGAGGTGCGGTGCGGCGTCCTGGGTACCGGAAGAGGGCTTCCCTACGCGCTGAAGGTCGGGGTCGTCCGGGGTGAGGGCCGAGGCGACCGCCGGGAGGAGCGCCGCGGGGACTGCATGGTGAACCGATGTCAGGTGAACCGGGCTCGTGGGGTGTGCAGCCATGCGCCGACCCGCTATGGGGCTAATCGTCGCCATGGGAAATTCCGCCATGGGGTGCGCCCACATGGTGGGTGCCGCTACATGCCGGTCCGGCTGCGTGTGCCGTTCCGCCCCGGCAGCGGGTGAGCACAGGTGCAGGAGCAGTACCGACGTCAGCAGGAGCATCGCCGCCGCCCATCGAGGCCGCACCGGTCACCTCCCGACGTGCATCCCGGCGGGGGTGGGCATACCGGGCCGGTACCGGGCGAGCCCCCCACAGAACGTACGCCCGGGACGCCTTCCAGTAGTGCCGAGCGCCTCCCGCGCCGTCAAGGCCTGGGCATCGTCACTGGGCGCGCATCGGAGCGCGTCGGCCACACTGCTCCGCTGCCGCACCACTGGTCACCCCCTCTGCCCCGGAGGAAGGTCCGTTCACCCCGCCTTCCGTCCCTGCGGCCTCCTCATGTGCGGGGGCGTCGGGTTCGGTGGAGTCCGGGGACCATGCGGCGCAAAGGAATGCGGAACGTCGGGGAGGCGAGGTGGGGACGGCGCTCGACGAGCTCTACGCGCTCCCGCCGTCCGACTTCGTCTCCCGGCGCGAAGAGCCGGCCGCCGCCACCCGGACCGTCGGGCGACGCCCGGCGCCTCTCCGCCGCCCGCCACCATGCGTCCCGCGACACCCGGCAAGGCCCACCCGTACCCGCCACAAGCGAGCAACCGGCAGGCGAAGCACCAAATTCCGTTATTGGCATGGACCTGATAGCCAGTGCCCGCTAGGCTCTGCCCGACTCAAATGAGAGCGCTCTCAGATTGCGTTTGTTCCACCCCCACCTTGCTGGAACGACGAAGGGCATCTTCCATGAGACGCACCCGATTCACGCATGCCTGCGTGGCCGCACTCCTCATGCTCGGCAGCTGGACCGCGGCCGGCACTCTGCCCGCCTCGGCGAGCGACACCCCCGGTCCCGACTCCCCTGCCGCCTCCGCCTCATCGGCACAATCCGCGCCGGCTTCCGCCGCCCTGCTGCAAGCCATGCAGCGGGACTTCGGTCTCTCCCCCGCCGAGGCCGGGGAACGGCTCGCCGCCGAACAGCGGGCCACCGAACTCGAGCCCAAGGCCCGCAAGACCGCCGGACCGGCGTACGGCGGCGCCTGGTTCGACACGAGGAGCGAGAAGCTGACCGTCGCCGTCACCCCGGACGCCGACGCCGCCACCGTCCGCAGCCTCCGGTCCTCCGGTGCGGCCGTCCGCACCGTCGAGCACAGCGCTCGCCGGCTCGACGCGGCCGTGGCACGCCTGGACCGCCTCGACGCGCCATCGGGCGTGAGCAGTTGGTCCGTGGACCCGGCCGCCAACACGGTGGTCGTGAACGTCGTCAAGAGCGAGCAGGCCGACAACGATGTCCGGCGGTTCCTCTCCGAGGCCCGCGAGGCAGGACCGGTCACCGTACGCACCGTGCGGGCGGCCGCCGAGACCTTCGCCGCGGGAACGGTGGGCGGCGACCCCTACTACACGGGCAACGTCCGTTGTTCCATCGGCTTCTCGGTCCACGGCGGCTTCGTGACCGCCGGGCACTGCGGCGGCGTGGGCGGCCAGGTACGGGGCTGGGACGGCTCGTACATCGGCAACTTCCAGGGCTCCTCGTTCCCTGGCGACGACTACGCGTGGGTCAACGTGGGCAGCGGCTGGTGGACGGTTCCGGTCGTGCTCGGCTGGGGAACGGTCTCCGACCAACTGGTGCGCGGCTCCAACGAGGCTCCCGTCGGCGCCTCGATCTGCCGCTCCGGCTCGACGACCCACTGGCACTGCGGCAGGGTCCTGGCCAAGAACGAGACCGTCAACTACAGCCAGGGCGCGGTGCATCAGATGACTAAGACAAGCGTCTGCGCCGAAGGCGGCGACTCGGGCGGTTCGTTCATCAGCGGCGACCAGGCGCAGGGCGTCACCTCCGGCGGCTGGGGCAACTGCTCCTCCGGCGGCGAGACCTGGTTCCAGCCGATCAACGAGATCCTGGGCCGCTACGGTCTGACCCTGAACACGGCCTGACCGTAAGGATTCCCGCACGACGGACCGGCTCGGCCGAACGGAACGAGCCCCGCCCCGAAATCTTTCTTCGGGACGGGGCTCGCCTTGGAGCGCTGGGCAGGCCTTGCACCTGCATCTCCCCGCAGGAAGCGGGGCGTCTTTCCTTGGACCACCAACGCACGGGCCGACTCCGGAAGTTCCGGCGCCTTGACCTGCGTCAACCATAGCTGCATTCGCCTCGGTAGTCACATCAGGCGGGTGAGCAGCGCGCGAGGGGGGCCGGTGTGCGCGGCGGGACGGTCGGTCAGTCAGTCCCTGATCAGCACGGCTCGGGGCACCGTTCCCGCCTGTTCCGTCTGTTCCGTCGCGCCGGAGAGGGCACCCGCGAAGTTGTCCTCGACCTCCGCCTTCTCCGCCGCGTTCGGGTGACGGTTGGTGCATGCGGTCCCCGCGCTGGAGCCGGACATCAGGCTGGAGCAGGGTCCTGGCTTACGGTCCGGCAGCCCCAGGATGTGACCGAGTTCGTGGGCCGAGATGCGGATCGTGTCGTAGCCCTGGTTCACGGCCTGGCGCCCGATGTAGACGGTGCCGTTGCCCAGGGTGGTGGGCAGGGCGCGCGGCCAGCCGTTGTCCGCCAGGACCCGGATGTTGGCGCGCTGCCCGGACGCGGCCGGGCGGAGTTCCACGGCGTCGACGCTCTCGTTCCAGATCGTCGCGCCCCGGTCGACGGCGGACCTGAACTCCGCGGAGCCGCTCGCGTCGTAGATGAGCAGGCGGGCGGCCGACGCCTGCTCGGGCGCGCCGGACGGGGCGGCCACGGCCCGGCCGCCCCACAACAGGGGGAAGGACATCACCAGAACCGTGGCCAGGCTGCCGGTCAGCGTACGGATGTGCATGGTCGACCTCCTCGTGAGGGCAGGGTAGTCGTGCTCATGACACTCGCTGCCTCCCTGCCCACCCGGCGAGGCCGACAATCCGTCAATCGACCCGTGCCGGTCCCGCACGGTCCGCCGGCCCTCGCCCTCTCCCGCTCCCGCTCCCGCTTCCGCAACGAGCCCGCGACGAGCCCCACGGTCCGGAAGCGGTATCGCTGAATTCCGTGGAAAGGATCGGTTGGACTTCCTGATCACTCGGAGGCACTGTGGGCAGGGTTCCAGCTGTCCCACGGGACACCCCTGCATCGCACCCGGAGACCACCCGATGAACCACGTGATCAATCCCGAGCGCTACGACGGCACCATGAGCTACCGGCGCACCGGGCGTTCGGGCCTCGACCTCCCCCTGCTGTCCCTGGGCTACTGGCACAACTTCGGTGACGACCGTGCCTTCGCGACCCAGCGCGACATCGCCCTGCGCGCCTTCGACCTCGGTATCACCCACCACGACCTCGCGAACAACTACGGCCCGCCCTACGGCGCCGCGGAGATCAACTTCGGCCGGCTGATGAAGCAGGACCTCGCCCCGTACCGGGACGAGTTGGTGATCTCCACCAAGGCCGGCTGGGACATGTGGCCCGGCCCATACGGTCAGGGCGGCGGCTCGCGCAAGTACATGCTCGCCTCGCTCGACCAGTCGCTGGAGCGCATGGGCCTGGACTACGTGGACATCTTCTACTCCCACCGGCTCGACGCCACCACTCCTCTCGAGGAGACCATGGGCGCGCTCGACACCGCGGTCCGCCAGGGCAAGGCGCTCTACGTCGGCATCTCGTCCTACGACGCCGAGCGCACCCGTGAGGCGGTCGCCATCCTCCGGGACCTGGGAACTCCGCTACTGATCCACCAGCCGTCGTACAACATGCTGAACCGGTGGATCGAGACGGAGGGGCTGCTGGACGTGGCCCAGGAAGAGGGCTTCGGCATCATCGGCTTCACCGCGCTGGCCCAGGGTCTGCTGACCGGACGGTACCTGGACGGCGTCCCGGAGGGTTCGCGGGCGACGCAGGGCAAGTCCTTCGACGCCGGGTGGCTGACGGACGACATGCTGGGGCGGCTGCGCGCGCTGAACAGCATCGCGGCCCGCCGCGGCCAGACCCTCGCGCAGATGGCGCTGGCCTGGGCCCTGCGGGACCGGCGTGTCACCTCCCTGGTCATCGGCGCGTCCCGCACCGAGCAGCTGGAGCAGAACGTCGCGGCGCTGCAGAACCTCGACTTCGACGCCGAGGAGCTCACCGAGATCGACAAGTACGCCACCGACGGCGGCGTCGACCTGTGGCGCGAGGCCCGTCTGGGCACCATCGGCTGAGTCACGGCCCGGCTATGGGCCCGCCGGGCACCTGGATGCCCCGGCGCCCCTCCTCCTGGAGGGACGCCGGGGCATCCAGGAGATCCACGGTCCGGTCACCGCGAGGACAGGTACTCCTCGACGCCCGGTGCCGTGTGCGCCTCCTCGGCGTTGACCACGGCCCCCGTCGCCTTCGCGTCGGGCTTCAGGACGTACGTCTCGACGCTCGCAGGGCGGTCGGCCGCGGAGAAGTTCTGTGCGGTGCCGAGGCCGGTGTCGGCGTTCTTCTGCGCGCGGTGCGCCTTGAGGATGTCCTCGCGGCTGAGACCGCCCGCCTCGCAGGCCGCCTTCAGGTCGGCGCCCATGAGCTGCGCCGCGTTGTAGCCGGACAGCACCCCGGAGTCGACGGGCGAGTCCGGGAACTCCTTCTTGTACGACGCCACCATGCGCTGGACGCCCGGCAGTTCGGAGCTGACCGCGGGCGCGGCGCTCACAATGTGCAGCATGGCCACCAGGGCCGGCGCGGCGGGGGTCTCCATGAGCTGCGGTGCGTAGCCCGGCGCGCTGCTGACGACGGGCACGCGCAGGCCGCGGGAGGCGGCGACGCCGACGAGGGAGGCGGTCTGGGCGGGGCCCGCGCTGATCAGGACGGCTTTGACGCCTTCCTTGCTCAGGGCGGACACCTGTGCGGACAGATCGGTGTCCGTGGCCTGGATCTTCTGCCCGGCCACCTTCAGGCCGGCCTGCTCGGCCGCCCATGTGGAGCCTTCCAGGGCGTTGCTGCCGTAGTCGCCCTCGAAGTAGACGTGGCCGACCGTGTCGCCCTTCTTCAGGCCCTTGGTGCGGGTGAGGAAGTCGACCGCGGCGATCATGTCGATGTCGTAGGTGGTGCCGAGAACCTGGATGGCCTCCTTGCCGAGCAGGGAGGCCGCCCAGGCCTGCGGGAAGGTGAGCATCTTGTCGCGCTCGATGTCGTCGAGCAGGGCGGCGACGACGGGCGAACCGATGACCTGGGGCATGGCGACGACGTCCGGGGCGAGGTCGGCGTAGGCGGTGACGGCCTTCTGCACGTCGTATCCGTGGTCCTTGACGACGATCTCGATCCGGCGGTCGCAGATGCCGCCGTCGGCGTTGACCTCGTCGGCCCACATCTGCTGGGCCTGCACGATGCTCTTGCCGAGCGTGGCGTAGGGGCCGGTCAGGTCGGTGAGGGCGCCCAGCCTGATGCTTTCGGCGCCGATGCCGGGGCCGGTGCGAACGCCGTCGGCGGCGCTCTTGTCACCTCCGCCGTTGCCGTCGTCCGCCTTGGAGCTGCATCCGGTGACCGCGAGCAGCAGGGAGAGGGCTCCGACGAGGGCGGCGCCGGTGGTACGGCGCCGGGCGCGGGGCCGGTGATGCGTGGTGTTCACGGGGTGTGCTCCTTGGGTCGTGCGGTCGCGGCCGGTTGCGGTGGGGAGAGGGCGGGGTCCGGGGCGGGGGCTCGGGGGCGTCGGCGCCGTATGCGGTCGCGGGCCCGGCGGGCCAGTCCGTGCAGGCCGTCGGGCGCGTACAGCAGGACGAGGACGATCGCGGCGCCGTAGAGGTAGCGGGCGGCCTCGGTGGGGCCGACGGAGCCGTCGCCCGTACCGGGGGCGGCCACCAGCGGGATCTGGTCGGCGTAGCGGGTCATGAGCAGCGGGAGCGCGGTGACGAAGACGGCGCCCGCGGTGGCTCCGGCCACGGAGCCGAGCCCGCCGATGACGATCATGGCGAGGTAGTCGACGGAGAGGACCAGGGAGAAGTAGTCCGGGACGACCCGGCGGAAGGAGAGGGCGAGGAGCACGCCCGCGAGCCCGGCGTACATGGACGACACCACGAAGGCCGCCGAGCGGTGGCGAGCGACGTCGACGCCCATCACGGCGGCCGCGGTCTCGCTGTCGCGCAGGGCGGCCAGGGCGCGGCCGGGGCGTCCGCGCAGCAGGCCGCGGGCGGTGAACCAGGTGAACGCGAACAGAGCCAGGCCCAGGAACCACAACCGTTCCTCCGCACCGAACGGCACGCCGAGCACGGTCAGTTCGGGATCGCCGGCCCCGAAGGTGAAGCCGCCGAGGGTGAACGGGGGCACGGAGCGGCCGTTGAATCCGCCGGTGACGGAGTCGGCGGTCAGCAGCACATGGTGGCCGAGGAAGACCAGGGCGAGGGTGGCGATGCCCAGGTAGATGCCGCGCACCCGGGCGGCGACGGGGCTGAACAGTCCGCCCGCCGCACCGGCCAGCAGTACCGCGAGAAGGGCGGCGAGGGCGGGCGGCAGTCCCGGTCCGGGCTCGCCCGCCAGCCACGTGTAGCCGTAGGCGCCGGTGGCGAGGAAGAAGGCATGGCCGAGGGAGAGTTGTCCGGCGGTGCCGGTCAGCAGGGCGAGGCCGACGGCGCCGATGGCGGCCGCCATGGAGAACAGGCCGATGCGCAGCCAGAAGGCGTCCAGATAGAACGGCGGGAGGCACAGGACGACGGCGAGGAACACGATCCGTGCCCCGCGGCCGGTCAGGACTCCGGGGAGACGGTCAGACACGGGCCGCTCCCTTCGCGCCGAACAGCCCCGTGGGCCGTACCAGGAGCACCAGCAGCATCACGGCGTACGGGGCGACGTCGCCGAAGCCCTCACCGAGGACGTGCAGCTCGGACTGGTAACCGACGACCAGTGCCTCGGTCAGGCCGATGAGCAGGCTGCCCGCGAGGGCCCCGGCCGGGGAGGCGAGCCCGCCGAGGATCGCCGCGGGGAACGCGTTGAGCGCGATCAGGCCGGTGCTGCGTTCCAGGCCCGGGGCCGGGAACGCGGCGAGGAACACGGCGGCGAGCGCGGCGAGCGCACCCGCCAGGCACCAGGCGCCGGCGCGTACCCGGCCGAGCCGTATGCCCATCAGGGAGGCGGCCTCGAGATCCTCCGCCGCCGCCCGCAGGGAAAGCCCCCAGGAGGTGAACCGGAAGAGCGCGAACACGCCGCCGATGACCACGGCGGACACCCCGATCGCCGCGAGCCGGCTGTCGGCGACGGTCACCGGGCCGAGTTCGGTCACGGCGTCGCCCCACGGGTCGCCGAGGGACAGCAGGTCGCCGCCGATGCGCCGGGCCAGGTCGGTCAGCAGGACGATGTCGATGCCGATGGTGACGATGGTCTGTACATGGGCGGAGTGCGCGTCCTGTCCGCCGCGTTGCAGCAGGAACCGGTCGAGGGCGCCCGCGAGGGCGGCGGTGGCGAGGACCGCCACCGCCAGCGCGCCGGCGAAGCCGAGATCGTCGTGGAGGACGGCGGTCAGGTAGCCGCCGAACAGGAGCAGTGAGCCGTGGGCGAAGTTGAGGACGCCGGACGCCTTGAAGATGACGACGAAGCCGAGGGCGACCAGTGCGTAGACCGCGCCAAGGGCGATGCCGCCGAGGATGTTGTCCAGGAATACGGTCATGCCGCGTCCTCCCCCTGAGTGTCGGTGCCGAGGTAGGCGCGCAGCACCTCGGGGTCACGGCGGACCTCGTCGGGGGTGCCATGGGCGATGGACCGGCCGAAGTCGAGCACGGTGACGTCGTCGGCGAGGCGCATGACCAGGCCCATGTCGTGCTCCACAAGGACGATGGACAGGCCGAGTTCGGCCCGTAGTTCGCTCACGACCTCGGCCGTGCGGGCGCGTTCGGCGGCGTTCATGCCGGCCACCGGTTCGTCGAGCAGCAGCACACGTGGCTCCAGGCAGAGGGCGCGGGCGAGTTCCACGCGTTTGCGGTCGCCGTACGACAGGAGGGCGACGGGGCTGTCGAAGTGGGCGCCCAGGCCGGTCAGTTCGGCGATCTCGCGGGCCCTTGCAAGGTGCTCGCGCTGTTCGCGCACGGCGCCCGGCAGGCGCAGCGCGGTGGCGGCGAAGCCGGCACGGGTCAGGACGTGGCGGCCGAGCATCAGGTTGTCGGCGACCGTTCCGTGAGTGGTGACGATGTTCTGGAAGGTGCGGGCCACGCCGAGCGCGGCGATGCGGTGCGGGGCGAGCCGGGTCAGTTCGGTGCCGCCGAGGGTCACCGCGCCCGCGGCCGGGCGGCACAGGCCGGACAGCACGTTGAAGCAGGTCGACTTGCCGGCGCCGTTGGGTCCGATGATCGCGTGCACCGTGCCGGGTTCGACGGTGAGGGAGACGGCGTCGAGGGCCGTGAGTCCGGCGAAGCGCACGGTGACGTCCCGTACGTCGAGCACGGGCGGCACGGTGGTGGTGCGGTCGTTCACGCCGCCCCCTGGTCCTCGGCCGCCTCGCCCAGGTAGAGGCGGCGTACGGCGTCGGTGCGGGCGAGTTCGTCGGCGGGGCCGGACAGGCGGGTCTCGCCGACCTCGAGGACGTGGGCGTGATCGGCGAGGGAGAGTGCCATGCCCGCGTTCTGTTCGACCAGGAGCACGGCGGTGCCCTGGGTGTTGATCTCGTGGATCACCTCGGCGATCCGGTACACCATCCGGGGCGCGAGGCCGAGGGACGGCTCGTCGAGGAGCAGCAGCCGGGGGGCGGCCATCAGGGCGCGGCCGATGGCGAGCATCTGCTGCTCGCCCCCGGAAAGCAGGCCCGCGGCCTGGTGGGTGCGTTCGGCGAGCCGGGGGAAGAGCGTGAACACGCGCTCCCGTGCCTCGTGGACCTGGGCCCGGCCGCGACGGCCGAGTCCGAGTCCGCCGCTGCGCAGGTTCTCGTCGACCGTGAGTCCGGCGAACACCCGCCGCCCTTCCGGGACCTGGACGACTCCGGCGCGTACCGCCGTCACGGGGTCCTTGCCGTCGAGCACGGTGTCTCCGTAGCGGATACGGCCTGCCGTGATGGCGCCGCGGTGCAGGCGCAGTGTGCCGGACACGGCCCGCAGCAGGGTCGTCTTGCCCGCGCCGTTGGCACCGAGCAGGGTGACGACGCCGCCGTGCGGCACGGTGAGGGACACGGAGCGGAGGGCGGACAGGGCACGCCCGTACGTCACGTCGACGTTCTCGACGTGCAGCGCGGGCGGGTCGTCCGGTGGTGCTTCGGGCATCACGGCTCCTCGGGGCCGTACCGCACGGCGGCGACGGCTTCGACGGGAAGGGAAGCTCACGACAGCACGGGCACGGGCGTGCCGAACAGACTTCCGGCCCCGCTCGCTGCGGTGTCCCAACGGGGGCGGGCGGGGGTTGTGCGGGTGCCCAGGGGCCGCCCGGGGGTGGGCTGCGGGAGTGGGCTGCGGGCGGGCACCCCGCGGGCAGCCGAATCCGGCACGGCGACCGGCCGCGCAGCCCTGACGTTTCGGTGGACGACACGGCCGGGGGGCCTGCTGCCGGGCGCGGTGCCCGGCAACGGCTACGGCTACGCCACCGGGATCGCGGCGGCACTCTGCGGCGGACCCACCCGGCCCTGACCCGCGCCGGTGCGCCGACGGCGGCAGGGTCGCCCCAGCAGGCCCCACTCCGGGTGACTCGATCGGCGCCGCGAGCCCCCGGCAGGCCCTCACCGCACTCCACGGCTGCCTCTCGGCCCGGGTGGACGCGGACCTGCTCCCCTGTGCCGCGGAAACGCTCGACCGCATGCTCGGTGCCGACGACCGGTGGACCCGTTCCGCCGCGATGACGGACCCGGCCCAGTCCGTGGGGCAGTCGGCCGAGGCCGTCCGGCTGCGGCTGCTCGCCGACGATCTGGTGGCGCTGCTCGACGCGCAGACACCGCACCTGATCACGGCGACCTCGCGGGACGACTGGTATCGGGCACGCCTGTACGGGCGCACCGCCACCGGTCTGCTGCGCTACCACTTCTGGATGCCCGACACCTCACCGGGCCGCATGACCCGGCTGGTGGGCCTGCGGGACCAGATGATGGCCGCCAACCTCCTCGCTGTCGCCGAACGGGGTCCGGCACTGGTCCACGCCCACAACGCCCATCTCCAACGGGACAAGAGCACGATGCGGATGGGCGGGCTGCCGCTGGAGGGGTGGAGCGCCGGCGCCATCGTGAGCGCCCACCTGGGCGAGGAGTACGCCTTCCTGGCCACGGCCCTCGGCGCGATCCGGCACCGGGGAGTGGAGGCCCCGCCACCGGACACCGTGGAAGGACTCCTGATACGCGCTTCCGGAGGACCGTTACGTCGTCGACGCCCCCCGCCTGGCCGTCGCCCTCGGCGATACGCGGCCCGTCCCCCGCGTGTCCCCCTATTACGGCTGCTCCCCACTGGACCCGGCCCACCTGGCCGGAATCGACGGAATCGTGTTCGTCGGTGGCGTCTCCCAGAGCTAGCCCGGCCGCCCGGGGGCGGCCGGTCAGCGCGGAAGGAGCCTGCGTGCGGTCAGGGCGAGGGTGACCTCGACCAGGTCGAAGGGGCGGGAGAGGGAGCGTCCGGTCAACTGCTCGTAGCGGCGCAGTCGGTTGAGGACGGTGTTGCGGTGGCAGTACAGCCTTCTGCTCGCCCGCTGGGCGGATCCGTCGCAGGCCAGCCAGGTGGCCAGGGTGTCCAGCAGGATCTCCGCGTCGGCGGGCTCCAGCCGTGCCAGCGGGCCGAACAGCCGGTCGGCCAGGGCGGCGCCGAGGTCGGGGGACGACACCACCAGGGCCGCCGGCAGGTGTTCCGTCAGCCGGACCGTGCCGCCGGCCTCCGGGCACAGGCTCAGCGCGGTGTCCGCCAGCCTGCGCGCCTCGCCCACCGCGGCGAGGCCTTCGACGGCGCTGCTGACACCCACCCGTACGCCCGGCGGCTGCTCGTCCTCCACCACCGGCTCCGTGTCGTCAAAGACCGGGACGATGCCGTAGTCGGTGTCCACGCCCGTGTGCCAGTGCACGCGCACACCCAAAGCGAGCGCCGCCTGTGCACCGGGACAGGCGGCGAACCCACCGCCGACCGCGACGACCACGTACCGGCCGTGCTCCGGCAGGTCCAGCGCCAGCGCGGTCTCGGGCAGGTCGGCGATCCTGCTGGTCCCGTCGAGCAGCGCCGCGGCCAGCAGCCGCACCCTGTTCTCCCGCCGCCAGGCCAGTTGCCGTTCGGCCTGCCGGTAGGCGTCCGCGACGACGGTGCAGTGCTCGTCGACGTAGTTCCACACGTCGGACGCCACGTGCACCAGCAGCCGTACCTCCTCGGGAGCCACCCGGGAGGTCTCGTCCACCAGGCTCTGCCACACCATGGAGCCGCCCAGCCTGAAGGCATGCAGCACCGCGTCCAGCGGGAGCCCCTGCTCGGCGCGGGTGGCGCCGATCTTCCAGGAGCAGCGGCGGGCCGCGTCCCGGACACCACGCGGGTCGAGCAGCGAGGCGATGCTGTGCCGCAGCGATCGGTGCACCTCCTGCCAGATCTCGGTGGCGTCGTTCTCGATCGCCGACCGGTAGGCGGGCTCCTGGTCCTGGAGCAGGGCGACCAGTTGGTCACAGAGCCGGGGCAGGTCGTCCAGCAGTAACCGGGCGGCCCGGTGCAGCACGCTCAGCGCGTCGGCGTCGATCAGTGACCGCACACGCGGCGCCCGCACCCGTGGTGCGGGCACGGGTCCGGGACGTGGCAGGCTCCGTGGCCGTACGGCGTGTGGCATCGCGCATCTCCCCCAGGCTCGGCTTCCCGGCGGCACCCGCGTGACGGTCCCCGTACCGGCTTCGGGCCGGTCACGAGGTCCGTGGGCGGGCCGCCACCCGACTCGTCCTGCCCCGAAGGATGGCATACCGTCCGGTCGGTCCCTAGAGTTGTGCACCGGTCTTTTCCGCCTGTTCGACCAGCCGGACCAGTTCGACCCGGGAGCGGACGCCGAGCGTCGCGAAAACGTTCCGCAGGTGGTAGTCGACGGTCCGGGTGCTGACGGACAGGCTCAGTGCCACCTCCCGGTTGGTGGCACCTTCGGCGACACACCGCGCGATACGCAGTTGCTGCGGGGTCAGCCGGGACAGGTCCCGCGCCCCGTGCCGGCGCGGCTCGCCCATCCCCGGGCCGCTCGGTGCCACACCGCCTGCGCGGAGTTCCGCGGCCGCCTGGCGTGCCCAGAGCTGCGCGCCGCAGCGTTCGAAGTCGACCAGCGCCTCCCCGAGCCGTGCGCGGGCCTCGCGCAGTCTGCGCCGGCGGCGCAGCCACTTGCCGTGCAGCAGTTCGGTACGGGCCCGTTCGAAGTCTCCGGACGTCTCGTCGTGCCGGTCCAGGGCACGCAGGTACAGCTCGTCGGCGGCCTCCGGTGCGGCCAGCAGGGCACGGCAGCGCAGGAGTTGGGCGGGAGCCTGCGGGTCGGCGCCGCAGCCGGCCCACAGCGCGAAGTCCTCGACCACCGCGCGGGCGTCCTCGGGCCGGCCGGCCAGTGCGGCGGCCTCCACGAAGCAGGGGACGGCGAGCATCCACACCGCGAAGTGCCCGCGCCGTGCGCCGGGACGGACCAGCGGGCCGAGCCGGTCGGCGGCCTCCTCGGGCCGGCCCTCGCCCAGGTCGGCGCGGGCCGCCGCCCACTGGGCGAGCAGCGCTGCCTGGGCCAGGCCGTGCCGCCGGGCCGTGGTGAGCGCTGCCGTCGCGTGTTCGGTGACGCGTGCCCGGGCGCCCTCGATCGATGCCGCGAGTGCCAGTACCGCGTGATGGTGGGCGGCCGTGTTCCGCTGGCCGGTCCGGCGCGCGGCGCGCAGCCCCTCCTCGGCGTGGGTCCGGGCCAGCTGGTGGCGGCCGGCGCGCAGTTCCGCATAGGCCAGGTACTCCAGGGCCCGCGGTTCCAGGGACGCGGTGCCCAGGGTGCGTGCCGACGCCAGGGCCCGCGCTCCGGCCCGGCGCGCGGCGCTGACGTCGCCGAGCATGAGGGCCGCGGCGGCCGAACGCAGCAGCCGTTCGGGCTCGGTGGCGGGACGCCCCCGGTCCACCACCCGGGTCAGCGGGGCAGCGGCGAGATCGAACCGCCCCAGCAGCACGGCGCGCATGCCGTCACGGTGGTCGCGGAGCAGGGCGGGCGGGGGAACGGCGGGCTGCGTCGGGGCGGCGCCGCGGTGGGCCGAAGAGCCCTCGGGTGCCTCCCGTGCTGCCGCCTCCTGCGGGCCCGTCGTGTTCGCATCCGCGGCACGGAGATCGAGCACCCCCGCGACGGCGGCCTCGGCGGAGGCGTCATGGGCGTCGTGGGTGAGGGCGCGGAGGCAGCCCTGCCGGTCGCCGGCGGCCCAGGCCGCGTCCGCCGCGCCGAGGACCGCCGCGTCGGCCTGGGCCGCTCCCGGTCCCGTCAGGAGGCCGGCGGCGAGCAGAAAGGACTCCCGGGCGTCGTCCACCGGGCCGTCGGCCAGGAGCACTCTGCCCCGCAGGAGTTCGGCGCGGCCGCGTACCGGCGCCGGTGCCGGCCGGCTCCCGGCGGCGTCGAGCAGCCGCAGGGCCTCGGGCGGATGCCCGGCGAGGAGGGCCTGTTCCGCGGCGGCCGTGTAGCGCCGCGCCCGCTGTGCGTCGTCCGGCGTCAGCTCGGCGGCACGCACCTGTGCCGTGCGGCGCAGGGCGGACGGTGTGCCGGAGGTCGAGTCGGTGGCCGCGGCCTCCAGTTCGGCGGCCAGGACCGCGTCGGGACCTGGGGCGGTCCACGAGCGGTGCAGCAGCGCGGGCACGCCGTGCGGTTCGGGGTGTGCCGCGGCCAGCGAGCGGTGCGCGGCACGGCGGCGTTCGGACGGCGCACCGGCGTACACCGCCCTGCCGACCAGCGGGCTGCGGAACCGGAGCCGGCCCCCGGGGACCGTGAGCAGCTCGGACGCCTGCGGCGGCTCGACCGGTTCGGGAGGTACGTCGTCGTCCCGACCGCCGAGGCCGTTCGTCGCCCGCCGTACGAGCGCAGCCTCGGCATCCTGCTCCCCCGTGGCACGCATCGCCGCCGCGACGGCAAGCAACAGGTCGGCCCGATCGGGCCGTTGGCCGCTCAGGCATCCGCCCGCGACGGCGGTCAGCGTCCCGGTGTCGGCCAGGGGGCGGGGCAGCGCGTGGTCTCCGCGAAGCTGGGCGGGCGAGAGGCGGTGAGCCAGGGCCAGCAGCAACCCGGGGTTGCCCTGTGCCTCGGTCACCAGCTCGTCGCGGACGACCGGGTCGACGGCGCCGTCCGTCAGGTCGTGCAGCAGTCCCGCCGCGTCCCCGGGCGTGAGCGGGGCGAGCTCCAGCACCGGAAGTTTCGCCAACTCCCTTTCCACGGGCCGGTGTCCGGGCACGGTGACGAGCAGGCCCACCCGGTGGACGCCGTCCGCCGCGTGCACGCGCGCGGCCACCCGGCCCAGCGCGGCGCGCGAGGCGGTGTCCCACAGGTGCGCGTCGTCCACGCACACCAGCAGGGGTGAACGGGCGGTCGCCGCTCGCAGGATGTCCAGGAACACCTCCCCCGCCGTGCCGTCGCCGGGGACGCGCCCGAAGTGGCGGCCGGCGCGCAGCAGGGTGCGCAGACCGCTGTGGGGCTGCGGGGAACAGGCCGGTTCGGCGCGGACGTGCCACACCGGTCCGGCGCGGAAGGCGCGTGCCGCGAACTCCAGGAAGGCCGTACGGCCGCCGCCGGGTTCGCCGGTCACGACATGGGCGCCGCCGTCGGCGCGCAGTCCGTCCAGCAGCGCGGCGAACGCCTGCCGCCGGGGTCCCGCGCGGTACCGGAGCGGAGCTGATCCACGGGTCGTCTGTCCGGTCATTTCCGCGACGTTACTTACGCGTAAGAAGCGGCGGAAGGTGTCCGTCCGGGCGCCGGAAGCAGCCCATCCGCCTTTCTACCAGGGGCTTTTCACGAGGCGCGCGGCGAACGGCGTGTGCCGCCGCCCAAGCGGGTGGCGCCTCGGCGGGGCACGCGCACAACGCCGGTGGCGGCCCGCATCGTACGCGGACCGCCACCGGAGCCAGTCGGTGTCCGACGGGATGTCAGGAGGTGTGCGGGCAGTTGCCCCGCGCCTCGTCGATGGTGAGGCTCCGCTGCGGCAGCGGGCACAGGAACTTCTCGTAGCGGGTGTCGTTGTCGATGAACCGCTTCAGCCACGAGATGCTGTACTTCGCGATCGTCGTGTTGTTCGAGTTGGGCGTGAAGTGGGTGGCGTTGTTCAACTCCAGGTAGGCGCGGTCGAGGGAGGACGGCAGGCCGGTGTACAGGGGCTTGGCGTGGGTGGAGACCGGGGCCACCGTGTCGCCGTCGGCCCCGAAGATCAGGGTGGGGGTCCTGACCTCGGGCCACGTCGTGTCGAGGTTCCAGGGCGTCAGCGGGATCGCCGCCTGGAGCGAGGTACGGTCCTTCGCCGCTTCGAGACTGCCGCCGCCGCCCATCGAGTGGCCCATGACGCCGAGGCGGCTGCTGTCGATACGGCCGCGGACCGCGCTGCGTCCGGTCAGGTAGTCGAGTGCGGCGAGCAGCTGGTCGCCGCGGGAGGCGGGCTGGTCGAGGGTGGTGTTCGTGTCGATGGTGAACACGACGAATCCCTGGGAAGCCAGGCGTGGGCCCAGCCAGGCGATGGAGGACTGGTAGGCGGTGAAGCCGGGTGAGACGGCGATCGCGCCGAAGGCGCCGTCGGCGGTGCTGCTCGGGTAGTAGATGGTGCCCCCGCCGAAGCCGGTGACGGAGAGCGAGGAGACCGAGGTCTCGGAGACGGAGTACGGGCCGCGCAGTGCCTCGATGCTCGACTCCGTCGGCGCCGGACCGCGCTCGTAGGGGTTGTCCGCGGCGTGGGCGCCGGGACCGGTGAGGGTGCTCAGGCCGACGATGGCGGCGACGGCCGCGGCCAGTCCGGCGAACCGTCCGGTCCGGCCGCGCCGGGTGCGGGAGGGGCGCGCGGTCGGGCCTGCGGTGCTGGTGTGGGGGTGCTGCTGCACGGCGGGGAGTCCTCTCTGTCGCGGCGGGCCGCCCGGCGGCCGGTGCACGGGGGTACGACGTGGGTTGTGACCGTGCGCCGGTCGTGGGTGCCGCCGATGGGCTGGCGGTTGCCACTGTCGGAGAGGAAGGCGCCCGCGCGGACCGGCAATCTCACCGGTCTCGTCGGCCGGCCTGCCGTCGGCGCCGCGGCCCGACGGCGTGGCCCGACGGCGTGGCCCGACGGCGTGGCGGCCTCCGGCATGGGCGGTTCGCGGTCGGCGGTCTCTGGTCGCCACAGCGGCCCCGGCATCGGCGGTCGGCGGTCGGCGCAGCTGCCCCGGCGTGGGCGGTCAACGGTTCGCGGTCGGCAGTCGGCAGTCGGCACAGCGGCCCCGGCATCGGCGGTCGGCGCAGCTGCCCCGGCGTGGGCGGTCAACGGTTCGCGGTCGGCAGTCGGCGCAGCGGCCCGGCGGCCGGGCTCCCGGCGTTCGGCACCGTATGGGCGGGGAAAGCCGGGGCAGACGCAGAGGCGCGGTCACCGCCGGAGTCGGCGCCGACGGTGACCGCCGTACGAAAACGCATCCGCCCCGCGTATCACCCGCATGGCCCTCTCCGGACGCCGCATCGGCCCGCACCGTGCTCGTATGGAAGCGGCCTGCCTACCCGGAGGGAGCTGGGAATGCACGAGATGTGGTGCGGTGCAGACACTTCGGGGGAGCCTGTGTGGCATGTTCTGACCACCGACAGGACGACCACGCTGTGTGGCGTGGAGAAGGAGGACGAGTCCCGTCGGCGGGACGCGACGGACCGCCACTGCTTCCCCTGCATGAAATCGTTCCAGGCGGTGGTGGAAGCCCACTGACGACCCCACGACCCCGGCGTTCCGCTGTGCCCCGGCCCCGGCGCCGGGGCACCCGTCCGAACCGGGGCCTGCGGCTCAGGGGCAGTGGCACCCGTCCCCACTGGTGTCCGCGTCCGCGTCAAAGGCCGTCGGACGGGTGTCCAGCCGGCAGAAGCAGGACGCCTCGATCGATACGTCCGCCAACGCGGCCGCCGCCTTGAGCTGTTGGGTCACGATCGCGGCCTCCCCCGTCCTGCCCGTACGCGTCAGGCACTCGTGAAACCCGTGCAACGCCCAGACATTCCCAGGGTGTTGCAGCGGCCGGGGCAGGGTGGAGTCGAGGCCGAGGTCCGCGCGGTAGACCGCCTCCGCCTCCTCGACTCGGCCCTGCTCCAGCAGCAGGGCCCCGTACGCGTGCCGGGTGGGCTGCATCCAGCCCCAGGGCTCGTCGTAGGGGAGGTTGTCGTCCAGTTCGATGGACCGCTCCAGTGCGGCGAACGCCTCGTCGTGGTCGCCCTTGCGGTAGGCGAGTTCGCCGTCCAGCATCGTGGCCGCGATGGCGAGGATGTCCTGGCAGGTGTTGTTGAACAGCATCCGCGTCCGAGGCACCCGGCCCACCGCGGCGCGGAAGCTCTCCCGCTCGGCCTCGGCCCTCTCGACGTCGCCGGTCGCCGAGAGGGCGACGCCACGGGCGTAGTGGAGCATCGCGGTGCTCGCGCAGTACAGCGCCGGGTCGGCGGGGAACGGCAGCGCCAGGATGTCGCCCCAGCGGCCGAAGCGGATGAGGACGTGGAAGCGCATCGCCAGGAAGCCCTCGAGCCAGTCGGCCATCGGCGGGCTCTGCACCCTGAGCAGTTCCTCGGGGACGGCGGCTTCGAGTTGTGCGGCGGCGTCCAGGGCGATCTTCGAGAGACCCGCGAACAGGGCACCGTAGATCCTGAAGTGGTGGTTGTGGGCGCGGTAGAGGGTGTAGAAGTTCATGGCGCCGGCCCGAGCGAGGTACTTCTCGTCGGCGGCGATCGCGAGGGTGTTGTCGGACACGACCCGGCGGTAGTCGCCGCACAGCACCTCGAGGTGCGAGGGCATGTGGTGCAGATGTCCGGCGTCGGGCACGGCGCCGCGCAGCCGGTCGGCGACCATGAGGGCCGCTTCCGGCGTGGGGGACATCTCCATCAGGTGGATGTACAGGTGCACGACGCCGGGATGCCGGGCACCGCTGTCACCGGCGAGCGCCCGGTCGAGTACGGCCTTGGCCTCCAGGGTGCGGGCACCCGCGGCGGGGCGGCCGGTCCTCAGGTCCCACAACTGCCAGGGGGTGAGGTTCATCAGGGCGTCCGCGCAGAGCACGGCGACGTCCGGGTCGTCGGGGGCGCTCTCGTACACCGCGAGCATGCGGTCCGCGTAGGGCTCATTCCACACCGAGCAGTCCTCGACGGCCCGCCCCTGGGGGTAGCGGGCGCGCAGGGCGCCGATGAGGGCCTGCTCCACGGGGGTGGCTCCCGAGGCCTTCTCGTGCGCCAACTCGACTGCGGCATGGGTGCGTTCGACGCTGCGGACGAGGTCGTCGCCGTCGAAGGCCTCCCAGGGCTTGTTGTAGTTGGGGCCGAGGGCGTAGGCGATGCCCCAGTGGGCCATGGCGCAGTCCGGGTCGGCCGCGGCCGCCTTCCTGAAGCAGGCGACCGCTTCCTCGTGGTTGAACGCGTAGGTCCACAACAGCCCGCGGTTGAACCAGAGTTGGGCCTCGGCCACAGCGGTCGTCACGGGGCGGCGGTAGGTGCCCAGGTCGTAGTAGTCGTCCATGGCGTCCATGGGTCTCTCCCGGGGAAGCGGCTGAATCGGCCGACCGGCCTCGCCCGCCACGCGCGTCGACGGTGATGAAACCGACGATACCGGCACACCCGCACCGATACGGACGCTGACGCAATGCAATTTTTCGGCAACAACAAGTAATGGCAATGATGGCTCCGCCATTCTTTCAGGGCCTTGTTCGCCGATGGGCTGGTCCGACTCGCGCGAGGCTCCCTAGGATGTACTCCCTGTCCAGCCAGTCCAGTTGGCGCGGCACTCTGCAGGGGGAACGATGCACACCGGCAATCAGCTGTCCACCGAGATCGACGCAACCGTGCCGACAGCCGCGCGTATGTACGACTACTACCTGGGCGGCAAGGACAACTACACGGCCGACCGTGCCGCAGTGGAAGAACTCGACAAGGTGGTGCCCAGCACGCGCCGCCTGGCCCTGAACAACCGGCGCTTCCTCCAGCGGGTCGTCCGGGTCCTCACGCAGGAGTACGGGATCCGGCAGTACCTCGACCACGGATCCGGTCTGCCCACCCAGGACAACGTCCACCAGGTCGCCCAGCGCATCGACCCGACCACCCATGTGGTGTACGTCGACAACGACCCGATGGTGCTGGTGCACGGGCGCGCACTGCTGGAGCAGGACAAGCGCACGGTGGTCATCCAGGCCGACATGCGGGAGACCGACGCGATCCTCGACCACGCCGAGACGCAGCGTCTGATCGACTTCTCACAGCCGGCCTGCGTGCTGTTCAACAGCGTGTTCCACTGCATCCCGGACAGCGACACCGATGGCCCGATCGCCGTGGTGCGCCGAGTCCGGGAACGGCTTGCGCCGGGCAGCTTCCTGGTGATGTGCCAGCTGGTCAGCGAGGATCCCGAGGTCCGCAGGTCCGTCACCGAGTTCATGGACCGGGCGACCCAGGGGCACTGGGGCCGGGTGCGGCAGGAGAGCGACGTCGCCTCGTACTTCGAGGGCCTGGAGATCCTGGAACCGGGTCTGGTAGAGGTCTCCACCTGGCGTCCGGACACCGAGGTGGCGCCCCGTCAGCTCTCCCAGGAGTGGATCGAGTTCGGCGGCGTGGGCCGGATCCCGCTGTAGGTTCCTCGCGGCACGCATGCCGCCGACGCGCGACCACGGACACGCCGACGCCCCTCGCCCGACCCGGATCACCGGGGCCGCGCGAGGGGCGTTCGCGTCACGTTCCAGCCTGAGGTGCTACGCCCCGGGCTCCGGGTAGCGGTCCCGCATCGTGGCGCGCAGCAGATCCAGGGATTCACGGGGCCGCAGCGCCTCGTCGGCGAGGCGGTCCAGCGCGATCCGGTACTCCTCCGTCTCGTCGAGGTCCTCGAGGAAGTTGGCGCTCCTGATGTGCTCCAGGTAGACCACGTCGGGCAGATCGAGGCCGCCGAAGCGCAGATACGTCACCGGGATGGCGGGAGCCGACGCGTTCGTCACGC
Source organism: Streptomyces chlorus (assembly GCF_042655885.1). Lineage (NCBI taxonomy): Bacteria > Bacillati > Actinomycetota > Actinomycetes > Kitasatosporales > Streptomycetaceae > Streptomyces > Streptomyces chlorus. Next base: position 162,318 of record NZ_JBHSOA010000003.1, read on the forward strand.
TCAACGGCACGATCTGCAACGTGACGTTGGAGCGCTCGGCCATCCGCATGAGGTGGGCGAGCTGCTCACGCATCACCTCGACACTGCCCAGCACGCGCAGCAGAACCGACTCGTCAATGACCGCCCACAGCTGCGGGGCGCCCTCCCGCATCAGCAACTCGGCCCGCCGCATCCGGAGTTCGACGCGGCGCTGTACCTCGCCGGCCGGTGCGTTGGGCAGGCCGCGCTCCACCACCGCACGGGTGTAGGCGGCGGTCTGCAGCAGACCGGGGACGTACTGGATCTCGAAGGTACGGATGGTGGCGGCGGCCTCCTGCAGTCCGACCAGCCGGTCGAACCACTCGGGCATCAGCCGCTTGTCGTATCGCTGCCACCAGCCCGGCTCTCCGGCCCGCTGGAGCAGTTTGACCAGCACCGATACCTCGTAGTCGTCGGTGCCGTACAGCTCGAGCAGGGCCCGGATGTCTCTCTCGGTGGGCGGGCGGCGGCCCTTGCCGGACTCGATGCGGGACAGCTTCGCCGCACTGAAGCCGACGGAGCGCGCCGCCTGGTCCTGGGCCAGCCCGGCGTCCTCGCGGAAGCCCGCCAACTGCACACCGACCAGCATCTTCAGCAGGGTCGGAGCCGGCTCGGGCCGGTCCAGATAGGGCTCCAGACGGGAGATACGATGCGACGCGGCGGACATCCTGACTCCCAGCAGACCGGCACAAGGGCGGTTTACACTATCGCATCTCAACGTGTCGCAGCGTATGCGCCCCGCAGAAGCCTTACAGAAGTGGGCAGTTGAACTCCACTTCGCCTCTCCGGCCCCGCGCCGTCGCGACGGAGCGGCCCGGACTGCCACATCGCACCAACCGGTTCGCACCAAACGACCGCATCAGACCAGGTGGTCGAATTCGCCGTCCTTCGCCCCGGCCAGGAACGCCGCCAGTTCCGCCGGCGTGTAGACCAGCGCGGGCCCGTCGGGGTCGCGGGAGTTGCGCATCGCCACACCCCCGTCGTCCAGCGGGGCCACCTCGACGCAGTTACCCTCGGCGTTGCTGTGCCGGCTCTTGATCCAGCAGGCGTCCAAGGAACTCGCCCGCACTCCGTTCCGCACTCCTGGCACCGCAGCCTCCTTGCTGTTCCTGTGTACTGCCGGGCGGTGCCCGGCCGTTCGCCGGGGCGGGCCGAGCCGGATCGCACTCGATCCACCCCGGTCCGTCCCGAAAAAACTTCACGCAATTTCTCATGCAATTGCACACGAGCGCTCTCGGCGTGGATAATAGCCGGAGCGTCAACCCCCTTGTTGGCGCCCCGTCCTGACGTCGCATCGGGGAGATGGCGTGTCATCACCTGTGCACCAAATGATCCGGTCGACCGCCGGCGCCACCGTACGGACGCGTGGCCGCGTCTCGGCCGCACCTGCCGGGTCCCTCCTGCTCGGCGCGGTGCCGCAGCAGGCCGGGAGACCGGACACGGAGGCTCTCCCGGTGCCGGGCCCGGTACCCCCGGCGGCCCGGACGGACCGGACCCGGCTGTCGGCCCAGCCGCCCGCCTGAGCATCCCCCCACTCGACACGACCGCCGCGAAAGGCACCCACGCGATGCGCAGCGCTTCTACGGAACAGCCGAGCAGCGAGCACCCTGTGCGCCACACGTCCCCGACCGGAATGGCCCGTACGACACCGCTCACGTCACTGTCCCGCGTGCCGTGGCGCGACATCCAGGACTCCACCGGATCGGCGGCGGCCATCCCCCTGCTGCTCAACGGCATCGCCTGGGGGGACGCCGACACGGCCCGGTCGGCCCTGGAGGATCTGCGGAAACGGATCTGCCAGTACGGCTTCGTGGTGGAGCAGGCGACGGCCGCCACCGTCCCCTTCCTCTGGGAGCTGGCGCAGCTGCCGCATGTGACCTGTCGTGCCGGGGTCATCCAGCTGCTCAAGGCCATCGCCGACGCCCGGCAGTGGGAGAGCACCGCCGCCGCGTATCCCAAGCTGCTCAATCACCGCGAGAACCCGGTCGTCTGGGAGCGGGCCGCCCGGCAGGCGGTGCGCGCCCGGCGGGGCGACCTGAGCCGCCTGATGGACGACCAGGACACCAAGATCGCCCGTGCCACGACGGAGCTGGCCCGAGCGCTGGCCGAATGAGCCCCGTTCGAGCGCCGTGGGGGACGAGCGCCGAAGGGGCCAG
>NZ_JBHSOA010000003.1:164528-179063 GCF_042655885.1 Streptomyces chlorus
CACCGGTCGCGCGGTCCGTGGGGACCGTACCGAGACGACCACCCGTACCGGGAAGCGCCCCGTTCCGGGCTACTTCACGAAGCGGTACTTCAGGTGGGTGGCGACGGGCGATTCGACCGCCCCGACCCCCTCGGGGTCCGCCGCCCGGCGCTCCCCGCCTCGAAGAACCGCATCCCCGTCCCGAGGAGCGCGGGTACCACGTGCAGCTGCAGCTCGTCGACGAACCGTTCCTAGAAACTGAGCGGGAGTGAGTCCTGTTGCCAGAACTCATGCTCAGCCGAACGCCCCGAACGGTGTTGGGCGTTCTGGTCCACCGTGTTCTCGCCGCGTCCGGCACGCACGGATCGCGTCCGTGGTCCGGGAACGCGGGGACGGTTTCCCTCACGCCCCGGGGTGCCCGGTCCGGCCTGGACGGTCCGATGCCCCGCACGATCGCTCTGGTCGTGCGGGGGCGGTGCCGTCCGTCGCCGGATCGGGTGCCCCAGGGCGCGCCTGCCGATGGCGATGCTTGCCGCATCGTGGCGGGTCATCGCGCGTTTGCTGCCGGTGAGGGGCTTCTGCCAGTGCTGGGCGCCCCACTTGGATGTGTATGCCGGGTCGACGGCGACCAGGGCGAGGCCGTGTTCGGCAGCCATGTTGACCAGCCGGGCCTTGAGTCTGCCGGTGGGGATGCCCGACACGAGTTGCCGGAAGGCCCGGCGGCGGCCGTGCTTCTCCCTGGTCTTTCCGTCGGAGAAGTCGAGGTCTTCGACCGCGATCGATTTCAAGCCGCGGGCCAGGGCCCAGTGGATCATCTGGGTGAGGGCGTGGCGGAGCTGGGCGTCGCGGTGGTCGGCGCCGCCCGACAGGTCGTAGAAGAACCGGTGAGGGTTGCCGACGGGATTACCGTGCGCGTCGAGGCGGTAGACGGCCAGGTGGTCGGCGTTGAAGTCTGCTGCTGCGACGCCGCCTGCGACGGCCGCGTCGACAGGAACGGCCTGGCCGGCGGGGCGCTTCCAGGAGGCGGTCAGGTACCAGCGGTCCCGGCCGGTGTCGTAGTGGATCTCGTAGGCCACGGCTCGGCCGGCCGTGACGCGGTCGGCCCATTCCTCGCCCCGGTGCTGGAATCGCACCCGGGCGGTGAGGACGTACCGGCCGCGCGGCGCGTTGGCCAGATGTGCCAGCGGCGCCGGGAGCTTGAGGGACACATCACCGTCGGGGTTGACGCGGATCGTCTCGTTCCCGAACGTCTTCCCGCTCTCGCCGTCCGCGCTCAAAAACCAGCGCGCGGCCTCCCAGCGCGCACGCCATTCGGCCGTGGTGAGTCCGGCGTCGTCGAGGTGGTGGCGTGTGTTCGCCAGGCGCTTGCCGCCCCGCACCACGTGCACGGTGCCGGTCTGCCAGTCGGCCTCCACCGCGGCGTGCCGGTCCTGAAGGACTGCCAGGCGGCGAGACTTGTGGAACCACTCGCTGCGGGACCGGTATCCGCCCGGGGCACGCTTGGTGCCCTTTTCGCCGAGTGGCAGGGACAGGCGATGCCTCAGCATCCCGATACCGGCATCCAGGTTCTGCAGGTGCGCAAGCTGCCCGCGGCGGGCGAGCGCGTACTGGTCGTGCGTGGCCTTCGTGACCGCACCGGCCCACCGGGACGACGACTCGGCCGTGAGGTTCCGCTTACGGGTGGCCCACTGATCGCTGTCACGGCGGTCGAAACCGGGCGCCGTGTAGGTGCGCAGGTCGCGGGTGGCGAGCGTGCCGAGGTGCACGCCGACCGAACGCAGGACCTTCTCGTCCTGTCCGGTCAAGCCCTTGAGCCGGTCGCGGATCGCCACGCCTGTCGCATCGGCTGCGACGAACGGCGCCCGGATCGGCCGGAACGTCACCCCGGTCCTGGTCAAGACGCCGCCGCCTCCAGCGCCTTCTGTGCCCGGTTCCGTGCCGAGCGGCGCCCGTACAGGCGGGCGCAGAACGAGGTGAGCACCTCCACCATGTCCCGTACCAGGTCGTCATCGACCTCGCCGTCGTCCAACACCACCAGACGACGCCCGGACGCCGACAGGGCGGCCTCCACCAGCTCGGTGTTCATCCGCCCCAGCCGGTCCTTGTGCTCCACCACGACTGTGGTCACATCCGGGTCCGCCAACAGGCGCCGCACCTTCACGCGGGAGCCGTTCATCCCGGAGCCGACCTCGGACTCCACCCGCACCATCCGGTGCCCGGCCTGCACCGCCCACGCCGTCAAACGCGCGGTCTGCCGCTCCAGGTCGGCCTTCTGGTCATGCGAAGACACCCGGGCATACAGGCCCACACCCCCGATGGCCTGCGGAGCCGTATGTGCCTCCACATTCACCAGGATCGTGCGCGAGCCCACACGCCGCGCAGGCACCGGCAGGGTTCCCTCACGAAACCACCGCCGCGCCGTCTGCGGATGCACACCCTGAGCTTTCGCCCACTCGGTCAGGTTCACGCCGCCGACAGTACGGAACACTCACTCATGAACGCTAATAATCACTCACGTATCACTAGAAAGAGTGCAGTTCGAACCCCAGGACGGACCGGATCGGCAAGAAGTTCGTCGGCACCCTCCAGCCCGCACTGGCCGGCCGGCCGGTGACCGAGGAGATCACCGGCACCCTCGGCCCGCTGGTCCAGGCCGTGGTGCCGGTGAACAACCCCGACGGCGTCGTGGTGGGTCTCGTGTCGGCCGGCATCACGACCGAGAGTGTCGGCGGCGTCGCCGAGGACCAGTTGCCGCTGGTCCTGGCCGCGGGGGCCGCCGCACTCGCGCTGGCCACCACCGGCGCGGCCCTGGTCAGCAGACGTCTGCTGCGGCAGACCCACGGCCTGGGCCCGCACGAGATGACCCGCATGTACGAGCACCACGACGCGGTGCCGCACGCGGTGCGGGAAGGCGTCGTCATCGTCGACGACGACGGCACCCTGCTCCTCGCCAACGACGAGGCACACCGGCTGCTCGGCCTGCCCGACGACGCGGAGGGCCGCGGCGTGCTCGACCTCTCCCTCGACCCCGGCACCGCCGACCTGCTGTCCTCGGGGCGGGTCGCCACGGACGAGGTGCACCGAGTCGGCGACCGGCTGCTGGCGGTCAACCAGCGTTCCACCGACCGCGCCGGAGGCCCGCCCGGCAGCGTCGCCACGGTCCGCGACTCCACCGAACTGCGCGCCCTCTCCGGCCGGGCCGAGACCGCGCGGGAGCGGCTCGACATGCTCTACGACGCCGGCGTGGGCATCGGGACCAGCCTGGACGTGGCCCGCACGGCCGAGGAGCTGACGGAACTGGCCGTACCGCGGTTCGCGGACTTCACCACGGTGGACCTGTTCGAGACGGTGCTGGCCGGCGGCGAGCCGGACGTGGCGGGGTCGGTGCGCCGCACGGCGTCGGCCGGCATCCACAAGGACACCCCGCTGTACCCGGTGGGCACCCAGACCCGGTTCGTCGGGTCGTCCCCGCAGGGCCGCAGCCTGGCCTCCGGGCGGTCGCTCGTCGAGCCCCGGCTGAGCGAGGCTCCGGGGTGGCGGGCGCAGGACCTGGAGCGCTCCGGGCAGATCGTGGCGTACGGCATCCACTCGCTGATCACCGTGCCACTGCGGGCCGGTTCCCTGGTGCTGGGCGTGGTCAGCTTCTGGCGTGCCGAGAGGCCCGAGCCGTTCGACGAGGAGGAACTGGCCCTGGCGGAGGAGCTGGTCGCGCGGGCCGCGGTGTCCATCGACAACGCCCGCCGGTACACGCGCGAGCACAGCATGGCGGTGGCGCTCCAGCGCAGTCTGCTGCCGCGCAGCCTGCCCGAGCAGAGCGCCCTGGAGATCGCCTACCGCTATCTGCCCGCGCAGGCCGGGGCCGGCGGCGACCGGTTCGACGTCCTGCCGCTGTCCGGTGCGCGGGTCGCGCTCGTGGTCGGCGACGTCGTCGGGCACGGGCTGCACGCGGCGGCCACCATGGGGCGGCTGCGCACGGCGGTGCACAACTTCTCGGCGCTCGACCTGCCGCCCGACGAGCTGCTGGGCCTGCTGGACGAGCTGGTCGGCCGCATCGACCAGGACGAGACGGAGCACGAGCACAGCGCCCCGGTGACCGGGGCGACCTGCCTGTACGCCGTCTACGACCCGGTCACCCGGCGCTGCGCCGTCGCCCGAGCGGGACATCCGCCGCCCGCGCTGATCCATCCGGACGGCACCGTGGAGTACGCGGACGTGCCCGTCGGCCCGCCCCTGGGACTGGGCGGGCTGCCGTTCGAGACGGCCGAGCTGGAGCTGGCGGAGGGCAGCCGGCTGGTCCTGTACACGGACGGGCTCGTCGAAGACCGGAACCACGACATCGACGCGGGTCTGGAGCTGCTGCGCGAGGCACTGTCCCGGGCCGGGGAATCCCCCGAGGACACCTGCCGGGCCGTGCTGGAGTCCCGGCGTCCGGCCAGGGCGCGGGACGACATCGCCCTGCTCGTGGCGCGTACGCAGGCGCTCACCGAGGACCGGATCGCCCAGTGGCCGGTGCCGTCCGACCCGGCGGCGGTCGCCGAGGTGCGCGCCACGATCGCACGGAAGCTGTCCGACTGGGGCCTGGACGAGCTGACCTTCACCACGGAGCTGATCCTGAGCGAGCTGGTCACCAACGCGATCCGCTACGGCGGCGGCCCCATCGAGGTGCGGATGCTGCGCGACCGCAATCTGATCTGCGAGGTCCTCGACAGCAGCAGCACCTCGCCCCATCTGCGGTACGCGACCATGAACGACGAGGGCGGACGCGGCCTGTTCCTGGTGGCGCAGCTGGCGGAGCGGTGGGGCACCAGGTATCTGCCGACCGGTAAGATCATCTGGGCCGAGCAGCCCATCCCGTGATCCACGGGGACTGCCCGGGGATCCGCGCATGAAGTCATAAGGTCCACTTATGAGTCCATAGACCGGACCCGCGTACCAGGTTAGGCATGCCTTAACTTAGGATTTCCGGCGAGGCTCTTGTCATCGCTCGAAGGGAACCTGACCATGCCCCGCCCCCTGCGGGTAGCCGTCGTGGGATCCGGCCCCGCCGGGATCTACGCCGCCGACGCCCTGCTCAAGTCCGATGCTGCCGCCGACCCGGGTGTCTCGATCGACATCTTCGAGCGCATGCCGGCACCGTTCGGTCTGATCCGTTACGGCGTCGCTCCCGACCACCCGCGGATCAAGGGCATCATCACGGCCCTGCACCAGGTGCTCGACAAGCCGCAGGTCCGATTGTTCGGCAATGTGGACTACGGTGCCGACATCCACCTCGACGACCTGCGCGCGTTCTACGACGCTGTGATCTTCGCCACCGGCGCGACCGCCGACCGGGCGATGTCCTCCGTCCCGGGCATCGACCTCGACGGCTCCTACGGCGCCGCCGACTTCGTCTCCTGGTACGACGGGCACCCGGACGTGCCGCGCACCTGGCCGCTGGAGGCGGAGAAGGTCGCCGTACTCGGGGTCGGCAATGTCGCCCTCGACGTCGCGCGCATCCTCGCCAAGACCGCGGAGGAACTACTGCCGACGGAGATCCCGCCGAACGTCCACGAGGGACTGCTGGCCAACAAGGCGCGGGAGATCCACGTCTTCGGCCGCCGCGGCCCGGCGCAGGCGAAGTTCAGCCCGATGGAGCTGCGGGAACTGGACCACTCCCCCACCATCGAGGTCGTCGTCGACCCCGAGGACATCGACTACGACGAGGGGTCGATCGCCACCCGGCGCGGCAACAAGCAGGCCGACATGGTCGCGAAGACGCTGGAGAAGTGGGCGATCCGCGATGTCGGCGACCGCCCGCACAAGCTGTTCCTGCACTTCTTCGAGTCGCCGTCGGAGATCCTCGGCGAGGACGGCAAGGTGACCGGCCTGCGCACCGAGCGCACCGAGCTCGACGGCACCGGCAACGTCAAGGGCACCGGCGAGTTCAAGGACTGGGACGTCACCGCGGTCTACCGCGCGGTGGGCTACCTCTCCGACAAACTCCCCAAGCTGCCCTGGGACATCGACTCCGGCACCGTGCCCGACGAGGGTGGCCGGGTGATCCAGGAGAGCGGCGAGCACCTGACGTCCACGTACGTCACCGGCTGGATCCGGCGCGGCCCCATCGGCCTGATCGGCCACACCAAGGGCGACGCCAACGAGACGGTGTCGAACCTGCTGGACGACTTCGCGAACGGACGGCTGCGGACGCCCGCGACGCCCGAGCCCGAGGCCGTGGACGCGTTCCTCGCCGAGCACTCCGTCCGCTACACCACCTGGGAGGGCTGGCACAGGCTGGACGCCGCGGAGAAGGCGCTGGGCGAGCCGCAGGGGCGCGAGCGCGTGAAGCTCGTCGAGCGCGAGGACATGCTGCGGGAGAGCGGCGCGTGAACTGACAGCGGACGCAACGACGCACCGCCGAGCGCCCGTTCGGTCCTCACGGACCGGGCGGGCGCTCCGTCGTGTCCGCAGGGTCCGTCGCGTCCACAGGGTCCGTGAGGCCCGTTCGGTCCGTGAGGGCCGGCCGGTGCGAGTGAGACCGGTGTTGTGTACTATCCGATTCTTCACTGAATCACCACATGATCCTCACGCAAGGATCATGCAGGGGGGATGAGTTCATGCGTATACGCATCGCTGCCGTCGCCACCACCGCCATTGCGGGAGCCCTGGCCGCACTGACGGCCGTTCCGGCGCACGCCGCGGAGTACAGCTCCGCGCTCAAGGTCCGCGGCGTCCAGTACGACGCTCCGGGGCCCGACTCCAACAAGTGCTCCACGGGCAACGCCCGGCACGAGTACCTGACGATCAAGAACTACTCGTCGACGACGACCGTGAACCTCAAGGGGTATGTCGTCAAGGACGCCGCCGGCAACCGGTTCGTCTTCAAGACCAACCACTACCTCGAGCCCCGCGACTACGTGAAGCTGCGCGGCGGCAACGGCACCGACTCCGACAAGAACAACGTCGTCTACCGCAACAACTGCAACTTCATCTGGAACAACGACAAGGACACGATCTACCTCGTCAAGCCCACGGGCAGCCGCGCCGACGTGCACGCGTACACCAAGCGCGGCTCCGACCGGGACGGCAACGGGTATATATCCTTCCACAAGTGACAGGTCCCTGCCGGGCCGTCAGTCCGTGAGGGGCAGGTGGCCCGTCTCCCCCGGCTGGAGGCGGGCCGCACGGTCCGGGAGACACACGTCGATGGGCCCGGGCCCCGACGACGGTACAGCGATCTCCACGCGCCCGCTTTCCAGCCGCAGCCGGACGCCCCAGTGGCCGCGGTAGCGCAGGGTGAAGCCGTAGGAGGACAACTCCGGCAGGGGCACCGGGTCCAGTCGCAGGCCGCCGTTGCGCGTCTCGAGACCGGGCAGCCCGCGCTGGACCAGGTCGAGGGTGCCGGCCATGGCGCCGAGGTGGACGCCCTCACCGGTGGTGCCGCCCTGGACGTCGGCGATGTCCCCGCGCAGGGCCTCCTGGCAGAACGTCCAGGCCTCGGCGCGCCGGTCGCGGGCCAGCACCCAGCCGTGGACAAGGCCGCTGAGGGTGGACCCGTGGCTGGTGCGGTGCAGGTAGTGGTCCACCGTGAGCCGCCAGGTCGCCTCGTCCAGCTCGTACCCCAGCCGACTGAAGAGGCCCTGCAGTTCGGCCGGGGAGAACAGGTACCCGAGCATCAGGACGTCCGCCTGCTTCGAGGCCCGGTAGCGGTTGACGGTGTCGCCCTCGCCCTCCAGGATCCGGTCCAGGCGCCGGATGTCCTCGTAGCGCCGCCGGTACTCCTGCCAGTCGAGCTCGGCGAGCTTTCCGTATCCCTCGAACTGGCTGATGACGCCGTCGTGGAACGGTACGTGCAGGGCGCGGGAGACCTCCTCCCACTTCTCGAGTTCGCTCCGGTCCAGGCCGGTGCGTTCGTCGAGTTCCCGTCGGCGGGGCTCGGGCAGGGAGCGCAGCACGTCGAGGGTGTGGGCGAGCACCCAGGCCGCGGTGACGTTGGTGTACGCGTTGTCGTCCAGTCCGGGCTCGGCGGCGTCGGGGTAGGCGTCGTGGTACTCGTCGGGACCCAACACGCCCTTGATGCGGTACCGGCCCAGGAGCGGATCGTAGGCGGCGGCGTCCGACCAGAAGCGGGAGATCTGCAGCAGCAGTTCGGCGCCCTTGGTGTGCAGGAACTCGGTGTCGTCGGTGGCCTCGCAGTACTGCCACACGTTGTACGCGATCGCCGATCCCACATGGTGCTGGAGGCGGGAGTGGTCGGGCAGCCAGTGGCCCGACCGCGGGTTGAGGTGGAGCTGTTGGGCCTCCTCCCGGCCGTCGCTGCCGCTCTGCCAGGGGAACATGGCCCCTCGGCGGCCGGCGTCCCAGGCAGCGGTGCGGGCCCGGTCGAGGCGTCGGTGCCGGTAGTGCAGCAGGGCCCGGGAGACCTCGGGGAAGTGCAGGTTGAGGTAGGGCAGCACGAACAGTTCGTCCCAGAAGACGTGCCCGCGGTAGGCCTCTCCGTGCAGTCCCCTGGCCGGTACGCCGACATCCAGGTCGGCGGTGTGCGGGGAGAGGGTCTGCAGCACGTGGAAGAGGTGCAGGCGCAGGATGGTGCCGGCCTCCCCGGGCACATCCAGTTCGCCCCGGCGCCACAGCTGGCCCCAGGCCGTCCGGTGGGATTCCAGCAGCTCTGCGAAGCGGGCGACGCGGCCCACCCGGTCGACGGCGGCATGCCGGGGGTCACTGATGGCCGGGTCGCGCGAGGTGTACAGCGCGACGATCTTGTCCACGGTCGCCGTACGGCCCGCGGTCAGGTGCAGCCGGGTCAGCTGGACGGCCCGCGGGTCCTTCTTGCGGAAGGTGACGGGCGCCTCGGAGAGCAGCCGGGACGCGAGGGCGATCCGGATGTCGGAGGTACGGGTGCGGCAGTGCAGCCACACGGTGTCCGGTGCCGCGCTGCCACTGTGCACATGGGTCAGATGCCGGCCGTTCAGGTCCCGGTAGCGGGCGACCCCCGCGTTGGTGATGCCGCCGTCGAGGGCCGCCTCGACCTCGAGTGCGCCGGGGTGCCGCTCAGCCGTGAACTCGGTCCGCAGCGCGGCCAGATGGGGGTCGGCCATGTGCACCAGGCGTTCCTGCCGCACCCTCAGCACCCGGCCCTCCCCCAGGTCGTACCGGGTCAGGCGTTCCAGCAGTCCCGAGGAGAGCTGGAGGGTCTCGCGGTGGTCGAGCACGGTCGCCGTGTCGGGGGTGAGCCACGGCCCGCCGGGCAGCCGGAACCGCAGGGGCAGCCAGTTGGGCAGGTTGACGAGGTCCTCGCTCTCGATGCGCCGCCCGGCCACCTCGGAGGTGAGCCGGTCGTAGCAGCCGGCCGCGTACGTTCCCGGGTAGTGCACGTCGTCGGCGACGCATTCCGGCAGCGCCCCCCGGGTGGCGAAGAAGCCGTTGCCGAGCGTGCACAGCGACTCCCGAAGGCGCACCTCGGCGGGGTCGTATCCCTCGTACTCCCAGATCCAGCCGGTCACGTCCGCGCTCCTTCCCCCAGGATGCCTGGCAAAAGGCTCCGGCGGTCCCGCACGGGGTACCCCGTGCGGGACAGGAACACACACCGGGCGGACCGTGCCTCCGGGTTACCGACGCGGAGCACGTGTGCGGGGAGGGCTAGCGCTCCCGCAGGGGCACGCGCCACACCAGGGTGGTGCCACGGTCCGGGGCGCTGTCGATCTCCAGGTCGCCGCCCAGTTGCACGGCACGTTCGGCCATGTTGCGCAGTCCGCTGCGGCGGCCGCCCTCCGGGATGCCCACGCCGTTGTCGGCAACGGTCAGCCGCACCTCTCGGCCGTCGGTCTCGAGGGCCACCTCGACCCGGTCGGCGCGCGCGTGCCGGGCGATGTTGGTCAGGGCCTCGGACAGGACGGCCACCAGATGGTCGGCGGTCTCCTTCGGCACATGGGTGTCGACCAGGCCCTCCATCCGCACGCTGGGCGCAAAGCCCAGCACGGGGGCCGTCTCGCCGACCATCCGTACGGCGCGGGCCCGCAGTCCGGTCCCGGAGGCGGCGTCGTGGGCGCGCAGGCCGAAAATGGTCGATCTGATGATCTTGATGGTCTCGTCCAGGTCGTCCACCGCCCGGGAGACCCGCTCCGAGGCCTCCTTGTGCTCGATGAAACGGCCGGCGCTCTGCAGCGTCATCCCGGTGGCGAACAGCCGCTGGATCGCCAGGTCGTGCAGGTCCCGGGCGATCCGGTCGCGGTCCTCGAGCACCGCGATCTGTTCGGCGTCGCGGCGGCGCTCCGCCAGTTCCATGGCCACGGCGGCCTGGGCGGCGAAGCCCTGCAGCGGCTCGATCTCCTTCTCGGAGAACTCGCTGCGGCCCGCGGCACGCACCAGCAGGACGATGCCCCGTACGCCGTCCTCCGACCCTACGGGCACGGCCACCGCCGGGCCGAGGCCTGCGAAGCGCGGCGGACCGGACGACACCCGCCCGTCGCAGGAGACGTCCGGGCTGGTGACGGGAGCGGCGCTGGTGAACGCCCGGCCCAGCAGGCTGTCGTCGACGGGGACGACGAGCCCGCGGTGGGCCTTTGCCTCCTGGCCCAGAGCGAGTTCCACGGTCAGTGATTCCGTGCCCTCCATCGGCACCGCCACCTCGGCGAGCGCCGCACCGGTGATCTCCATGGCCCGTTCGGCGATCAGCAGCAGGGCCTCACTGCCGCCGCTGCCGGACATCAGGGCGTGGGTGATCTCCGTGTTCGCCTGCAGCCACCGCTCCCGCAGCCGGGACTCCTCGTACAGCCGGGCGTTGTCAATGGCGACGCCGGCGGCGACGGCCAGGGTCGACAGGACCGACTCATCCTCCTCGTCGAACTGCGCCCCGGCACGCTTCTCGGTGAGGTACAGGTTGCCGAAGATCTGGTCGCGGACCCGGATGGGGACGCCGAGAAAGCTGTTCATCGGCGGATGGTGGGCCGGGAAACCGAAGGACGAGGGATGCCCGGACAGCTTCGCCAGCCGCAGCGGCTGGGGGTGGCGGATCAGCTCCCCGAGGATGCCGTGACCCTCGGGGTAGTGGCCGATGCGGGCGATCTCCTCCTCGCTGACGCCGACCGTGTGGAAGGCCGACAGCCGCTTACCGTCGGGGCCGATCACGCCGAGGGCGGCGTACTCGGCGTCCACCAGCACCGCCGCGGCGTCGACGATGCTGTGCAGGACCTGCTTCAGGTCCAGCTCGCGGCCCACCTCGAGGACCGCCTCCAGCAGGCTGTGCACCCGGTCGCGCGTGCCGCGGGCCGCGTCGATCCGGGCCTGGAGTTCCTCCAGCAGCTCGTCCAGCCGCATCTGCGGCAGCAGCGGACGGGGGTCCCCGTCCCGCTCGGAGCTCTCCACCCGTGGTCCTCCCGTTCGCTCGCCCTACCGGCAGCGTGTCCCCGGCAGGTCCACGTTAACGGGCGCGGCCCGGTCGCCTCCCACCGGTCGACGAACCAGGTGTCAGCGGACCGTGCGCCGCGGCCGGTCCTGCGCCTGGGTGGCGATCACGGCGGCCTGGATACGGCGTTCCACGCCGAGCTTGGCCAGCAGCCGGGAGATGTGGTTCTTCACCGTCTTCTCCGCCAGGTACAGTCGCTGGCCGATCTGCCGGTTGGTGAGCCCCTCGCCGACCAGGGCTAGGATCTCCCGCTCGCGTTCGGTCAGTCCGGGCAGGGCGTCCTGCTCCTCCTCCGGCTCCTGTTCCTGCCGCAGCCGGGCCATCAGGCGGGTGGTGGCGCTCGGGTCGAGCAGGGACTGTCCGGAGGCGACCGTCCGCACGGCCGTGACCAGGTCCGAGCCCTGGATCTGCTTCAGCACATAGCCGGAGGCGCCCGCCATGATCGAGTCCAGCAGGGCCTCCTCGTCGTCGAACGAGGTGAGCATCAGGCAGGCCAGATCCGGCAGCGTCGAGCGCAGCTCGCGGCACACGGTCACCCCGTCGCCGTCGGGCAGGCGGACGTCGAGGACCGCCACGTCGGGGCGGAGCGCGGGGACGCGGACCAGGGCCTGCTCGACGGTGGCGGCCTCACCGACGACGGTGATGTCCGGTTCGTCGTTCAGCAGGTCGTGCACTCCGCGGCGGACCACCTCGTGGTCGTCCAGCAGGAAGACCCGGACGGGCCGGGCGGGTGCCGGCCGCTCGCTGTCCGCCATCTGACGCTCCTTGTCCTCGTGTGCCGGGGCCGTACGCCGTGTCCCGGTGCTCCCGGCCGCCGGCCGCCGGGAGGTCCCTCACCGAGATCCTTCTCGATTCAGGGCCGAACGGCCAGGGCCGAACGGCCCTGAATCCTGTCGGGCCACCTGTTCTCCGCCGGCGTCCCGCGCCCTTCGGCGGGCCGGTCGACTCCCCCACCACTCCGGACGAGCTCCGGAGCGACTCCGGAGCTCGTCGGGTGCGAGCAGGGCCGGTCGGTCCGGGTGCCGGGGACCATCGGCATCTGGAGCGCGACGGGCGGCTGGGCCATCCTCGGGGACAGGAGCGGCACCGATCCCCCGCGGTGCCGCTCCGTCCACGGTACCGACGGTGGCGAACCACTGGACCGCCGGGCCTCCCCGCCGGTGCCGGCCCGCCGTCCGTACGCGGTTTCCTACCGGCCGGTAGCGCCATTCGGCGCCTGCGGCCCGCCCGGTAGGGCCGGGCGGCCCTACCGGCGGGCTCATTGCTGCGGATTGACTGGCCGGTATGTCCGAAAATCATGGCAGGCACGCGGCGGAGCCGACCCGGCGGATGCTCGCCGGAACGACGGTCGTCGCCCCCCGGGGTGAACTCGACCTGCTCACCGCGCCGGCCCTGTCGCAGCGCCTGGACGCACTGACCGCCGGCGCCTTTCCCGACCTGGTGCTCGATCTGCGCGCCGTGTCGTTCATCGACTGCTCGGGCCTGCGTGCGCTGTGCCGTGCGCGCCGGCGGGTCCTGTCCCGTGGTGGGCGGCTGCGGCTGATCACGCGCAGCCCCGGTCTGCTGCGGGTCCTCCACCACACCCGGCTCACCGGCGTGTTCGAACTCCTCCCCCGCCTGCCGGCGGAGCTCGGCGCGGCCGCCGCCCGCCCCACGGTGTGCAAAGGCCCCCGCCCCTGAACAACGTGCCATGCGTCCCGGGGCCGGGCCGACCGGCCCCATTGCCGGGGCTCCGCCCGGGACCGAAGGTCCTCTCCTGCCGGGCCGATGGGCCCGCAGCACCCCACGGGCAGTGGTTACCGCCGGAAACAGGCTCGTCGGATTGCTATACAGAAGGTGCCGCCGGTCCGGAACGGCGGCCCACATCCCGCACTTCGTCATGTCGTTGGGAGACCTCATGCTGTCCGAAGAATCCACCGCAGTGGTCCGGGCCACCCTTCCCGCCGTGGCCGGAGCGCTCGACGAGATCACCGCACGTTTCTACGGTGCGATGTTCCGCGACCGCCCCGAACTCCTGGACGGCATGTTCAACCGGGGCAATCAGGCCAGCGGGGCCCAGCGCCGGGCGCTGGCCGGTTCCATCGCCGGTTTCGCGCAGACACTGCTCGCCGACCCGGACACCCGGCCGGACGCCCTGCTGGCACGGATCGCGCACAAACACATCGCGGTCGGGGTCACCGACGACCAGTACACGATCGTGCACAAGTACCTGTTCGGCGCGATGGCGGAGGTCCTCGGCGACGCCGTCACCCCCGAGGTGGCCGCGGCCTGGGACGAGGTGTACTGGCTGATGGCAGGCGCCCTCATCGGACAGGAGGCTCGCCTTTACCAGGAGGCGGAGGTCGCGCCGGGTGAGATCTGGCAGCGGTGGACGGTCGTCGAACGGCGCGAGGAGACCGCCGACGTCGTGTCGTTCGTGCTGCGCCCGGCCGACGGCGGACCGGCACCGCGCGCACGGGCCGGGCAGTACGTGAGCGTACGGCTGCGGATGCCCGACGGGGTGCACCAGCTGCGCCAGTACAGCCTGTCCTCGGACCCCGGCGGCGCTCTCCGCCGCATCACCGTCAAGCGGGTCGCCGGGGACGCAAGGACACCGGACGGCGAGGTCTCCAACCTGCTCCACGCGCACACCCGCGCCGGTGACGAGCTCGCCCTGTCCGTGCCGGCCGGCGACGTGGCCCTCGACGAGGCGGACACCCCGCTGGTGCTGGTCTCGGCCGGGATCGGCTGCACGCCCATGGTGGGCATGCTCGCCCGGCTCGCGGCGACGGGTTCGGCACGCCGGGTCCTGGTGCTGCACGCCGACACCTCGCCCGAGGAGCACGCCCTGCGCGCCGAGGTACGGGCACTGGTGGAGCAACTGCCGGACGCCCGCGCGGTCTTCTGGTACGAACGGCCGGACGCCGAGGAGCCCGAGGCGCGCAGCGGCCTGATGGACCTCACCGGGATCGACGTCCCGGCGGACGCGTCGGTGTATCTGTGCGGCCCGCTGCCGTTCATGCGTACGGCGCGCGGCCGGCTCCTGGGCGCGGGCGTCCCCGCCCGGCAGATCAGCTACGAGGTCTTCGGCCCCGATCTGTGGCTCCCCGAAGCGGCCTGACCGCACCGTACGACGGGTGTGGGCCCTTCGCGCACTACGTGGGAAGGGCCCACACCCGTCGCGGCCCACACCC
>NZ_JBHSOA010000003.1:179109-240223 GCF_042655885.1 Streptomyces chlorus
ACGGTCCTGTCTCAGACCTCCAGATCGTTCTCGATCCGGCGCAGCTGGTGGCGGGCCATCGCCAGGTTGGAGCGGGCGCTGTCCAGCACCAGGTACAGGAACAGCCCGTTGCCGCCGCGCCCCTTGATCGGGCGGATCAGGTGGTACTGGCTGCCCAGGGTGATGAGGATGTCGTCGATCTCCTCCTTCAGCCCCAGAAGTTCCATCGTGCGCAGTTTCGAGCGCACGACGTCGGTGTTGCCCGCGGCGGCGACCTCCAGGTTGAAGTCCTTGCCGCCGCCGATCGTGCCGAGCGCCATGCCACTGGTGTAGTCGACGAGCGCGGCGGCCGTGGCGCCGTCGATGGAGCTGAGGCAGTCCTTGAGCGAGGTCTCGGTGTTGGCCATGAGAGGTGTCCTTTCGGTCGTGATGGTTGTTCCGGTCGGCCGCCAGGTCGTGTCACGGGGGCCGGCCGAGGGGAAAAGTCGGGATTCAGCCGCCGGGCTGGGGCCGGGGCTGGTGTGCCGGCCGCTGCGGGGTGCGCACCGGCAGGGTGCCGATCCGGCGGTCGGCGTCCGGGGAGGGCGGGGCGTGCGCGTCGAGCGCCGCGCGCTCCGCGTGTCTGCCCCCGCCCGGACCGACACGGGTGTCGATCAGATCCGCGATCCGTGCACCGCTGCGCCGGCCCTCCAGATGCAGCCGGCCCACGTTGACCCGGTCGTCGGCGAGCAGGGTGAGCACCGCGGTGCTTCCGGCGGCGTAGGTCGCCACGTATCCCCGGGTGCCGCGCACCAGCAGTTCGCGGAACTCGCCGCGGGCGGCGGCATCCGTCATCCGGTACGCGACCCCGAGCGCGGCGGCGGTGAGCGCGGCCAGGCCCTCCGGCTCGGTGTCGGGCACATCGTGGGCGAGGACGAGTCCGTCGACGGTGGCCGCGAGCGACCCCGCCAGCCGGGGGATCCGGGTACGGAGCCGACGCAGTTCGTCCAGCACGTCGGTCTCGACGGCCATGAGCAGTCTCCTTTCGGCACGCTGTCGACGCGCGCGGATCACAGGGCCTCCAAGGCGTCCAGGAGCCGTCGCAGCAGTGCCGTGTCGGGCTCGTCCCACGCATCGCCGGATGCACCGGTGCCCGGGCGGACGGAGGCGACGGGCGGGGGCGGTGCGGGGGTGATCAGTCCGTCTGCGGCCAGGCGGCGCAGCTCGACGAGGGTGTGGAAGGTGCGGCACGCGAGGGCCGAGGCGATCTGCGCGGCGGTGCTGGTGCCGTCGACCCGGGCGAGTGTCCGGCCGCGGCGGGGCGGCAGGTCCGCCGGGTCGGCACCGGGTACGCGGGTGAGCGGGGCGGTGTCGACGGCGGGGTCGGGCCAGATGCGGTCCAGCAGGTCACGGCGGCGCCGTGACTCGCGCAGCACGCCGGCCACCGGGACGGGGCGGACCGTGCCGAACCAGTGGGCGGCCTCGGGTCTGAAGCGGAGCGCGGCGGTGTCCTGGGCGAGCGCGAAGTACGCGGCGTCGAAGAGCGCGCCCAGGTGGCACAACTCCAGCGCGCCGGCGGTGAGCCGACCGCTGTCCACGAGCTGACGGCCGACGCGGTGGCGGGCACCGGCCCGCTCAACCGCCTCCCACCAGCCGTCGGCGGGGAGCGCGCCGCTGCGGGTGAGCAGATCGCCGAGGTCGGGACTGTAAGCGGATTCGACGTGGACGACGTGCCCCGCCGCCAGGTAGAAGACCCCGGACTCGGTGGAGAGGGCTCCGGTGGCGCGGTCGGCCGCGAGACTGCCCAGCATGGCGGGCGCCGATCCGTCGGTGGCTGCCGCGGTGGTCATCCGAGCACCAGCCGGTCCGCCATCTCGGCCAGCCGGATGCGGGCCAGGGCCAGGTTGCCTTCGCCGCGGTCGAGCCACAGGTACAGGAACACGGTGCTGTCGAAGGTCGTGATCACGAACCGGAGCAGGTGGTACGCGTCGACGGTGGTGAGGATCAGGTCCTGGACGGGCGGTTCCTTGCCGGACAGAACGGACGGCGCGCCGTCGGCCGGTGCGAGTGTGCCGCTCTCCATGGCGAGACGGGCCAGTTCGGCGGTCTCCGCCGCCGTGGCCTCCGGGTCGTCGCCCGGTGTCTCGCCCACCACGCCGAGCGCGAGTCCACTGATCCAGTCGACCACCAGTGCTCCTCGCGCGCCGGGCAGTCGCATGGCTTCCAGTAGGCTCTCATCGATTCCGGGCACGCCGGATCCCCCTCCATCGCACGGCTGTACCGCGAACGTGACGTCGAAGCTACGCTGCGTACTCGACCGAGGTGTGGGCTTTGGTTTTTTCCCTTGGAATATGCGACATGACCCCCTCGGGGCTGGTAGCGTCGGCGCTTTTTGAGGTCCGGCACGACCGCCGGGAGGGAGTCTCCTGAGCGGCAGGGCGCGGGCAGGGCCTTCCCCGCTACGGATGGTGGGCCTGCCCTGCTCGCGGGGACCCATGGTGGTGACCGGGTACCGTCGCGACCACGAGTGACGGCCCTCCACCATGTGTGCGCCCCGCACACCCCCGTACGCGGCACACACATGCGCGCATGACACATGGGGATGACACGTACGGGGGTGACACGTGACACATGAGGGCCCCGCCCCACGGGTAGCGAGAACGAGAAGCACCGCTCGGTGATCAACCCGCGTCGGTCCCGCCGTCCGACAGCGATGACAATGGCAGGAAGCACGTGCCCCCGTTCACCCCTGGACCCATGCCTACCTCACGCACAGCCCGCCCCATGATCCCGCCCTCCGTCTGGCTGACCGCCGGCCGGTACTCCGGGACCTCCGCACATGACGTCCTCCGGCGCACCCTGCACCGGCTGGAGGCCAGCGGGGACGTCGACTCCTTCCTGGAACTGCCCGAAGAGCCGCCCGAGACAGGGCCGGAGCCGCGGCACGACGCGCCGGACCTGGTGTTCCAGGCCCGTGTCCGGGTCGCCGGCGCGGTGACCGTGCGCGCCCGGCTGGGTGTCGGACCCGATGCCCACGGAGGCCAGCCCTGGGTCCTGGTCGCCGAGGCCGAACAGCCGTGGGACCACATGTGGCCGTCCCCCACCGGCATGTTCTGGCCCATGGACGAACCGGACATGGGCTGGAATCACGACGCGGCCACAGGACTGCGGCTGGGAGAGATCAGTCCGCTCCCCGAGGACGACAAGGCCGTACGGCGGCTGATGCGCGACTGCGCACGAAGCGCGAACGGGAACGGGTGGAACATCCACGTCGTCGTCCACGAGGCGATGACCACCGACGACCGCGGCCGGGTGCCGCTCGCGCGCTGGCTGCCGCCGGGCCTGCGGCACCGTGTGGTGGAGCACCGGGCCGCACCTCACCAGCTGCGGGTCGTGAACTGGGCGCTGCGCGACTGTGGCGTCGAGGTGCCGCGCGGCGGTGCGGTGGTCCTGCCCGGCAGCCCGGTCCCGGACGGCTACGACGCCGGGGAGTTCTCGGTGCGCGCGGTCTTCCTGGACGGCACCCGGCCGGCCGACCTCGTCGACGCGGTGACCCGGTTCGCGGCCCTGCCTCGTCCGCTGCCGGTCGGGGCCGAGGCGGCGCTGACCGCGCTGCGGGAGGACTGGCGTCTGCTGAACCTGGAGGAGGAACTCGCCCGCGAGCGCCGGCTGGTCTCCCTGTACGCCGACGCGCTGGAGGCCATGACCACGTCCCGCGACCTGTACCGGGAGGCCGCCGAGAGCGCCCACGAGGCGCTGGCCGCGTACCGGGAGGCCGCCGAGGCCTCGGGCATCCGGGCCCTGCCGCCCGGCACGCGGGCCCCGTCTCCGATGCAGCAGCTGACCCGCACGTTCGAGCGCCTGAGGTTCGGCCCCAGGGCACGCCGTCCGTCGCCCGTCGGGGAGGAGCGCCAGGCCCTGCCCGCCGCCGACGCGCGGTCGACGCCTTCCGGCCCGTAGGACGGTCTGTCCGGCGGATCGCGCCGGACAGGGGAGGGCCGGCCTCCGTCGGGGCGACACGCCGTCCGGGCCGTACGGCGGTCAGTCCGGCGTCCGGGATGTGCCGGGCGCCGGCCACACCGCCCAGTGTCTGCCGGGGAACGGGGACGCCACCCGGACGATCAGGGCCGTCAGCGCCAGGAGCGCGGCGACGACGGCCGCCGCGCCGGCGAGCCACTGCGGGGCGAGTCCGAGGCCGACGGCCCGGGACAGGGCGGCGGACGGGAAGGTGCCGCCGTAGGCGTGGGCCCCGGCCAGGACGGCCGGCAGCACGACCGCCGCCGCCAGTACGAGCACGCCGGGGCGTACGACCAGGAACAGGGCCAGCGTCGTGCAGAGCACCGGCAGACCGACCGCGAGGGCGTGCGGGACCAGGGAAAAACCGTCACCCCGGAGCGGGAAGTGGACCACCGCGCACACGGCGAGGGCCACCGCGGCGGACCAGCTCGACCAGGTCATGGACCGGACGAGCTGCGCGTGTACCCGGCGGGGGTGCCGGATCCGCCGCCTCGAGTGCAGGGCCGCCGCGCCCCGGGCGCCGCGGTACAGGGGCGGGAAACCCGCCTCCGGTCTCCCACGGCGCTCGTCGTCCCGCACGCCCCCGCGCTCTTCCCGGCGCCGGTCCCGGTTCCCGCCGGTGTCGCCGGCCCCTTTCCGGGTTCCGTACGCGTCACCGGTCCGGTCCCCGCGCTCGTCCTCGTACCAGGACGGTTCGGGCGCGGGACGGTCGAGGTGATCCGGTGGGGGCTGCGCGGCCAGACGGTCTATCAGCTCGATCAGTTCCTCGACGGAGCGGCCGGAGGCGGCGGCCCGCAGCGCCTCCTCACGGCAGTGGGGTGCCAGCTGCTCGCTGTGCAGCAGCGTCACCAGCCGGGACACGTCCTCCACCGGGCGGTGCGCCGCCGCGGCCCGGATCGCCTCGTCCGCGCTGTCGGCGTCGCGGGGCGGCCGGGTCAGCAGGGCGACCAGACGGGCCACGTCCTCGACGGGGCGGCTCACCCCGATGGCGCGCAGGGCGTCGACCACGGCCCGGGTGTGTTCGGGTGAACGGGCCAGTGACGTGATGAGGTCGGCGACCTCGTCCGGGGGGCGGTCCGACACCGCCGCGTACACCAGGTTGCCCACAGGATCGCCGTACTGCTGTCGATCCTGCCCCGCGTCGGGGCGTAGGGGCTCCGCCGGGTCCACGTCCAGGCGTAGTCCGCCGGTGCCGTAGACCGTCCCGGCGGTCGGAAGGGGCGTCGGTGGCGGCTCCGGCGCGAGGACCACGTCCGTCCCTCCGGGTATCCCGGAGGCAGTCGAGACGGTCGAGACGGTCGAGTCGCTCGAGGGACTCGAGGTGTTCGACGGGGGTGTCGATGAGCAGGTGGTCATGCTCGGCTCCATGAAGGAAGACTCAGGCCGCTCCCCGTCCCCGGACGTACGACGAGCGACGTTACGTGCACCATTACTAAGCGCCCCCGCCCGGCACGGCCACTCGGCTGGGCCACCGGTATGACCTGCGCCACTCAGCCGACTCCCGCGGGTGTCATACCGGAGCCGTTCCCGGGCATCCAGACAGGGAGACCGATCTCCCGCCGCACCCTGAGGAGGACAGCCCGTGGACACAACCACCGTGGTACTCGTCGTGGCCGCCGTCGCCGCGGCCGCCGTGCTGGCCTGCGCCGTGGCCGTCATGGTGCGACTGGTCCGCACCCGGCGCGAGCTGCGGCGCGCCGGCCTGCCCACGGGCCCGCGCTGGGTGTTCTGGGGCGCGGTCCTCTACCTCGTCCTGCCGACCGACCTGCTGCCCGACCCGGTCTATCTGGACGACATCGGCGTGCTGCTGCTCGCGCTGCGCTCCATGCGCGGATCCCTCGGCGCGGGTTCACCCGGAACGACGTCCCGGCGACCGGATCGTGAACCCGCCAATGACTACGCTCCGTGAGGAAACCAACCACCCGTTCGATTCGTATAAGTCTCTGGAAGCCAAAACAAGTCGGCGGACCAGGCAGCGGTGCACAGCGGGCCGTCGCCTGGTCGGCGCAGCACCGACGAGGGAGAGACGATGCAACCGTTCGCGCTCAACTACGCACGTCCGGCACGGGAGTTGGTCGTAACCACTCCGTATGTGTACGACTCCGGACTGCAGTTGAACGTCCTCGCCGACGGACGAGTGGCGGCCTGCGATCACGCACTGTTGCGAGAGGTGGGCACCACGACGTCCACGGCGGGCTCCAAGACCCACTTCGACGACTGACCGTGAGTCGCAGACGATGACCGTACTGATCCTCACCTGCGAGGAGGATGTGACCGCCGACATGGTGGTCGTGCACCTGCACGGCTCCGGGGTTCCGGTGGTACGCCTCGACCCTGCCGATCTGACTGCCGGTGTCTCGCTCTCGGGTGAATACGTCCACGGCCGCTTTCGCGGCCATCTCTCCGCCGGGGGGCGGCTGGTGAGCATCGGCGGACTGCGGTCCGTGTGGGTGCGCAGGCCGGGTACCCCGGCCGGGCGGGCGGCCCAGCCGTCGCCCTGGCTGACCGAGGAGGCCGCTCAAGCTCTCTACGGGATGCTGCGCGGCTCGGACGCCCGCTGGATGAACCATCCGGACGCGGCCCGGCAGGCACGCCACAAGCCGTGGCAGCTCCGGCTGGCGCAGCACTGCGGCCTGCCCGTGCCGGCCACGGCGATCACGACCTTCCCGCGCGCCGCCCGGGAGTTCGCGGAGCGGTTCCCGGATCTGGTGGTCAAGCCGGTTTCCGGATCGCATCCGCAGGATCCCCCGCGGGCCGTGCCGACCAGCAGGGTGGCTCCGGACACCGACTTCGCCGCCGTGGCGTTCGGACCGACACTGCTCCAGCGGCGGATCGCGAAGCGCGCCGACATCCGGCTCACCGCCGTGGGCGAGCGACTGCTGGCCGCCCGCAAGGCCGCGGACCCCGGCGCCGAACCGGCGGAGGTGGATGTGCGTTTCGCGCCGCCCGGGGCACCCTGGGAGCCGGTCGACGTACTGCCGCGTATCGCCGACTCCGTCCGCACCTATCTGCGCAAGGCTGAACTGGCCTACGGGGCCTTCGACTTCGTCGAGGACGCCGACGGGACGTGGTGGTTCCTGGAGTGCAACCAGTCGGGGCAGTTCGGGTTCGTGGAGGTGGAAACGGGGCAGCCGATCGCGCGTACCGTCGCCGAGTGGCTGGCGCGGCCCGTTCCCGAGGAGACGGTGGAGGCCGACGGGCCCCCCACCACGACATGCTGAGGGGCCCGTCACCACGCGGGGGCATGGTGGTACGGGCCCGTCCTCCGGTTCGGTACCCGGATCAGTGTGGCCTGGGGCCGGGCAGAAGGGCGGTGCGCTGCCAGCCGTTGCCCGGGGACTGCTGCCGGTCGAGGCCGCCCTGGGAGCGCCCGGGGGACTGCAGGGGACCCATGACCAGCTCCAGTTCCCTGTTCACTCGTTCGGCCTCGCTGCGGACCTGTGCGGGCACATCACCGCGCTCCGTGATGAGTCGGTCGTAGATGGGGGATTCCTTGAACACCCTGCAACGCGCCTCTCTGCTCCGTCGGCCCCGGGACGGGGACGCGACTGATGAGTGTAGGCGCCCGGACATCATTCAGGGGGAATTCACCCGTACGACTTGACGCAGACCGGCACACGAGGGATATTCCCCGCGCCCCGGGGCGGGACGCCCGCGCTGGTGCCGGATCCGTCAGGCGCCCGTGGTCGAACCGGGGCGGACGATCATGAGGACCGTGACCGTCGCCCACAGCAGGTTGAACACGCCGGTGAACATGGCCAGTCGCGCTGTCGCCCGCCGGTCGACGGACCGGTGCCGGGCCGGCTGCTCGACGAGTTCGTCCTGACGGGGCAGTACGAAGGCGATCAGGACGGCCGCGGCCGCCGCCGTGAGCGCGATGGAGGTGACGAGCCAGCCGTCGCCCAGAACACCCATGGCGAGCGCGGTGGCCAGCCCGAGCACGGGTACCGCGACGCCGATGCGGGAGTAGACCCTGCAGATGCGGTGCAGCACCTCGACGGTGGTCACCGCCGCCGCGACGGGCCCGTCACCCCCGGCGGGGGCGGCGCGGCGCGCGGCCGGCGGCCCGCCGCGGGCACCGGCTCGTAGCCGCCGGTCACACGGTCAGGCAGCGGCCGTTCTCGCCGTCCGGGCCCGGGGCCGTGGTCCGGCCGTCGGCCGCGGTCCACTCCTGGGCGAGCAGCGAGTCCGCGCGGGTGACGGCTTCACGGATGCCGGCCGTTCCCGTCATCACGCAGAGCGTGTACGTGATGTCCTCCAGCTCGCGCGCCGCGACGGGCGAGTGCCGCTCCGCCTGCGCGATCCGCAGCGTCGCGTAACGCGTCAGCAGCCGTCTGACGGTCTTCGGATCCGGTAGCAGCACGAAGGCGCCTCTCTCTGGGTGTGTGGCTGCGCCTACCCGCATCGCACGGAAGTAGTCACCCCATCCGGCAGACCGGCCCCCATGGACTGAATGGAGGGACACCGGACGTGACCTGGCTGCCCGTCAGGCCGCCTGCCCACTGTGCAGCGCGGTGTACGCCCCTCCCCGGCGCAGCAGTTCCTCGTGGGTGCCGATCTCCTGGATCCGGCCGTCCGCCATCACCACGATCCGGTCGGCACCGCGCACGGTGGACAGCCGGTGCGCCACGACGAAGGTGGTCCGCCCGTGCAGCAGCCGGGCGAGCGCCTCCTGGACCAGCGCCTCGGAGCGGGTGTCCAGCGCCGAGGTCGCCTCGTCGAGGACGAGCACCTTGGGGTCCCTGATCAGGGCGCGGGCGATGGCGAGGCGCTGGCGCTGTCCGCCGGACAGGCGTGCACCGCGCTCCCCGACGAGGGTGTCGAGGCCCTGGGGCAGCCGGTCGACGAACTCCAGCGCGTTGGCGTCGCGCAGCGCGGACCGCACCGACTCCTCGTCGGCGTCGTCCATGCCGTAGGCGACGTTCTCCCTGATCGTGCCGTCGAAGAGGATCGACTCCTGGGGCACGACCGACAGGAAGCGCCGGTAGGTGCGCAGGTCGAGGCCGTTCATGTCGGCGCCGTCGAGGAGCAGGCGGCCCGAGGTCGGGCGGATGAAACCGATGACGAGGTTGAGCACGGTGGACTTGCCCGCGCCCGAGGCGCCCACGAAGGCGACGGTCTCGCCCGGGGCGACATCGAGGGTGAAGTCGCGTACGGCAGGGCGCTCGTCCCGCTCGTAGGCGTGGTCCACGCCCTCGAACGTGACCGCGCCGCGCAGGGCGGTGACCTCTGCTTTTCCCTCGTTGTCCTCCAGTTCGGGAGCCTGGAGAACCTCGCCGACCGAGCGCACGGACTCGAGGCCCTTGGTGATGACCGGGGCCAGGCCCGCCAGTGTCGTCGTGGAGTTGGTGAGTGTGGTCAGGAAGGCGCTCAGCATCACGACGTCGCCGGCGGTGACGCCCCAGACGTCGTAGTACGAGATCAGCGCCGCGCCGGCCAGCACGAGGACGCCCACCATGTTGAGCACCACCCAGGCCAGCGAGCCGAACCGGCCGTTGACCAGGTCCAGGCGCATCCCGGAGGTGAGCAGCCGGTTCAGGGTGCCGTCCATCCGGCGCAGGGCCTTGCCCTCCAGCCCGTGGGCGCGGGTGACCGGGATGAGCCGGGTCATCTCCGTCACCCGGGACGACAGGGTCTCCACCTCGTGCCGGAAGTGCTCGTTGTGGGTCCGCAGCCGGGACCGCAGCCGGGCCACGAGCAGAGCGGCGGTGGGCACGACGACCAGGAAGACGGGCAGGAACTCGGGCGTGCGGAGGGCGATGATGACCAATCCGCCGATGAGTACGGTGATCGCGCCGAGCCCCATCTCCGCGGTCTGCTGCACCATCTGTTCGACGGTCTCCACGTCCCGCACGACCTTGGCCTGGAGCACACCGGCGCTCACGCGGGAGTGGTAACCGATGGAGAGCTGCTGCATCCGCGTGCACAGGGCGGAGCGCAGGGCGGTGCCCATGCGGCGGACGCTGCCGTACAGGAGGCGCACGTAGAGCAGGTGCAGCGGATAGTTGACCAGCAGGATGAACATGATGACGCCGGTGCTGGTCCAGAGCTGCGAGATCGACCGGTGCTGCACCACGGTGTCGATGATGGATGCGGTGATCAGCGGCAGCAGCCAGATGGGACTGTGCTTGACCGTGAAGACACCGGCCGCGGCGGCGAGCCGGCCACGGTCGGCGCGGAGGAGATAGGCGAGGGTGCGGACCGGGTGCTCGCCCCGGTAGCGGTGGTCGAGTGGTCTTGCCGGCGACGAAGCCATCGGCGGTGGTCCTCCCCTGAAGCCGGGTACGGCAGGTGCAGCCCGGTTGCGGCGGTACGGCGAACACTCTCCCCCCACTCCCCGGAAAGCGCTTTCCCCCTTACCGGGCAGGAGTACACCAGACCCGTGTGCGTGACCGCACCGGCCTCCATGGCCTGAGATCTCTCAGGCGGCGTCCAGCTCCGCGATCTCCTCGGCACTCAGCACCAGGTCTGCGGCGCGGACCGAGTCGCGGACGGACTCCGGCCGGCTCGCCCCCGGGATCGGCACGACCACCGGCGACTTGGCGAGCATCCACGCCAGACACACCTGGTACGGACTCACTCCGCGCGCCTGCGCGACGCGCGCGAACGGGGCGTACGTCGAGCCCAGGTCACCGGCGCGGGTAATACCGCCGAAGGGGCTCCAGGGCAGGAACGCGACGCCGAGTTCGGCGCACAGCCCCAGCTCGGGCGCGCTGGAGCGGAAGCCCGGCGAGAACTGGTTCTGCACGGAGACGAGCCGGCCGCCGAGGATGTCCCGGGCCTGCCGGATCCGCTCCGGATCGGCGTTGGAGATCCCGGCCATGCGGATCTTGCCCTCGTCCAGCAGGTCACGGACGGCGCCGATGGACTCGGCGTACGGGATTCGGGGGTCGGGCCGGTGGAACTGGTAGAGCCCGATGGCCTCCACCCCGAGCCGGCACAGGGACGCCTCGCAGGCCTCCTTGAGATGCCGGGGGCTGCCGTCCATCGTCCAACTGCCGTCGCCGGGGCGCAGATGGCCGCCCTTTGTGGCGACCAGGACGTCGCCACCCCGATCGCGGGAGGCGAGGGCCTTGGCGATCAGGGTCTCGTTGTGGCCGACCTCGCCGGCGTCCCGGTGGTAGGCGTCCGCGGTGTCGATCAAGGTGACGCCGACGTCCAGCGCGGCGTGGACGGTGGCCAGGGAGCGCGCCTCGTCCGGCCGCCCCTCGATCGACAGGGGCATTGCGCCCAGTCCGATCGCGCTGACCTCGACATCACCGATACGGCGGGTGTGCATGTACGCGTGACCTCTTCCGGATGTCGTCTCGCTGCGTCTGACAAGCGGTTCCAGCCTGGTCTCCGTACGGCGGGAAATCCAATAGAAGAATGCGAACGCATTCAGCAGGTACGGCTCTGAATCGCATGCGAGCCGGTCACCTCCGGAGCCGGGTCCCACGCCCCGGACCCGGGCCGCCGTCGGCCGACCACGGGATGGAGCGCTCTCCGCACACTCCGCCCCCCTCCGCCCGACCTGACTCAAGCGACCCTTAAGAAGCAATCAAGCATGTGTGGGGTTCTCGCACGCACTTCAAGTAAGTGCTGTTCGGGGCGGGCCGAGGGACAAGTCGGACCCATTGGCGGGGGTGGTTCCGGTCCGTACCATCAGAGCCACGTGCCGACACCGACGTACGGCGTGAGAGCGCTCTCATCACCACGGGGAACGCTCGGGGTCCCGACCCCGCACCCGGTCGGCACTTTGTCAGGTACCGCTCATCACGAACAGCTCGATCACCTCAGGAGACCCCCCACATGACTCCTCGTCACCAGCGCTCCCTCGGCCGCCGGAAGGTTCTCTTCGCCCTCGGTGGGGCCGCCATGGCCGTGCCCGCCGCCGCCGCGCTCGCCCCCCACGCCCTCGCGGAGACTTCCCCCGACATGCGGCCCACCGCGGCCGCCGCCGGCACCCTCCCGCTGACGATCGTCAACAACAGCGGTTCCTTCGGCAACGCGAACGTGCACCTCTACATCGTGGGCAACCAGGACGGCCGTCAGGTACGGGTCACCCCGGACGGCACCCTGGCCCCGATCGCCCTGTCGGACAACGGTGCCGACGGCTTCACCGACTACGCGATCAGCCTGGCCGGCAGCGGCGAGACCCGGCTGTCCCTGCCGTACATGTCCGGCCGCATCTATGTCGCCCTCGGCCAGAAACTCAAGTTCAGGGCCGTCACGGACGGCAACGGCAACGCGGCGCTGCAGTACCCGGCCGGCTGGGTCACCTCGGACCCCAACTACCGTGTGCTGCACGACTGCGCGGAGTTCACCCACAACTCCGCCGGCATGTTCTGCAACACCACGATGGTCGACATGTTCAGCGTGCCGATGAACATCCGGCTCACCGGCTCCAGGGACCAGTCCACGGGCGTGTTCCGGAACGGGGGCCGCGGGGCCGTGTTCGCCGCGCTCAAGCAGGTGGAGGCGTTCTCGCGGCTCGTCGTGGACGACACCCGGATCATCGCTCCGGGACACGGTCTGGACGCGGGTCTGTTCGCCGGGGACTACCTCGCTCCGTACATCGACGAGGTGTGGAGCACCTACACCGGACGGGATCTCAGGGTCACCACCAACGCCGGTACGTTCACCGGCCGGGTGCGCGGCGACCGGTTCACCTTCGGCGGGCCCGCCCAGGTCTCCTTCGGCAGGCCGTCCACCCGGGACATCCTCTTCTGCGACGGGGCACTCGCCGCCCCCAACGACGGCACGACCGGCCCGGTCGCCGCCGTGCTCGGCGCCGGCTTCAACCGTTCGACGCTGCTCAGCCACCCCGACCAGCCGACCACCAACACCTCGGCCTTCTACCGGACCGCGCTCACCAACCACTACTCCAGGGCCGTGCACACGGCCACGGAGGACGGCAAGGCGTACGGCTTCGCCTTCGACGACGTCGCCGACTTCGCCTCGTACATCCAGGACACGGCCCCCACGGGCGTGCGCCTGACGCTGTCGCCCTTCTGAAGCCTGTCCAGAAGCCCTGAAGGGCCGGAAGACGAACGGTGTCCCTCCCCGCCCGCGGTGTGCCGCGGGCGGGGAGGGACACCGTCGAGGACTCCGGAACGGTGGGATGTGGCGCCGGCGCCCCCGCGAGCGTCGCCCTGCCGCAGCGGGCAGGTTTCCCGCGGGCCGGGGAAGGTACTCCTGCACCTGAGGAGCGGCCCCTTCCAAGCGGCGCCCCCCGTGTTCCGGATGCACTTCGGGCTCCCGCGTTGAATGGTGATACCGGACCCGGTGACCGCACCGGGGCCGCTACAGCCATCCGGACCCGAGGAGTCAGAGATGTCGACGACCCAGCCCGAGGAGTCCCGGCCGCCCGAGGAACGCACCACCCCGGACGGCCTGCTCCACGCCCGTACCGGCACCGATGTGTCGCCGGAGGATCTCGTCCTTGCCTCCGGCAAGGATCTCACCCCGCAGAATCTCGAATGGGCCAAGCGCAAGCTGGCGGAGGAGGGGCCCGCCGCACTGGACAAGCTCCTCCCCTGACCCTGATCCCGGCCCTTGCCCGGCTCTTCCCGTTCCCCCGCCCTCACTCCGGCCCGTCCGCGGCCGCGCCCCTCGGGGCGTCCTGCCCCGGCGTCGGCGCGATCCTGACCTGGAGGTCGCTGATCGTGTGCGTGGACCAGGCGCGGGCATAGCCGGGCGGGGTTCCGCCGGGGCCGGTGAGCACGGCGACGGGGACACGGTCCGCGGTGCTCAGTATCTCCGCCACTGTGGTGTTCTCGTTGTTCCCGCCCGTCCCGCCGGAGGAGCAGCCGGTGTAGTAGGCCACGGGGATGGCTTCGTGACCGGTGATCAGGCAGGGCGGGCGGATGCCGAGCCGGTGCAGTTCGCCGGCGGTGCGGGCCCAGTCCCGGCGGCTGTCGGTGTTGCGGTCCACGGTGTGCATCAGGACGGCCAGCTGCACGGCCAGATGGCCGACCAGCGCGAGCGCGACCAGTGACGTCACGACCGGCCGCCACGTCCCGGCCGGTGTCCTGACCAGGTGCCACAGCGCGTCGGCGACGGGGATCGCGAGCAGGGCGTAGGCGGGCTGGAGGAAGCGGGGTGCCGCGTACCCGATCATGAAGAGGTACGGGAGGGCTGCCGTGGCGGCGCAGGCCAGCGGCAGCCCGGTGCGCAGGGCGCGCCGGGCCCGTACAGCGACGACCAGCGCGAGGACGGCCAGGAGCGGCAGGGCGAACCACCAGAGGGTGATCACCGGATGGGGCATCGTCCCCGTGCACGGACGGCACAGACCTCGCCCGCCCAGGCTGCGCAGTTGGTCGTCGACGGCGATCTGCAGGCCGAGCCCGCCCTGGATGCGGGAGGCCTCGGCCAGCCGCTCCCCCGGGCCGCCGTACCAGGCGTAGGCCTCGGCCACCCACTCGGCCGCGCCCACCGCGAGGCCCGTCGCGAGGGCGATCAGAAGACGGACGTGCCGGCCTGCCAGGGCGAGGATCAGCAGGGGGATCGTCACCCATACGGCGTCGGTGGGTCTCATCAGCGTCATCAGCGCGGCTCCCGCCGCGACGCCCCACAGCGCCCCGCGCGCCGAGCGGTCCGCGTGGTACCGCAGGAAGCAGCCGACGGCGATCAGGGCGCCGATCGCGACCCACTGGTTGGGCATGGCCTGGGGGCCGTAGAAGAGGGTCACCCACAAGGACGCGAAGAAGGCGCCGGCGGTGACCAGGACCCGGGTGGGGAACAGGCCGCGCCAGGCGCGCAGCGCCAGGTACAGGCCCAGGCCGGACAGGAGGGCGAGGTAGACGCGCAGCAGTGCGGTGGACTCCGACCAGGAGGCGACGGGCGCCACCAGGAGGGGGACGCCCCGGGAGCGCGGGGCGCTGAAGAAGGCGGCCGGGTGGTGGGAGGTGACCTGGCTGACGTAGACGATCTCGTCCCAGCCGAGTCCCAGCACCGGACGGACGAGGACGAGTTGGGCGACGGTGAAGACGGCGGCCAGGACCGCGAGCGGTGCGGTGCCGCCCGTGGCACGTGGTGCGCCCGGCGAGGACGTGCGTGCGCGTGCGCGTCGCCGTCCTCCGGCGAGAAGGGCATCCTTGCCGTCGGCCATCGTCCGTCCCTTGTCCCGTGTGCCGTCGTTCCCGCCGGTCACTTGAGCGCAAACAGAAACAAATTAACCCGCGGAGCGCGCAGGGGCAGGCGGGACTACGGTTGCGGTCACCGCTCGCCCGGTTCTCCGGGTTCTCCGATGAGCTCGGCGAGGTCCGTCACGACCCGGTCGGCGCCATGGGCGTAGAGCGCGGCCGACCGGCCGACGCGGTCCACGCCTACGACGTACCCGAAGCGGCCGGCGCGGCCCGCGTCCATGCCGGCCAGCGCGTCCTCGAACACGGCGGCCCGACCGGGCGGGACGCCGAGATCCCGGGCGGCGGCGAGGAAGGTGTCGGGGCGCGGCTTGCCAGGAAGGCCGCGCTCGGCGGCGGCCACACCGTCCACGCGGGCGTCGAAGAGGTGCTCGGCACCGAGGGCGCGCAGCACGTCCCGGCAGTTGGCGCTGGCGGAGACGACGGCGGTGCGCAGGCCGTCGGCACGGGCCGCCACGATGTAGCGCAGTGTGCCGCCGTAGGCCTCCGCTCCGCCGCTGCGGATCCTTTCCAGGAACAGCTCGTTCTTGCGGCGGGCGAGCCCGTGCACGGTCGCGGCGCCGGGCGGATCGTCCGGTGTGCCCTTGGGGAGGCCGACGCCGCGGGAGGCGAGGAAGGTGCGTACGCCGTCGGCCCGCGGACGGCCGTCCACGTACTCGGCGTAGTCGGCGTCGCTGAACGGCCGGAAGTCCGCCCCGTCCCGCTCGCGCAGGAAGGCGTCGAACGCCTGCTTCCAGGCCGCCGCGTGGACTGCGGCGGTCCTGGAGATGACTCCGTCGAGGTCGAAGAGGCAGGCCAGGATGTTCTCGGGCAGACCCAGATCCGTCATACCGGACATGGTCCCGCGTCACGGCGTACAGCACACGGTGAGAGACGGACGGCGGCGGGACCGCCGGCGCCGTCCGGGCGGCGGGCGGGAGTGACACACTCTCCCGTGTGGCGCCGACCTTCGACGATCTCCTCCACCGCGCCCGAGCCCTCGGCCGGGACGGCCGACGCGCGGTGCTCGGCATCGCGGGCAGCCCCGGGGCCGGGAAGTCCACGCTCGCCGGGGAGTTGGTGCGGGCACTGAACGGCGCCGGGGAGCCGTGGGTCGCGCACGTCCCGATGGACGGCTTCCACCTCGCCGACGCCGAACTGGACCGGCTCGGCCGCCGGGACCGCAAGGGCGCCCCGGACACCTTCGACGCGGCCGGGTACGCGGCCCTGTTGCGGCGGCTGCGCGAGGAGGCGTACGGGGACGTCGTGTACGCGCCCGGTTTTGAACGGGTGCTGGAGCAGCCCGTCGCGGGGGCCGTTCCGGTGCCGCCGACGGCTCGGCTGGTGGTGACGGAGGGGAACTACCTGCTGCTGGACACCGGTGCGTGGGCGCGGGTGCGACCGCAGCTCGACGAGGTGTGGTTCTGCGAACTGGACGAGGAGGAGCGGGTGCGGCGGCTGGTGGTCCGGCACGTGGAGTTCGGCAAGCGTCGGGACGAGGCGGTGGCCTGGGTCGCGCGCTCGGACGGGCCCAACGCCGAACTGGTCGCGCGGACCCGGCACCGCGCGGACCTCGTGGTCCCGGCGTCGGCGGTGCCACGTGTGCGCCGCACCCACTCCTCACCGGCGTCGTCAAGGGGACCTTCCGCTTCAAAGCGCGCATGAATGTTTTCATACGCCTTGCAAACCACATGGCATATATAAATACTGCTGGCAGATCACGACATGTCCACTCCGGACCGCGATCCCTGCCCGCCACGTCATCACCCGCTCCGCCCGGAAAGCCGACGGTCCGCCCCTGCGCAGCCAGACACCTTCGCAGCGGATGACGCCGGCCCCGACCGGACGCCCGTACCAACGCCCGAACCCGCCGGCCCCTGCCCGCTCCGACGGCCGCGCCGGACCAGGGCCGCCCCACCCGTCGTCCACCCCAGCGACGCCGCACACCCGGAAGCGATGATCATGACCGTGACGTCCACGCGCCTCAGTCCGGACTGGCCCTGCCAGGTCAAGGCACCCGGCAGCTACGACTGGGAACGCTCGGCGGCCAAGTGGCTGCGCGAGCTGGTACCGGCGCGCTACGCGAGCTACCCCGCGTTCATCCGGCACCCCGTCCTGCTGGCCCGGCACGCCCAGATCCAGGTCGAGCACGAGATCCGAGTGGCGCGCATCGCCCTGCAGACGGCGCGGGCCGACCTGCCCCGGCTCGGCCTGCACGAAGGGGTCATCGAGCACACGATCAAACTGTACGCGGCCGAGGTCATGCAGTTGCAGCACATCGCGCGCAGCGTGCGCGCGGTCACGCGGGCCCTGGTGGAATCGGGCCGCTGACCGGGCGGGACGCGCCGGTCGGGCGTCACCCCGTACGGGACTCCAGCGCGCGGCGGGTGTCGTCGCCGTAAACGCCGGTCTCGTCACCCTGGACGCCGTACCAGAGCTGGAACCGGGCGACGGCCGCGGACAGGGTGGCGTCATAGCGGCCACTGGTGGCGCCGTCGCGGTAGACGTCCGGGATACGCAGGAGGCGTTCCTGGAGTTCGGCCACCTCGGGGCCCGAGTCGCCCTCGCCGAGGAACCCGGGGGCGGCCGGGGCCCGCTCGGGCGGCGCGGCGGGCGGGCTCGTGGAGGGGCGGGGATCCGGCACGGCTCGGTCGTCGGTGTTCTGCCCCAGGAGCAGGACCGCGCCACCGAAACCCAGTACCGCCGCCGCGGCCACGGCGATCGCCACGGCGGCCCGCCGCGTCGCGGGGCTGTGCGTGGGCGGATGCGCGGGGGCGTGCGAGGGCCGGCCGGGCACAGTGCTGCCGTACGAGGGGCCTTGCGGCGCACGGCGGTTGGCTGGCGTGCGCCCGGGTGCTGGACTGTGGTGCGTGAAGCTCTCGTACGCGGGGCCGGGCACGGTCGTCGGCGGCCGGGCGGGCGGTTCGGAGGCGACCGACGGGAACTCCTGTGTCTCGTCCTCCGGACCGGTCGCCGGCCGGGGCAGGGTGACGGACTCGTAGCCCTCGCACTTCTCCCGTTCGAACTCCTTGAACAGTTCGGCGAGCGCGTCCGTGCGGCGCGGGCGCAGGACGCGGACGGGCTCGAGGGGCGGGCCGCCGTGCGGCTGCCCGGGGTCGGACGGCGTCGGCACGCTGCTCTCCTTCCGCTGTGCACGAGGGCGGAGCCGCCCACAGGAAGAGATACGCGCCCAGAGCGGCGGAGGTTCAGCCGACGGCGCGCAGAAAACGGTGCAGGGAAGCCGTCATGGCGGACACGAAGGACTCCCGGGACGCCGCGTCCAGGGCGTCGAGGGACAAGTACGGGTTCAGGTCCTCCAACTCGACCAGCAGCAGTTCGCCGTCCGGGGCGCGGCAGGCGTCGACCCGCTGGATGCCGTGGTCGAGGGTGTTCCAGTCGACGAAGCTCCGGGCGAACTCCAGGTCGCGCGAGGTGGCTTCGTACGGCTCCAGTTGCCAGCGCCGGCCGGGGTCCGGGGCGTACAGGGCGTACTGGATGTCGTGGTCGACGAAATAGAAGGAGACCTCGTACGCGAAGTCGATGTGCGGCTGCACCAGGACGCTGCCGTCGATGAACTCCCGCACGGCGTCCCTGGCGACGACACGCAGCCCCACCGAGTCGGCGCCGAGCCTGGGTTTGACCACGTACCGGTCCGCCGCGGGCAGCAGCTGCAGGTCCTCGGCGCGGTCGACGGTGGGGATCACCGGCCGCCCGGCGGCGCTCAGTTCGAGCAGGTACTGCTTGCCGGCCATGTCGCCCCGGCCGGTGAGCGGGTTGTAGACCGGCTTCCCGGCCTCCGTGGCCCGCCGGCGGAAGGCTTCGTAGGCGTCCGGGTACGTCAGCACCGGGCCGCTGTTGCGGACGACCACGGCGTCGAAGCCGTCCAGCAGCGCGGCGGCGTCCCGTGGATGACAGAGCGCCAGGTCGAAGTCGGCGCGCAGCCGGGAGGTGAGGTGGACGTCCTCGTCGCCGTAGCGGCGCCCGCGGGCCGGATACGTCAGGTCGGTGACATACAGGAGGCGGGGACGGGGTCGGGCGGGCGCCATGCGGGGCTCCTCGGGGGGACGACAGCGACCTGATCATATGAATGATCCGCAGGTATCGAAACAGCACGGGAACGCGGTGAACACAAAGGAGGGATACGGAGTGCCTTTACGAGTGGCACTGAGTGCCATACGCTGTCGCTGTGCACGGTGGCACACGACACACCGAGCACGTGCGTGCCGGGCACCGTGCACGCGGGATGGCGGCCGAGTGCAGGGAGTCGACCAGCGTGTACCACCACTCAGGAAGCGTGGCTCAGCAGGCAGCCGGCACCACGACGGGTCTGCTCGAACCCCACGGCGCGAACAGTGCGGAGGCCATGGCCTTCCAACGGTGCACCTGGTGCGGCACCACGATGTACCACCGGCTGTTGTGCCCCGTCTGTCAGGGCAGCGACCTGCGCACGGAGCACAGCGTGGGCGTCGGCACGGTCCGCCACTCCACGACACTGCACCGCAATATGCCGGCTGCCCGGAACGTGTCCCTGATCGAGATGGCCGAGGGCTTCGTCGTCCGCGGCCGGGTCATGGGCCCGCCCATCGGCATCCACAGCGGGGACCGGGTACGGCTGTCCACGGCCGAGGACCCGGTGCGCGGCGAGCCGGTCTTCCAGCTCGTCGACGAGCCCTACCGCGCCTGGACCTGACCGCCCGCCCGGAACCGGTCCGGGCGACGGGAGTTCAGTCGGCCGGAGTGACGCGGATACCGACGGTGCCGTCACGGCCCCGGCGCAGTCGGCTGCCGAGCAGCGTCAGCCGGCCCGACAGGCCGTACTTGCGGGCGATCAGCTCGCGGTAGCGGGCGGTGGTGGCCGCATCGCAGATCTCCGCGGTGGCCGGGACCTGGCCGCCGGTCGGACGGCCACGCATGTCGCAGGGGCCGACCAGGACATCGGCGCGGGCCCGGATCCGCTTGACCTTCCAGGAGTCGACGGCGGTCCAGACCCCGAGCGCGTTCCCGTCCCGCACCACCCACACCGGGGTGGCCACCGGCGTACCGTTCCGCCGGTAGCTGGTGACCAGCAGGTACTTTCCCGCTCCGAGCCGTTCGAGCAGCGCGTCGTCCATACCCGGCAGTCTAGGCCCGGTCACCCCTCCTGCTTGTCTTGGACGCCGCCCCGTCCGCGCGCAGGGCCGCTCGACGCGCAGGGCCGGCGCCTCCCGTACATCGGATCGCTCCGGCGGTGAACACGGCGGGGCCCGCGTCCGTATGGACTGAGGGCACTCGACTCAGGGGAGGCCCCGTGGTGTTCGCACCGCGCTGTTCTGGTTCGGGAGTCATGCATGAGGCACGCACGACGACGGGTCGTCCGGCGAGTGACACGGCTGGCGGCCGTCGGCGGACTCCTCCTCGGAGCGACGATGGTGACCCGCGCCGTCGCGACTGAACCCCCGGCGCCGGACCCGGTTCCGTACGCCGTGGCCGAGGAGGGCACCGGCCCCGGCTCCGCACTCGTGTCGCGGCTCGGCGCCTCCCGTACGGCGGGCAGCTGGCTCGGCGAGGACGGGCGGACGGTCGTCGCGGTCACCGACGAGAAGGCGGCGGCCGAGGTGCGGGAGGCCGGCGCCGACCCGAAGATGGTGCGCCACAGCATGCGCGACCTGAAGTCGGCCACGAAGACGCTGGGTTCGGCGCCGCGCGTGCCGGGGACGGCCTGGGCCATGGACTACCGGTCCAACGAGGTGGTGGTCCGCGGCGACAGCACGGTCTCCGCGAACGACTGGTCCGACCTGACCCAAGTGGCGGAAGGGGCCGGTGGTTTCGTCCGCATGGAGCGCACCGAGGGCACCTTCACCACGCGGATCAACGGAGCGGAGCCCATCCTGTCGACCGCCGGGCGCTGTTCCGCGGGCTTCAACGTGACCGACGGCAAGCGTGAGTTCATCCTCACGGCCGGGCACTGCGGGCCGGACGGGTCGGTCTGGTTCGCCGACGACGGGGGCAGGAAGAAGGTCGGCACCACGGTCGGCGGCAGCTTCCCCGGCGACGACTACTCCCTGATCGAGTACGACGGCGGCCGGGCCGGCGAAGGCGCCGGTGTCGTGTCGGTCGGCAACGGCCAGGGCGTACGGATCACCGGCGTGGGCGACCCCACCGTCGGCCAGCGGGTATTCCGCAGCGGCAGCACGAGCGGGCTGCGCGACGGGGAGGTGACGGCGCTCAACGCGACGGTGAACTACCCGGAGGGCACGGTCAGCGGCCTCATCGAGACCAATGTGTGCGCCGAACCCGGTGACAGCGGCGGCCCGATGTTCTCCGAGGGCATCGCGCTCGGTGTGACGTCGGGCGGCAGCGGCGATTGCCGGCAGGCGAGCGGTACGACGTTCTTCCAGCCGGTCACGAAGGCGCTGGCGCAGCTGAAGGTGGACCTCCTCGTGGCCCCGAAGGCCCAGGGCGGAGCGGACACGGCCGCCCCCGCTCCGTCGGCTTCGGCGGACGCGGCGACGGCCCCGGACGCCGCGTCACCGGGTTCGTCGGCGGCGGGGATCGGCGCGTCGACGCTGCTGTCCCGCCTGACCGACCCGCGGAACGTGGGACCCGGGATGCTGGTCATCGGGGGCAGTCTGATGGCCCTCGTGGCGACCCGCTGGATCCGCGCGGAGCAGGACCGCAAGGCGTACCAGCGGTACTACTCGACGACATGGAGCTGAGCCGGGTGCTGGTACCGGAGCATCTTCACCGGCGCCAAGGCGTCGGTGAAGATGCTCGCACGTGACACGGGCAACCCGGGCCACGAGGACGGCATATGCGCCCCGGACCGGAGAGCCGGACCGGCGATGCGGCCGGGACCAGGTCCCGGGCCAAGGCCGAGACCGGCGACAGGGCGAGCGGAAGGAGGTCGGACGGCGGGGCCTGTGCGGCGCCTCAGGCCGCCTCGGCCCGCTCCGGGAGGGCCTCGGCCCACTCCTGGACGAGACGCTGGTACTCCGCGCGCTGCTCGCCGCTCAGTGTCCCGCCCGACCGGAGCCACAAGGCCCGGATCTCCTCGTTGACCTCGGCAGCCGATCGCTCGGGTGAAGGTTCAAGAGTGGTGGACATGTTGTGAAGCATAGGGCCACCGGCGTGAAAGTCACGTGAGTAATCACGAGCCAATCGAACATACCGGACAGTGTCACTGATCACGTCCATCTGCCATGGAACGTGCGCGAGTTCACCTTCACGGACCTCCGAAGGACACCCCTCCCGGCCTCCCCGGCCCCTCCCCGACCGCCCCCGGCCGGCACGGCCGGTGGAGGGCGGGGGCGCGAGGACCCGCGTGGCATGCGAGCCGGGCGGAGTCTCCCGACGACATGCGTGAACCGTCCACTGTCGGACAGGTGCCACCGAACAGCGGGCCGTTACGGCATCGTGCTCCCCGACCCTTCGAAGGGCACCGAGGCCGCGGTCGCCGCCCACGGGAAGAAGGGCGTCGAGTTCACGGCCTCCACCCGGCCGGTCGCCGACCGAAAGGACTTCCCGACGTTCAGCTCCCCGATCACCCACCGCGCGGCCGACATGTGTGCGTCGCAGATCGGCCTCGTTCCCTCCCAGTGAAAGGGCACGCATTCCATGACGTTCTCGCTCGGCATCGTCGGCGCCGGCCAGTTCTCCGGCCAGTTCGCCACCCTGTTCCAGGCGCACCCCGGCGTCGGTGACATCCACGTCACCGACCTACTGCCCGAGCGGGCCCAGCAGCTCGCCGCCGCGCAGGGACTAGCCGGCACCTTCCCGTCGTACGAGGCCATGCTGGAGTCGCCGGAGATCGACGCGGTCGCGATCTTCACCCAGCGCTGGACCCACGGCCCCCTGGTGCTCCAGGGTCTCGACGCGGGCAAGCACGTGTACTCGGCGGTCCCCATGGCGATCCGTACGGAGGAGATCGCGGCGATCATCGACGCGGTCGAGGCGACCGGTCTGACGTACATGATGGGTGAGACCAGCCAGTACCACCCGGCGACGGTCCATGCCCGCGACCGGATCGCCGAAGGCGCCTTCGGGCGGCTGTTCTACGCCGAGGGCGACTACGTCCACGACATGGACCTCGGCTTCTACGAGGCGTACCAGTACAGCGGCGGCGACAACTGGAAGGC
The DNA here is from genome assembly GCF_042655885.1 of Streptomyces chlorus. NCBI lineage: Bacteria > Bacillati > Actinomycetota > Actinomycetes > Kitasatosporales > Streptomycetaceae > Streptomyces > Streptomyces chlorus. Next base: position 202,304 of record NZ_JBHSOA010000003.1, read on the forward strand.
CACCGCCAGCTATCCCCCAATGCTGTACCCGACACACGCGGTGGGCGGGGTACTGGGTGCCTGGCGGACGCATGCGATCGGCGTCTCCGCGATCGGCGTCAGGGACGAGCGTGGGGACGGCGTCTTCGACAAGGAGGTCAGCCGGTTCGACAACGACTTCTCCAACGCCACGGCCCTGTTCGAGGTGGCGGGCGGCGGCGCGTTCCGCACGAATGAGTTCCGGCGGGTCGGCTATCCCTCACACATCAGGGAATCGCGGTTCCGGTTCTTCGGTACGGAGGCGAGCATGGAGCAGCTCGCCACGGTCGCGCTGTGGCAGGACAAGAGCGGCGTCCAGGACATCAGCGAGCTGCTGCAGCCCAAGGAGACCCTGTCCCCGGACGATCCGTCCCTCCAGCACGTGGCGCCGGAGCTGCGCTCCGCCTTCACCTCGGGATCGGCGGCGGTGCACGACCGGTCCCGGCTCCCTCGCGAGTTCGACCTGCTGCCCAACGGCCACGAGGGCAGCCATCACTACCTCGTGGACGACTTCGTGACCGCCGTGAGCACCCGCACCCTGCCCTCGGTGAACGCGTGGGTCGCCGCCCGCTACACCCTGCCCGGCATCGTCGCCCACCAGTCGGCGCTGCAGGGCGGCACCAGGCTGGAGATCCCGGACTTCGGGGACGCGTCACAGAGGTGGCCGCCGGTCACCACGGCAGGGCGGCGGACCGTCAGCGGTACCCCGTGACGTCCGCCGGCTTGCCCGGGTCCTGGACCTCGACGAGGTAGCGCCAGGCGTCCGGGCGGCTGCCGTCGAGGTCGGTGAAGCCGTACTCCCGGGCAAGGCCGCCGCTGGAGAGGGAGGTGCCGTTGAAGCGGGACACCCGCGGGTCGGCGGCGAGCGCGGCGACGGCCCGGCCCACGTAGCGCGGGGTCTCCGAGATGGCGAAGTGGGGGACGCGGGTCAGGGCGTCCCGCCAGTTGTCCTCCCTCACCCCGAACTCGTCGAGCATGATCTCCGAGCGGAGCCAGCCCGGGGTGAGCGCGAGGGCCGTGGCGCCGCGCGGACCGAGTTCGTGGCCGAGGGCGAAGGCCATGCGCAGGACGGACGTCTTGGCGAGGTCGTAGAAGAAGGAGACGCGGTAGGTGTCGCGGTTGTAGTCCGCGGTGCCGTCGGTGACCTCGACGACCAGGCCGCCGGGGTGGCGCAGCAGCAGCGGCAGGGCATGGTGGCTGGTGACAGCGTGCGTGTCCACCGCGAGCCGGAGCAGGCGCAGCCCCTTGTCGAGGTCGTGCTCCCAGACGGGGGCGTCCCACTCGAAGAGCTTCTCGCCGCCCCAGATGTCGTTGACGAGGACGTCCAGGCGGCCCTGCTCGTCGGCGATGCGGTCGACGAGGGCCTTGACCTGGGCGGGGTCCAGGTGGTCGGTGGGGACGGCGATGCCCCGGCCGCCGGCCTCGGTGACCAGGTCGGCGGTGTCCTCGATGGTCTCGGGGCGGTCGTACTCGGAGCGCCCGGCGCGGGTGCTGCGTCCGGTGACGTAGACGGTGGCGCCCGCCGCGCCCAGTTCGACGGCGATGCCGCGTCCGGCTCCCCGGGTCGCTCCCGCGACCAGTGCGACCTTGTTCTGCGACGACCCGGTGATCGACTCCGGCATGTCCGGCCTCCCGTCACGCGTGACAGCGATCTGCTGTCGCTACGAGCGTGACGGGTAAGCCGGACATCCTCTGTCCCCTTTTCCCGGGAGTCGCCCGGTCGGACGTGACCGGGGCAAAGTCGCCGGAGCGGCTCAGTGGCCGCGGGCGATCCACTCCTCGAGGTGCGGGGCCTCCGCGCCGATGGTGGTCGAGTCACCGTGGCCGGTGCGGACCTTCGTCTCCGGCGGGAGCGTGAGCAGCCGCTCCCGGATCGAGTCGACGATCGTCGGGAAGTGGGAGAACGAACGGCCGGTGGCGCCGGGACCGCCCTGGAACAGGGTGTCGCCGGTGAACACGGTGGCGAGCCCGGGGTCGTACAGGCAGACCGCGCCGGGCGCGTGCCCCGGCGTGTGCAGCACCGTGAGGTCGGCGCCGGCCGCCTCGATCACCTGGCCGTCGACCAGCCAGGAGTCGGGGTCGCGGTCCGGGTGGGTCTGCTTCCACAGCGGCAGGTCGTCGTGGTGCAGCCAGATGGTGGCCCCGGTGCGGTCGGCGAGGGCGGGCGCGGCGTCGATGTGGTCGTTGTGGGCGTGGGTGCACACGATCGCCTTCAGGCGGCGGTCGCCCACGGCCTCGGCGATGGCGTCGGCGTCGTGGGCGGCGTCGATGACGATCACCTCGTGGTCGTCGCCGACGATCCACACGTTGTTGTCCACGTCCCAGGTGCCGCCGTCGAGGCTGAACTGCCCCGAGGTGACGAGGTGTTCGATGCGGGTGGTCATCAGAGCACCACCACCGAGCGCAGCACGTCGCCGCGGTGCATCCGCTCGAAGGCCTTCTCGACCTCGTCGAGCCCGATCGTCTCGGTGACGAACGCCCCGAGGTCCAGGCGCCCTTGCTGGTGCAGGTCGATCAGCATGGGGAAGTCGCGCGAGGGCAGGCAGTCGCCGTACCAGGACGACTTCAGGGAACCGCCGCGTCCGAACACGTCGAGGAGCGGCAGTTCGAGCTTCATCTCCGGGGTGGGCACGCCGACGAGGACGACGGTGCCCGCCAGGTCACGGGCGTAGAAGGCCTGTTCGTACGTCTCGGGGCGGCCCACGGCATCGATGACGACGTCGGCGCCGAAGCCGCCGGTGAGTTCACGGATCGCCTCGACCGGGTCGGCCGTACGGGAGTTGACGGTGTGGGTGGCGCCCATGGAGCGGGCGGTCTCCAGCTTGCGGTCGTCGATGTCGACGGCGATGATCCGCGCCGCTCCGGCGAGCCGGGAGCCGGCGATGGCCGCGTCGCCGACGCCGCCGCAGCCGATGACCGCGACGGAGTCGCCCCGGCCGACGTTGCCGGTGTTGATCGCGGCGCCGATGCCCGCCATGACACCGCAGCCGAGCAGTCCGGCGACCTGCGGGGAGACGGCGGGGTCGACCTTGGTGCACTGTCCGGCCGCGACGAGCGTCTTCTCGGCGAAGGCTCCGATGCCCAGGGCCGGGGAGAGTTCGGTCCCGTCGGTGAGGGTCATCCGCTGCTTCGCGTTGTGCGTGTCGAAGCAGTACCAGGGGCGTCCGCGCCGACAGGCGCGGCACGTCCCGCACACCGCGCGCCAGTTGAGGACGACGAAGTCACCGGGGGCGACGTCGGTGACGTCGTCGCCCACCGACTCCACGATCCCCGCGGCCTCGTGGCCGAGGAGGAACGGGAAGTCGTCGTTGATGCCACCCTGCTTGTAGTGCAGATCGGTGTGGCACACTCCGCAGGCCTGGATGCGGACGACCGCCTCCCCCGGCCCCGGGTCGGGTACGACGATCGTCTCGATGCGTACCGGCTCGTCCTTGCCCGGTGCGATCACGCCGCGTACTTCCTGCGCCATGGTGCTGGCTCCTTCGTCTCCCGATGTACGTCCTCCGACCCTACGCGACCTGCCGGGGACCCGGCCGGTGGGCTCCACGGCAGGTCGGGGCGTGCCGGCCGGGGGTTTCGTGCCGGGTGCACGAGGGCGGTCCCGGCGTGCCGCGGGCGGACCGCGGCGACATAGCCTGAGCTCTCCGCCCGACGCCGAGGGAGCGACGTGAGCATCGCAGCGCAGAAGTCCGGCCCGCCCGCCTGGCGGGCTCTCCTCGGTTACGTACGGCCGCACCGGTGGGCCCTGCTGGGCGGCGCCTCGCTGTCCCTGCTGACGGGGGCGACCGGCCTGATGCTGCCGCTGGTCGCCCGCGGCCTGATCGACGACCTGTCGGACGACCGGGCCATCACCGGCGCGCTGGTGCTGATGTCGGCCCTCGTCATAGCCAACGCCGCGCTGGGCGCGCTGGGTTCGTACGTGCTGCGGCGCACCGCCGAGTCGGTGGTGCTGGGGGCGCGGCGCTCGTTGTCGTCGTATCTGCTGCGGCTGCGGATCACGGCCGTGGACCGCAGCGAACCGGGTGACCTGATGGCCCGCATCACCTCCGACACCACACTGCTGCGGGAGGTCACCACGGACTCGCTGGTGGGCCTCGGCACGGGCGGTCTGACGCTGATCGCGACCATCGCGCTGATGGGTTTCGTCGATCCGGTGCTGCTGGGGGTCACCCTGGTCGTGATCGTGGGCGCCGGGACGGTCCTCGCGCTGATCGTGCCGCACATCAGCCGGGCCAGCCGGCAGGCGCAGGACGCGGTCGGTGTGATGGGGGCCTCGCTGGAACGGGTGCTGGGCGCGCTGCGCACGGTGAAGGCGTCCGGTGCCGAGCCGCGGGAGGAGCGCGCGCTGCACGAGGCGGCCGAGGAGTCGTGGCGGCAGAGTGTGCGGGCCGCCAAGTGGTCGGCGGCGGCGGGCAACACCGCCGGGCTCGCGATGCAGGTCGCGTTCATCACGGTGCTCGCGGTGGGCGGGGCGCGGGTGGCGACGGGTGCCATCGACATCGGCACGCTGGTGGCGTTCCTGCTGTTCGTCTTCTACCTCATGATGCCGATCCAGAGTGTCGTCGGCGCGATCACGCAGTACCAGACGGGCAGCGCCGCGCTGGCCCGGATCCAGGAGGCGCTGCGGCTGCCCGCCGAGCCTGCCGCGGGGCCCGCGGCCCTGCCCACGCCGGGTGCCGCGCCCGCCGCGCTCGCCTTCGAGGACGTGCGTTTCCGTTACGCGGACGATCTGCCGTACGTGCACCACGGGGTGACGTTCACCGTGCCCGCACGGGGCATGACCGCGTTCGTCGGCCCGTCCGGCGCGGGCAAGACCACCGTCTTCTCCCTCATCGAGCGCTTCTACGACCCGGATTCCGGGGTGATCACCCTCGACGGGCGGGATCTGGCCGACTGGGATCTGCCGCTGCTGCGGTCCTCGATCGGCTACGTGGAACAGGACGCGCCCGTCCTGTCCGGTTCCCTGCGCGACAACCTGCTGCTCGGGAACCGGGAGGCGGACGACGACGAGGTGGCGCGGGTGGTGAAGACGACCCGGCTCGACGGTCTGCTGGCCAGGCTCCCCGACGGGCTCGACACACTGGTCGGGCATCGCGGCACCAAACTGTCCGGCGGGGAGCGCCAGCGGGTCGCGATCGCCCGCGCGCTGCTGCGCAGTCCCCGGCTGCTGCTGCTCGACGAGGCCACCTCGCAGCTCGACGCGGTCAACGAGGCGGCGCTGCGCGACACCGTCGCCGACGTGGCCCGGACGACGACGGTGCTGGTGGTCGCGCACCGGCTGTCCACGGTGACGATGGCGGACCGGATCGTGGTGATGGACGCGGGCCGGGTCCGCGCGGTCGGCACGCACCGGGAACTGGTGACCGCCGATCCGCTGTACGCGGAGCTTGCGGCGACGCAGTTCCTGGCGACCAGCGGGTGATTCCTCCCGGCCGGGGCGCGCCGCCCCGGGGCGGCGCAGTGGGCGCGGTCGCCAGGTCCGGGCGGCGGGGACTGCTCCGAGGACCTGGGCACGGGCCGGGCTTGCCGTACGCACCGGGCGGGGGGAGGCTCGTAGGTGAGGCCCGGCGTGGCCCGCTCCGGACCGGGCCGAGGCCCTCGAAGGAGGTCATCATGGCAACCTCGGCAGAGCCCCGTTTCGGCACTGACACACTGCGCCGAGGGCTCGAGGCCCCGACGGCCGCGCCCCTGATGGCGCTCTACGCGGACGACGCCGAAGTGCGCATCGTGGACCGCAACACCCAGCCCAGCCGCCCCATGGTCCTGCACGGCCGGGACGAGATCGCCACCATGCTCGACGACGTCTACAGCCGTGACATGACGCACCAGTTGGAGCGGTGCGTCGTCCAGGACGACCGGGCCGCCTTCAGCGAGACCTGTGTGTACCCGGACGGAGTGCGGGTGTACTCGGAGTCGATGGTCTCGCTGCGGGACGGAAGGATCACCGAGCAGACGATGATCCAGGCCTGGGACGAATGAGTGATCCGGTTCGGCCGGACGCCAAGGAGCACAGGACACGGTCGGGCACGCGCGCTCCGGTCGTGGAGTACGCGTGCCCGCGTCGGCGTCGGTACCGCGGAAGCCTGTCGCGAAACACGTCGGACCACAGCAATCGATAACGCTCAACAGATCCGTGCCGCACCACTCGCCGTCCCCCGGGACCGGCCCTAGAGTGACCTTCGTCACCCCCAAGGTCCCGCCGACACTCCGCATCCGCCTGCACGGTCTCTGGAGGGCACATGACCCGTATCTCGGTGAAAGTGGACGGCACGGCGTACGAGGACGAGGTGGAACCCCGTCTGCTGCTGGTCCACTATCTGCGCGACCGGCTCGGTCTGACCGGCACCCCGATCGGCTGCGACACCTCGAGCTGCGGCGCCTGCACGGTCGAGCTGGACGGCACGAGCGTGAAGAGCTGCTCGGTGCTGACCGTCCAGGCCGACGGGTGCGAGGTGACCACCGTCCAGGGGCTGGCCCGGCGCGGCGAGTGGACGCCGCTGCAGCGGGCCTTCCACGAGCAGCACGCGCTGCAGTGCGGCTACTGCACCCCCGGGATGATCATGGCGGCGCGTGATCTGCTGCGCGAGAACCCGGACCCCGACGCGGACGAGGTGCGCGAGGCGCTCGAGGGCAACATGTGCCGTTGCACCGGCTACCAGAACATCGTCCGCGCCGTCCTCGCCGCCGCCACGTCGGAGGAGGTCACGGCATGACGGATCAGAGCACCGGCCGGAACACCGGGCAGCGCGCCGAGCGCGAGGTGGGCCGGGGCCGGCTCCGCAAGGAGGACGCCCGGCTGGTCACCGGGCAGACCAACTGGACCGACAACATCTCCGTCACCGGTCTGCTGCACATCGCGTTCCTGCGCAGTCCCATGGCGCACGCCCGCATCGAGCGGGTCGATGTCTCCCCCGCCCTCGAACGCCCCGGTGTGGTGGCCGCGTTCAGCGGCCGTGACCTGGCCGAAGGGCTCGGTTCGCTGCCCTGCGCCTGGCCGGTCACCGAGGACATCGTACTGCCGGACCATCCGCCGGTCGCGGTCGACGAGGTGCGGCACGCGGGCGACCCGGTGGCGGTCGTGGTGGCCCGCGACCGGTATGCGGCGGCCGACGCGCTGGAGGCGGTCGAGGTCGACTACGAGCCGCTGGAGCCGGTGCTCGACCTGGAGGCGGCGCTCGACGAGGACGCCCCGCTGGTCCACGCGGACAAGGGCACCAACCGCAGCTACGTGTGGCCGCTGAAGACGGGCGAGGACTACGAGACGGTGAAGCGGCGTGCCGACGTGGTCGTCACCCGCCGCTTCCACCAGCAGCGGCTGATCGCGAACGCGATGGAGCCGCGCGCGGTCGTCGTCACCCCGCTCGCCGCCTCCGGCGAGTACACGGTCTACTCGGCGACCCAGGTCCCGCACATCCTGCGGGTGATGCTGGCGACGGTCACGGGAATCCCCGAGCAGAAGCTGCGGGTGGTCGCCCCGGATGTGGGCGGCGGGTTCGGCTCCAAGCTCCAGGTGTACGGCGAGGAGGCCGTCGCGCTGGAGGTCGCCCGGCGGCTGGGCCGCCCAGTGAAGTGGACCGAGTCGCGTTCCGAGGGCTATCTGGCCACCCACCACGGCCGCGGCATGATCCAGGACATCGAGGTCGCCGCCACCAGCGAGGGCAAACTCCTGGGCCTGAAGGTCGAGCTGCTCGCCGACATGGGCGCCTATCTGATGCTGGTCACACCCGGCATTCCGATCCTCGGCGCCTTCATGTACCCGGCGATCTACAAGATGGACGCCTACGACTTCACCTGTACGGGCGTGTTCACGACGAAGACACCGACGGACGCGTACCGCGGTGCCGGGCGTCCGGAGGCCACGTTCGCCATCGAGCGGATCATGGACGAGCTGGCGGCCGAGCTCGGCCTGGACCCCGTCGAGGTGCGGCGCCGGAACTGGATCCGGCACGAGGAGTTCCCGTACGCGTCGATCGCGGGTCTGACGTACGACAGCGGCAACTACGAGGCGGCCACCGAAAAGGCGCTCGCGCTGTTCGGGTACGACGACCTGCGCGCCGAGCAGCAGAAACGCAACGAGCGCGGCGACACCGTACGGCTCGGCATCGGCGTCTCGACGTACACGGAGATGTGCGGGCTCGCCCCGAGCCGGGTACTGCGGGACCTGCGGTACGCGGCGGGCGGCTGGGAGGCGGCGAGCATCCGCATGCTGCCCACCGGCAAGGTCGAGGTGGTCACCGGCACCAGTCCGCACGGGCAGGGACATGTGACGAGCTGGAGCCAGATCGCCGCCGACGTGCTGGGCGTGCCGTTCGAGGACATCGAGGTGGTGCACGGCGACACCAGGGCGGCCCCGCAGGGCATGGACACGTACGGCTCCCGGTCCCTCGTGGTCGGCGGGTCGGCGGTGCACCACGCGGCCGAGAAGGTGGTGGAGAAGGCCCGAAGGGTCGCCGCGCACCTATTGGAGGCGAACGAGAACGACCTGGACTTCACCGACGGCGTGTTCACCGTCAAGGGCTCGCCCGAGGCACGGAAGACGATCCAGGAGATCGCGTTCGAGGCGTTCACCTCGCACGACGTGCCCGACGGCATGGAACCCACGATCAACGCCGAACAGGTGGTCGACCCGGAGAACTTCTCGTACCCGCACGGCACCCATCTGTGCGCCGTGGAGGTCGACACGGAGACGGGGCAGTCCCGGATCCGCTCCTACGTCTGCGTCGACGACGTCGGCCGGGTGATCAACCCCGTGATCGTGGAGGGGCAGGTGCACGGCGGCCTCGCCCAGGGCATCGCGCAGGCGCTCTACGAGGAGGCCGTGTACGACGACGAGGGCAACCTGGTCACGGGCACGATGGCCGACTATCTGGTGCCGGTGGCCAGTGATCTGCCGGAGTTCGTCACGGAGCGGACCGAGACGCCGGCGACCTCCAACCCGCTGGGTGTCAAGGGTGTCGGCGAGGCGGGGACGATCGCCTCGACGCCGGCCGTGGTCGGCGCGGTCGTGGACGCGCTGCGGCCGCTCGGGGTGAACGACGTGAGGATGCCGTGCACGCCCGAGCGGGTGTGGCGGGCAGTGCGCTCGGCGAAGGAGGCCTCCGCATGATCCCCCCGGCATTCGACTACGCCCGGCCCACCAGCCTCGACGAAGCGCTGCGGGTGCTCGCCGACGGCGGTGAGGACGCGAAGGTGCTGGCCGGCGGGCAGAGCCTGCTGCCGCTGCTCAGGCTGCGGCTGGCCTTCCCGGAACTGGTGGTGGACGTCGGCCGCGTCCCCGGGCTGCGCGGGGTGCGCGAGGAAGGCGACACGCTCGTCATCGGCGCGATGACCACGCACCACGAGGTCGTCCGCGACCCGCTCGTGCGCCGGCACGCCGGGCTGCTGGCCGCCGCCACCCGTACGGTCGCCGACCCGGCCGTACGGCACCGGGGCACCTTCGGCGGCTCGCTGGCGCACGCGGACCCGGCGGCGGATCTGCCCGCGGCGGTGCTCGCCATGGACGGTGAGCTGGTCATCGCGGGTCCGGGCGGCCGGCGCACGGTCCCGGCCCGTGAGTTCTTCGTCAACTATCTGGAGACGGTGCTGGAGCCCGACGAGCTGCTGGTCGAGGTGCGGGTGCCGAAGGCGGACGGCTGGGGCTTCCACTACGAGAAGTTCCAGCGGGTGGCGCAGTCCTACGCGATCGTCGGTGTGGCGGCACTGGTGCGCCGCGACAACGGGCGGATCGCCGAGGCGCGGATCGGGCTGGTCAACATGGGTGCGACCCCGCTGCGGGCCACGGCGGCCGAACAGGCCCTGGCCGGCTGCGACGGCGCGCCGGCCGTGGCGCGGGCCGCGCAGTCGGCGACGGACGGCACCCAGCCGCCCCGGGACACCTCGGGCTCACCCGAGTACCGGGCCCACCTGGCACAGGTGCTCACCCGGCGGGCGGTACTGACCGCGGCCGGGATGGGGTGAGGCCGATCAGCGGCGCGGCGAGGAGCGCCGGGCCGGGGCCCGGCGGACCGGACGAGGCGGCTGCCGGGCCGGACCCGGGAACGTGCGGGCCGCATTGGGCTGCTTCCGGGCCGGACGAGGTGCGGGCCCGTCTGGAGGCGACGGGGTATCTCGTCGACGACGGGCTGGCCATCGCCTGCTTCCTCGCCCTGAAGCTGCACCGGCCGGTGTTCTGCGAGGGCGACCCGGGCGTCGGCAAGACCGCGCTGGCGGCCGCCCTCGCCGAGGCACTGGACGCTCCGCTGATCCGGCTCCAGTGCCACGAGGGCATCGACGCCTCCCAGGCCCTCTACGACTGGGACTTCCCCCGTCAGCTGCTGCATCTGCGGGCCGCCGAGGCGAGCGGGATCACGGACGCCGAGCGGCTGGAGGGCGAGCTGTACGACCGCCGCTTCCTCATCGCCCGGCCCCTGCTGCGAGCCCTTCAGACGCAGCCGTGCGTGCTGCTCGTCGACGAGATCGACCGGGCCGACGACGAGTTCGAGGCGTTCCTGCTGGAGCTGCTGTCGGAGTTCTCGGTGACGATCCCCGAGCTGGGCACCCTACGGGCCGAGGTGCCGCCGGTGGTCGTGCTGACGTCGAACCGCACCCGGGAGGTGCACGACGCGCTCAAGCGGCGCTGCCTGTACCACTGGTTCGGCCATCCGGACTTCGCCCGCGAGCTGGCCATCGTCCGGCGCCGGCTGCCCGGGGTGTCGGCGCGGCTGGCCGAGCAGGTGACCGCGCTGGTGCAGGCGCTGCGCGCGCAGGACCTGCTCAAGCCGCCGGGGGTGGCCGAGACGATCGACTGGGCTCAGGCCCTGGACGCGCTCGGGGCGAGCGAGGTCGACGCGGACCTCGCCATGGCCACGCTCGGGTCGGCGCTGAAGTACCGGGAGGACACCGAGCGGGCGCGTGGACTCGACCTGGCAGCGGTGCTCGCCGCACGAGGGACGTGATGGACATGGCGGACATGGCGGACGTGACCGGTGGGGCTGCGCGGGGACGCTCGGCGGCGGCCGGGGAGCAGGATGTGCGGGACGGCGACGTACGGGCGGGGGACGTACCGGCCGGCGGCCCGCCCGAAGCGGTCACGGTGCTTCTCGGGTTCGCCCGCGCCCTGCGCGCGGCGGGCGTCGACGCGAGCGCGGAGCGGGTGCACACGTTCCTGCGCGCGGTGGACGCCCTGCGGCCCGGGGCGCGGACGGACGTGTACTGGGCGGGGCGGCTGACGCTGTGCGCCGGCCGGGACGACCTGGAGCGGTACGACCGGGTCTTCGCCGCGTACTTCGGCACCGGCGAGCCCGGCGGACCACCGGCACCGGCCACTCCCCGCCCGCGGCAGCGGCTCGTGGTGCGCGACGCCGCGGGCCGCCGTGCGGCCGGTACGGAGGAGGAGCGTCCGGGGCCGCCCCTGGCCACGCGGGCGAGTTCCACCGAGACGCTCCGCCACCGCGATCTCGCGGGCCTGGCCGCCGCCGAGCGGGAGCAGGTGCGGCGGCTGCTGGCGGCGCTGGCGCCGCGCGGCGAGGTCCGGCGCACGGCACGGCGCCGGCCTGCCCGGCGCGGGGACGTGGATCCGCACCGGACCGTGCGGGAGCTGCTGCGGCGGGGCGGCGAACCGGCCCGGCTGCGGCACCGGGTCCGGGCCGAGCGGCCACGCCGTCTGGTGCTGCTCGTCGACGTCAGCGGGTCGATGGCTCCGTACGCGGACGCGCTGCTGCGCTTCGCGCACGCCGCCGTACGTGGCCGGACGGCGGAGGTGTTCACGATCGGCACCCGGCTGACCCGGGTGACCCGGGAGCTGTCCCACCGGGACCCCGATCCGGCCCTGAGCGCGGCCTGGGCCGCGGTACCCGACTGGCGTGGTGGGACCCGGCTCGGTGAGCTGCTGCGGGAGTTCCTCGACCGCTGGGGGCAGCGGGGCATGGCCCGTGGCGCCGTGGTGGTGCTGCTGTCGGACGGCTGGGAGCGCGGCGACCCTGAGCTCCTCGCGGCCCAGATGCGCCGCCTGCACCGGCTGGCCCATCGGGTGATCTGGGCCAATCCGCTCAAGGCACGCCCCGGTTACGCCCCGCTGGCCGCGGGGATGGCGGCGGCGCTGCCGAGCGTGGACGCGTTCGTCGAGGGCCACAGCCTGGCCGCCCTGGAGAACCTGGCGGCGGTGGTACGGGGTGCCTCGCCCGACCGGGCGGCCTCTCCTGACCGGGCTGCCTCCCCCGGCCGGGCTGCCGCACCCTACCCGGCTGCCGCACCCTACCCGGCCGCGGCACCCCGGGAAGGAGCCCACCGTGCGTGACATCCTCCCGGCGCTCACCCGCTGGTACACCGCGGGCCGGCCGTTCGGCCTCGCCACCGTGGTCGGCGCCGGCCGCAGCACACCACGCGACCCGGGCGCGGCGATGGCCGTGGGGCCGGACGACGAGGTGGTGGGCAGTGTGTCCGGTGGGTGCGTCGAGGGCGCGGTGTTCGAGCTGGCCCGGGAGGTCGTCGGTGACGGCGACGCCCGGCTGGAGACCTTCGGCTACAGCGACGACGACGCCTTCGCGGTCGGCCTGACCTGCGGCGGCGAGATCACCCTGCTCGTGCGCCCGGTGACGCCGGAGCGGGACCCGGCGTTCGGCGCCGTCGCGGAGTCGGTCGCCGCGGGCGAACCGGTGACCGTGGCGACGGTGACCGACGGTCCCGCGCCGCGCGGGGCCACGCTGGCCGTGTGGCGGGACCGGCTGGCGGGCACCCTGGGGACGACCGGCCTGGACGCGGCGGTCACCGCCGACGCGCGCGGCGAACTCGCCCTCGGCGCCACGGGGCTGCGCCACTACGGGCCCCGGGGACAGCGCCGGGAGGACGCGGTGAGTGTGTTCCTGCAGTCCTTCGCGCCACCGCCGCGCATGCTGGTCTTCGGGGCGATCGACTACGCGGCGGCCGTGGCCCGGATCGGCGCCTTCCTCGGCTACCGGGTCACCGTCTGCGACGCCCGCCCCGTGTTCGCCACGCCCCGCCGCTTCCCGGAGGGCGTCGAGGTGGTCGTGGACTGGCCGCACCGGTATCTGCAGGGTACGGAGACCGACGAGCGCACGGTGATCTGCGTCCTCACCCACGACCCGAAGTTCGATGTGCCGCTGCTCCTGGAGGCGCTGCGCCGGCCGGCCGCCTACATCGGCGCGATGGGCAGCCGCCTCACCCACACGGATCGCAGGGACCGGCTGGTCGAGGCCGGGCTCACCGCAGACGAGATGTCCCGGCTGCGCTCACCGGTCGGGCTCGACCTCGGGGCCCGTACGCCCGAGGAGGTGGCGGTGTCGGTGGCCGCCGAGATCGTCGCGCTGCGCTGGGGCGGCACGGGCGCACCGCTGTCCGCAACCGAGGGAGCCGTCCATCCGCGCGTGCCCGCGCCCTGAACGCCCCCGAGCCGCCCGGGCCTCGTCGGAGTCCGGCCCCTGCCCCCCGTCCCTGGTCCCCCGAGAACCGAGCCGCGAGGTGGAAGACATGGAACTGCATCACGAGTTCACCGTTCCCGTCCCGGTCGACGACGCCTGGCCGACGCTCCTCGACATCGAACGGGTCGCGCCGTGTCTGCCGGGGGCGACCGTCGAGGAGTACGACGGCAAGACGGTGACCGGCTCGGTGAAGGTCAAGGTGGGTCCGGTCACCGTGACCTACCGGGGCACGGCCGTCTTCGAGGAACGGGACGAGACGGCCCACCGGATGGTGCTGGTCGCCAGTGGCCGGGAGACCAGGGGCCAGGGCACCGCGCGGGCGACCGTCACGGCGACGCTCGACGAGCGGGACGGCGGCACGGCGGTGTCGGTGCGTACCGACCTGACGGTGACCGGGCGGCCGGCGCAGTTCGGTCGCGGGGTGCTGGCGGAGGTCGGCGAGCGGATCATCGGCCGGTTCGCCGCCTGCCTGTCCGAACAGCTGACGCAGCCGGCCGGGGCAGCCGATGCGGCCGACATGTCGGGGGCGGCTGTCGCGACCGGTGCACCGCAGGCCGCCCGGCGTGCCGAGGCCCCGCCGGACGAGCCCCTCGACCTGCTGCGCACCGCCGGTCTGCCGGTCGCCAAGCGGGCCGCCGCGGCGCTTGCGGGCGCCGTCGTACTGGGCCTGCTGGTCGCACGGATCTGCAGGCGGCGCCGCACCTGACACCAGGGTCGACAAATAGATACAAAAGGTGTGTGTGAACCATGCCGGTGTGGGTAATCGGCCCGGTAGCACCTCCGATCGCGGAAGGAGGTCCGTGAAAAGCGCATCTACTCGCAGCGTCCGGACCGCTTCCACCGACACGAAGCGGTCCGGTCCTTCAAACGTCGGCCCTTCAAGAGCTGACCATTCATCGCATATCCCTTTCCGTACGCCGATCGACCCGGCGTGCGAGGGATGATCACGGCACGGTCTCGACGGCGTTTGAAAGGTGAGACCGGGGTGGCCACGGGGTTACGATCGGGCAACGCGTACCAATCCGCCCGTTCGGCGGCAGGCGACCCGAAGGGCCACAAATCCAGATGCCGGTCAAGGTCAGCGTCATCGTCCCCGTGTACAACCCGGGGACCTACATCGAGGACTGCATCTCCTCGCTGCGACGGCAGTCCCTGCCTCCCGAAGAGTACGAGGCGATCTTCGTCGACGACGGTTCCACCGACGGGACTTCCGCACGGCTCGACCGGCTGACCGCCGAGGATCCCCGGATGCGGGTGATCCACCAGGAGAACTCCGGCTGGTCCGGCAAGCCGCGCAACGTCGGCATCGCCGCCGCCCGGGGCGATTTCGTGATGTTCGTCGACAACGACGACTACCTGGGCGACGAGGCCCTGGAGCGGATGTACGCGTACGGGGTGGCCAACGGCGCGGACGTCGTCGTGGGCAAGATGGCCGGCAAGAACCGCGGTGTGCCGGTGGAGCTGTTCCGCCGCAACCATCCACGGGCCACGGTGGAGAACGCCCCGCTGATCGACAGCCTCACCCCGCACAAGATGTTCCGCCGGGTGTTCCTCGACGAGATCGGGCTGCGTTTCCCCGAGGGACGGCGGCGTCTGGAGGACCACGTCTTCGTCACCGAGGCGTATCTGCGCGCGGCCAACGTCTCCGTGCTCAGCGACTACGTCTGCTACTACCACATCCGGCGCGACGACGCCTCCAACGCCGGTTTCCAGCGCTTCGATCCGGTGGGTTACTTCAGCAACCTCCGCGAGGCGCTCGACGTGGTCGAACGCTACACCGAGCCCGGTCCGGTGCGCGACCGGCTGTTCCGCCGGTGGCTGCGGGTGGAGATGGTGGAACGGCTGCGTGGCCGGCGGCTGCTCGGGCTGCCGGACGACTACCGCAGGGAGTTGTTCGGAGAGATCCACAAGGTGGTCGTCGAACGGTTCGGACCCGCTGTCGCGGCCGGGCTGCAGCCGACGCAGCAGGTGGTCGCCTCGCTGACGGCGGCGGACCGGTACGACGACGTGGTGGCCTTCGCCGAGTGGGAGGCCGGGGTCGTTCCGACGGCGGCGCCCACGAGCGTGGAGTGGGCGGGCGGTTCGCTGCTCATCGGCTTCACCACCGAGTACGCCTCCGCGGGCGCGCCGATGACGTTCCCGGCGGATGCCGCGCGCACCCCGCCGGCCGATACGCCGAAGAACGTGGAGGAGGCGGTGGCATGGGTCGGCGCGGAGGCCGCGGCCCGCTTCGACCAGGCCACCGCGGATCTGCTGCTGCGTGAACGCTCCAGCTCCGCCCAGTACTTCCAGCCCGTGGAGTTCACCCGGGAGACGGTTTTGGCCGACGACGGGGAGCATATGCGGCTGGTGCTGCGGGCGACGGCCACGGTCGACCCGGGCATGCTGCCGGGTGACGGGGTCTGGGATGCCGTCGTGCGGGTCAAGCTCGGCGGCTGGACCAAGGAGTGCCGCCTGGGCCCGGCCCCGCGTGCCACCCGCCCTGAGCCGTACGCGGGCGTCGCCGCCGGCCGGGCGGTCCTGCCGTACTGGACGGAGCCGCACGGCAATCTCTCTCTGGACATCCCGGTGAAGGGCAGACGGCTCGGCCTCGGCCAGGTGCGGCGGCCTGACGTCACGGTCTCCGGGGCGCGGCTGCGCGCCCGGATTCCGCTGCACGCGGTGGACGGCACGCCGGTGCGGCTCCGGTTCACCTCCGCGGGCCGGACCCTGTACACGCCGGGCGCGCTGACCGCTGAGCCGGAACGGCCGGGGTCGCGGCTGGAGGCGGCACTGCCCTCGGGTCTCCCCCGCGGTGTCTGGCGGGTGGCGCTCTGCCTGGACCCGGATGCCGCCGAACCGCGGTTCGGCGGGCTGCCGTTCGCGCTCCGCGCCGGCCGGGGCGGGGTGCTGGTGGTGCAGGTTCCGCGCCCCGGTTCCGTGGAGAAACTGGCGCGCAGGGCGCGGCGGGTGCTCGGCGTTGCCCGTGCGAGGGTGGCGCCGCTGATCAGAGGAAGGTGGTGACCGGTGCGCGCACTGGACCTGGAGGGTGCCTGGGTACTGGAGCCCAAGGTGTTCCCGGACGACCGGGGCAGTTTCCACGAGTGGTTCCGGGGTGAGGAGTTCCGCGGGGCGACGGGGTACGACCTGTCGTTGGCGCAGGCCAACTGCTCGGTGTCGCGCCGCGGCGTGCTGCGCGGGGTGCACTTCGCGGACGTGCCGCCCGGCCAGGCCAAGTACGTGACCTGTGTGCGCGGCGCGGTGCTCGACGTGGTGGTGGACCTGCGGGTGGGGTCACCGTCGTACGGGAGCTGGGAGGCCGTACGGCTGGACGACGACAGCCGGCACGCGGTGTTTCTCGCCGAGGGGCTGGGGCACGCCTTCATGGCGCTCACCGACGATGCGACAGTGGTGTACCTGTGCTCGACGGGCTACGCGCCGGGCCGCGAGCACGGGGTGCACCCGCTGGATCCGGCCCTGGGTATCAAGTGGCCGCAGGGCATCGACCCGGTGCTGTCGCCGAAGGACGAGCAGGCGCCGACGCTGGCCGAGGCGGAGCGCCTCGGCCTGCTGCCGTCGTACGAAGCCTGCCGCGCACGCTACGAGGAGCTGCGCGGCAGGGGGCTCAGCGGCTGACGCCGACCTGGTCGAGCGCGCGGCGCAGGGGCTCCCAGCCCAGGCGCCGCGGCAGACCGCGGTTGCGGGCCTGGGTGAGCGGACGCCAGAAGCCGGCCTCGATCAACGCCTCGGGCGGCACCGCGCCGGCCCGCTCCAGGATCGTCTCGGGCACCTTCTGCGGGTCGGGCACCTTGTACTCGGCCATGATCTCGTCGTACTTGTCGTGCAGCACGGTGTTGTCCGGGTCGGCGCCGAAGATCACGAGCTGGCCGGTGGGCTGGGTGTCGACGAGGACCGTCACCAGGTCGGGGCGGTAGCGCGCCAGCACCTCGGTGATCTTGTAGACGTCGCCGGTCCAGGCCGTGGTGTGGCGGTCCCGGGCGGCCTCGTCGACACTGCGCGGCAGCATGTCGTCGAGGACGATCACGCTGGACCAGTCGGAGTGCTTCTCGACGTTCATGAAGTCGCGCAGGGCGTATTCGAACAGGTGCATGCCGTCGATGAAGGACAGGTCGAGCGTGGTGCGCCGCCAGTGTCCGATGGGGCTGCGGCCGCGGCGGAGGTTGCGCAGCGGGTGCCGGCCGCCCTTGAGGTGGGCCAGCGGGTTGTCGCGGGCGAAGAAGTCGTCACTGGTGGCCTTGACCAGGTGGACGTCGCACTTCAGTTCCGAGACGACCTTGAAGGCGGGGTCGACCGCGATGCTGGGGACGCGTGACAGGCGCAGGCTGCGGCCGTCGTTGACGCCGATCTCCAGGTAGTTGCGGTTGGCGCTGGCCTTGTGCAGTGCGCGCAGGAACTCATGGCGTTTCACGAAGGGGACTCTCCTTGCGGATGCGGGGCAGTGCTTCGTGCAGGGCGACGCGCCAGTCACGCGGTGCCGGCAGGCCGATGTCCTGCCAGCGGTCGTGCGCGAGGACGCTGTACGCGGGGCGCGGTGCGGGCCGGGGAAAGGCCGCTCCGGTGGTGGGCCGTACCCGGTCGGGGTCGGCGCCGATCAGCCGGAACACCTCCCGGGCCAGGTCGTACCAGGTGGCCTCGCCGGAGCTGGTGGCGTGCAGGACGCCGTGCACGTCGTCGCCGACGCGGGGGCCGAGGTCGGCCATGCGGGCGGCGACGTCCGCGCTCCAGGTGGGCTGTCCGCGCTGGTCGTCGACGACGTCGACGGTGGGGCGGCGGGCCTCGAGACCGATCATCGTCCGCACGAAGCTGGTGCCGTGGACCCCGTACAGCCAGGCGGTGCGCACGACGGCGCTCGCGCCGGGCAGCTCCTCCAGCACGGCGCGCTCGCCGGCCAGCTTGGAGCGGCCGTAGGCGGTACGCGGGGCCGTCGGGTGGTCCTCGGGATAGGGGGTGGCGCGGGCGTCGCCGGAGAAGACGTAGTCGGTGGAGACGTGGATCAGCCGGGCGCCGTGCGTGGCGCAGGCGCGGGCCAGCAGGCGCGGTCCGTCGCCGTTGACCAGGGTGGCGCGCTCCTCGTCGGTCTCGGCGTCGTCGACGGCCGTGTACGCGGCGCAGTTGACCACGATGCCGGGGCGGTGCTCGGACAGCGCGCGCTCGACGGCCTCGGCCCGGGTGATGTCGAGAGCGGCCCGGTCGAGGCCGGTGACCTGTTCGCCGCGCCGGGTCAGTTCGTCGACGGTGTCCCGGCCGAGCATCCCGCCCGCGCCGGTGACCAGCCATTTCATGGCTTTCCTCCACTGACGCGCTGCTTGAGCGGCTCCCACCAGGCACGGTTGTCGCGGTACCAGGCGACGGTCTCGGCGAGGCCGGTGGTGAAGTCGTGACGGGGGCGGTAGCCGAGTTCGTCGCGGGCCTTGGTCCAGTCGACGGAATAGCGCAGGTCGTGGCCCTTGCGGTCCTCGACGTGCTCGACCCGGTCCCAGCCGGCTCCACAGGCTTCGAGGAGGAGGCCGGTGAGGTCCTTGTTGGTGAGTTCGGTACCGCCGCCGATGTTGTAGACCTCTCCGGCCCTGCCCCGGGTCCGCACGAGGTCGATGCCCGCGCAGTGGTCGTCGACGTACAGCCAGTCGCGGACGTTGAGGCCGTCGCCGTAGAGCGGGACCTGCGCTCCGTCGAGGAGGTTGGTGACGAAGAGCGGGATCACCTTCTCGGGGAACTGGTGCGGGCCGTAGTTGTTGGAGCAGCGGGTGACGCGGACGTCCAGGCCGTGGGTGCGGTGGTAGGCCAGGGCGAGCAGGTCGGAGGAGGCCTTGGAGGCGGAGTACGGGGAGCTGGGTTCGAGCGGGTACGTCTCGGTCGCCGAGCCCGACGCGATCGACCCGTAGACCTCGTCGGTGGAGACGTGCACGAAGGTGTCCACGCCGTGGCGCAGGGCGGCGTCGAGGAGGACCTGGGTGCCGAGCACGTTGGTGAGGACGAAGTCGGAGGCGGTGAGGATGGAGCGGTCGACGTGCGACTCGGCGGCGAAGTGGACCACTTGGTCCGCCTCGGCGGTCAGTTTGCCGACGAGGTCGGCGTCGCGGATGTCGCCGTGGACGAACTCGAGGCGAGGGTGGGCGAGTTCGAGATTGTCGAGGGTGCCGGCGTAGGTGAGCGCGTCCAGCACCGTGATCCTCGGCGCGTCGACGGTGTCGGGCGCGCCGGCGGCGAGCAGCGTACGGACGTAGCGGGAGCCGATGAAGCCGGCGGCTCCGGTGACGAGGAGGTTCATGTGTGGATCTGCACCTTGCTGTGGTCTCCGAGGACGAATCGGTGGGCGCTGGGGACGCTGGGGGCCGGGGTCACCTCGACATGGCGGCCGATCAGTGAGGACTCGATGCGGCGGACGCCGTCGATCGAGGAGTCCCGCAGCACGATGGAGAATTCGAGTTCGCTGTCGCTGATCCGGCAGTTCTCCGCGACGGAGGTGAAGGGTCCGACGTAGGAGTCGGTGACGACCGTGCCGGAGCCGATGATGGCGGGACCGACGATGCGCGAGTTGCTGATGTGGGCCCCTTCCTCGACCACCACCCGGCCGATGGTCTCGGAGGCGTCGTCCACCTCGCCGTCGATCCGGCGCTCGATCCCTTCGAGGACCGACCGGTTGACCTCCAGCATGTCCACGACGTTGCCGGTGTCCTTCCAGTAGCCGTGGATGACCGTGCAGCGCACGTCGACGCGGGAGTCGATCAGGTGCTGGATGGCGTGGGTGATCTCGAGTTCGCCGCGCCAGGAGGGCTTGACGGCGCGCACCGCGTCGTGGATGGCGGGGGTGAACAGGTAGACGCCGACAAGGGCGAGGTCGCTCTTGGGACGCTCGGGTTTCTCCTCGAGGCCGATCACCTGTCCGCTCGCGTCGAGTTCGGCGACGCCGAAGGAGCGGGGGTCGGCGACATGGGTGAGCAGGATCTGGGCGTCGGGCCGGTGCCGGCGGAACTCGTCGACGAGTCCGGAAATGCCGCCGACGATGAAGTTGTCGCCGAGGTACATCACGAAGTCGTCGTCCCCGAGCCAGTCGCGGGCGATCAGCACGGCGTGTGCCAGCCCCAGGGGCCGTTCCTGGGGGATATAGGTGATGCGCAGGCCGAACTTCGATCCGTCGCCCACCGCGTTCTCGATCTCCTCGGCCGTGTCGCCGACGATCATTCCGACGTCGGTGATGCCGGCGTCCGCGATCGATTCCAACCCGTAGAAGAGCACGGGCTTGTTGGCCACGGGGACCAACTGCTTCGCCGAGGTGTGGGTGATCGGCCTCAGCCGGGTGCCGGCGCCGCCGGACAGCACGAGAGCCTTCATCTGCCTCACCATAGTGGTGCGCGGCACATGGAACATCACTCGCTTTAACGGTTCATTACGAAATCCCCATTAAGTCCCGTCCAGTCGCCGTTTTTCCGGCCCATGACCGCTGGTTCGCGCCGCGCGGGGACACCCGACTCGCCTGTCGGGCGCGTCGGCCCGTCCCGGGCCGGTGCGTCAACGCCCGTGCGCGGGCGGCGGGTTCCCGCGGTGCGGTCCGGGCAGGTCGGGCGCGGACCGGGCCGGCGGCGGGCGCGGGACCGGGACAGGGACCGGGACCGGGCCGCACACTCGTCAGCGTGTCACCCGAAGGGATGACATCGGTTCCGGGAGTGTTGTCGACGGCCGGGACGGCGCCTGCTCACCGGTGCGTGCCGAGTTCGGCCCACACCTGTTTGCCGCCGCTGACCGGCAGCGTCCCCCAGGCCGCCGACAGTGCCTCGACGAGCAGGATGCCGCGGCCGCCGGTGGCCTCCCAGCCGATGCTGCTCGGCTTGGCGGGACCGCGGGGCGATGCGTCGGCGACCGCGAGGCGGAGCCGGTCGCCGAGGAGGGTGAGGTCGAGGCGGACCTGCCCCTCGGTGTGCACGAGCGCGTTGGTGACCAGTTCAAAGACGACGAGCAGGGCTGTGTCGAGGTCCTGGGTCACACCCCAGGAGCGCAGAGTGCGCCAGGTGAAGCGGCGGGCGTGACCGACGGCCTGCGGCACGCGCCACACCGTCCAGGTCTCCCGCAGCGGTCGCAGGGTCATGCCCTCGTAGCGCATCAGCAGCAGGGCGACGTCGTCGCTGCGGGGGGCCTTGCCGAGCAGGCCGTCGGCGACCAGCCCCAGGTCGGCCGGGTCTGCGGCGGCCAGCCGGCGGGTGAAGTGGTCCATGCCCTCGTCGATGTCGGCCTCGGCGGACTCGACCAGGCCGTCCGTGGTGGGGGCGACCACCGTGCCGGGCCACAGCCGGAGCGGGCTCATCGGGAAGTCGGCCTGGGCCATGACGCCCAGCGGCGGGCCGCCCTCCGCCTCCGCTATCTCGGTACAGCCGTCGGGATGACGCAGCACCGGCGGCAGATGCCCGGCACGTACGCACCAGGCGGTGCGGAGCGTGACACGGGTACGGCACCGGGGAACGGGGACGGAGGCGGACAACCGGCAGCGGGGCGATGCACTGCGGGGCTGCCGCGCTCACCGTGCGCGACGCGTCCGCAGGGAGGAGAGCGGGTTTCCGGGACCGGTGACGCAGCCGTGCGAGAAGGTGGTCGGCGTGTCCGAGGGGACGCCCTCCGCGCCGGCGCCGGCGGGCCCGCCGGGCCCGGGGCACGTGAGGGGGACCGGCCGGACGACGTGGCGCTGCTTCTGCCGCAGACGCGGGCCGCGGGCCGCGGGCACCTCGGCTCTTGGCGTACGGGACGGGACGCCCGCGCATGTCGACGTGCCGCCGCCCCCGGGNNNNCCTGGTCCGGCCTGCTTGGCCCGGTCCGGTCCGGACCGGCTTCGGCTGTGCCGGGGTGCGGTCAGGGCCGGGGGCAAGGGGTACCGGGGGCGGTCAGCGGGATCCGGTCAGTGGGTCTCGGTCAGGCCCTCGTCACCTGCGCCGTCCTCGGCGCCCTGGCCGGCTCCGTAACCGGCTCCGTAACCGGCTCCGTCGTCCTGGCCCGCTTCCTCGCCGCCGACTTCGCCGGCCTGGTCGCCGGTACCGGTGTCCTCACCTCCGGCCTCTTCGCCACCCGCCTGGTCGTCGGCTCCGACACCCGCGCCGCCCTCGCCGAGGGTCGCGCCGACCGCCGCCAGGGCGGTGGTGACCGGCTGGAAGAAGGTCTCGCCGCCGGCGGTGCAGTCGCCGCTGCCGCCCGAGGTCAGGCCGATCGCGAGGCCGTCCTGGGTGAACATCGAGCCGCCGCTGTCGCCGGGCTCGGCGCAGACGTTGGTCTGGATGAGACCGGTGACCGTACCCTCCGGGTAGTTCACCGTGGCGTCGAGTCCGAGGACCTGGCCGTCGGCGAGCCCGGTGGTGCTGCCCATCCGGAACACCTCCTGGCCGACGGTGGCCTCCGCGGCCTCGGTGATCTGGACCGTCTGGCCCCCGACGTCGACGTCGCTCGGCGCGTCGGTGGCCGGGTCGTCGTACCGGACGAGCGCGAAGTCGCCCTCGCCGGGGAAGACCGCCTGGTCGACGGTGGCGATCGGCCCGCCGTTCTGCGCGTCGGACCACTCGTCGGCCGCGACCGCGCAGTGACCGGCGGTCAGGAAGGCGGGCGCGCCGTCGTTCGCGGTGACGTTGAAGCCGAGCGAGCAGCGTGCGCCGCCGGAGAAGATCGCGTCCCCGCCCGAGGCGAAGGTCCTGAACGTGCCCTCGGACTTCTTGATGGTCGCCATGCCGGAGCCGAGGCCCCGCACGGTGGACTCCAGTCTGTCCCAGTTCTCGCCGGTCACCGTGGAGTCGGCGGTGACCAGGATCTTGTTGGTGCGCGGGTCGACGGCCCACGAGGTGCCGGGGATGGTGGCCTCGGTCTTCAGTGTCCGCTTGCCCGCGGCCAGCTCGATCATGCTGTTGTCGACCTCGCGGACGGTCGCGCCCGCCTTCTTCGCCTGCACGATCACGTTGTTGTCGTCGCCGGGTACGACGTTGACGACGAGCTGCTGCTTGTCGCCGTCGTAGTAGGAGCCGGCGAACGCGTCGCCGAGGAGCCCGGCGAGCTGTGAGGCGAGGTCCGAGGCATCCGTCGCCTTGAGGGTCTTCGGCGCGGTCGCCGCGTTGTCCGACGCGCCGTCCTGTGACGCGTTGGCGTTGGGGAGCAGGATCGCGGCGGCGCCGAGCGCCACCACACCGCCCACCGCTATCGCGGCCTTGCGCTTCGGAATTCGCTTGTGACTCAAACTTCTCGACCTCCTGGGGGGACCGGAGTCGTGCCGCCGTTCGGCGGCTGTCGGGGGCGCCTGGATGGCTGTTGGTACGCACGGGTCCCGCGGGGCGTTCAAATCCGTTTGCGGTCAGTCGGTTTGCGCCATGGAATCGGCCAACCGGCGTGTCCGGCCCGGCGTTCGGGGGCCCTTCCCGAGGCGACACGTACCGCGACCGGGCGCGTACGCTCCGTCTCTCCCGGGATGCGGAATCCCGGCTTCGGTGAATCTGCACAGTGAATGCCCAGCCCGGTCACCGGAGCCGGGAGCCCTCCACAGACCGGTTGTCCCCCTCATGCCTTTTGGGGCCGTTGTGCCGGATTCCCTCTCGCGGGACGCAAGCCGTGGGAGGGGGTGATGCGGTGATCCCTGTGAAGAAGTCGCCACCGGGCCGTCGCCTTCTCTGCACTCTTGGGCGCGACACGGCCGCAAGTTGCCTGGTGAGGGGTTTGGTTGAGTGGAGGGCCGGACCTGGGGCGTGCTTTGATCCATCGCACCGCAGGTCAGTTCCGGACATCCGGTGACGGGGGTTCGGGGCCCGCGGCCGCGGCCTTCACTCTGTCCCCAGAGGGCCGCTCCCCCTTGTGACATATCCATACGAAGGGAAGTTCCATCATGAACTCCACCCCCCAGGTCGAGACCGTCGAGATCTCCGACACCGAGCTCGACAACGTCTCCGGCGGCCTGTCCGTGAACGCCGTGAACACCCTCACGGGCGCGGTGGACGGCATCGCCCCGGTCTCCGGCCTGGTCGACACCGGCGTGGGCACCGTCGAGGGTGTGACCGGCCTGAACACCGCTCCGGTCACGAACCTGGTCGCCGGTCTCTGATCGCGCCCTAGTGCCGCTGAGCCCTGGAGCCACCCCCCGGCTCCGGGGCTCAGCGTTGCTTGC
This sequence comes from Streptomyces chlorus, assembly GCF_042655885.1. Lineage (NCBI taxonomy): Bacteria > Bacillati > Actinomycetota > Actinomycetes > Kitasatosporales > Streptomycetaceae > Streptomyces > Streptomyces chlorus. Next base: position 226,856 of record NZ_JBHSOA010000003.1, read on the forward strand.
GTCAGGCCCGCCGTCCTCTGCGGCCCTCGCGATCCGTCTCGGTCCTCGCAGTCCGTCTCCGTCCTTCGCAGAGTTCACGCAGGTGAGGGAAGAACCATGCAGTTCCGCCAACAGGCCCTCGCCAAACTCCAGTCGCCCGAGGAACTCGACCTCCCGGTGCGCTTCGCCCGGCCGCAGGGCCGGCTGGTGCTCGCCGTGACCGTGGTCGCCATGGCCGCCGCCTCGGTGTGGGCGGTGACCGGATCGGTGACCTCCACGGTGACCGCGCCCGCCGTCCTGACGCACGGGCAGGGCAGTTACGTACTGCAGAGCCCGGTCGCAGGCCAGGTCACCGCGGTCCTCGCGAAGCAGGGCGAGCGGCTGCCCGCCGACTCCCCCGTCCTCGAGGTCAGTACCGAGCGGGGCGACACGGTCGTCCGGACCCTCGACGCGGGCCGGGTCACCACGCTCGCCGCCGACGTCGGGCAGATCATCCGAACCGGCGCGGACGTCGCCGCCGTGGAGAAGGTTTCCGGGTCCGACGGCCCGTTGTACGCGACGGTGTACGTCCCCGCCGAGAGCGCGGCCGGCATCCCCGCGCGCGCGGCCGTCGATCTCACCGTGCAGTCGGCGCCGAGCCAGGAGTACGGGGTGCTGCGCGGCAGGGTGAAGTCGGTGGACCGCGCCGGGCAGTCCGCCCGGCAGATCGCCGCCTTCCTCGGAGACAGCCGGCTGGGCGAGCAGTTCACGAAGAAGGGCAGGCCGGTGGCCGTCACGGTCGAACTGGAGAAGTCGTCCGCCACGAAGAGCGGTTACGCGTGGTCCTCGGCGGACGGTCCGCCGTTCCCCCTGACGTCGATGACCCTGGCCTCGGGCTCCGTCCGGCTGTCCGACGAACGCCCCGTCGACTGGCTGCTGCCATGACGACGACCATGCGGGAGACCCGCGGCCGCCGCCGGGCCGCCCCGGCCCGGCGCAAGGTGCCCAAGGCGCGCAGAAGGACCGTTCGCACGCCCACCGTGCTCCAGATGGAGGCCGTGGAATGCGGGGCCGCCTCGCTGGCGATGGTGCTCGGCCACTACGGCCGCCATGTTCCGCTGGAGGAGCTGCGGATCGCCTGCGGCGTCTCCCGGGACGGCTCACGGGCCGGCAACCTGCTGAAGGCGGCCCGTGGTTACGGACTGACCGCCAAGGGCATGCAGATGGATCTGGCCGCCCTCGCCGAGGTGGCGGCGCCTGCCATCCTGTTCTGGGAGTTCAACCACTACGTCGTCTACGACGGCATGGGCCGCCGGTTCGGCCGGCGCGGGGTGTTCATCAACGACCCCGGCAAGGGCCGCCGCTTCGTGCCGCTGGAGGAGTTCGACGGCAGTTTCACCGGTGTCGTCCTGGTCCTGGAACCCGGGCCGGACTTCACCCGGGGCGGCCGCAAGCCGGGCGTCCTCGGCGCGATGCCGGCCCGGCTGCGCGGCACGGCGGGGACGATGCCCGCGGTCGTGCTGTCGAGCCTGCTGCTGGTGGCGGTCGGCGCGGCGGTGCCCGGGCTCAGCCGCACCTTCATCGACGAGTTCCTGATCGGCGGTCAGACATCGATGCTGGGCGTGCTGTTCACGTCGATGGGCGCCTGCGTCCTGCTCACTCTGGTGCTGACCTGGCTCCAGCAGGCCAATCTGCTGCGCGGCCGGATCATCTCCTCCACCCTGTCCAGCGCCCGCTTCCTGCGGCATCTGCTGCGACTGCCGGTGACGTTCTTCGGCCAGCGCAGTCCGGCGGACCTGGTGCAGCGGCTGCAGTCCAACGACGCCGTGGCCGAAACGCTGTCCCACGACCTCTCGGCGGCCGGCGTGGACGTGGTGGTGGTCGTGCTGTACGCGGTGCTGCTGTACACGTACGACCCGCAGCTGACCTTCGTCGGGGTCGGGGCGGCGCTGCTGAACATCCTGGCGATGCGGATCGTCATCCGGCTGCGCGCGACCCGTACGGCGAAACTGCGCGCGGACACCGCGCGGCTCACCAACACGGCATACACCGGTCTGCAGTTGATCGAGACGATGAAGGCGACCGGCGGCGAGGACGGCTACTTCCGCACATGGGCGGGACAGCACGCCACCACGCTGGAGGAGCAACAGCGGCTCGGGGTGCCGACCGCCTGGCTCGGCGTGGTCGCGCCGACGCTCGCCACCCTGAACAGCGCGCTGCTCCTGTGGATCGGCGGTCTGCGGGCGGTCGAGGGGCACATCACGGTCGGTCTGCTGGTCGCCTTCCAGGTGCTGGTCGCCCGGTTCACCGCGCCGCTGACCCGGCTGAACGGGGTCGCGGGCCGCATCCAGGACTTCGCGGCCGACGTGGCCCGGCTGAAGGACGTGGAGAACTTCCGGGCCGATCCGCTCCACGACCGTCCCGCCGCCGGCGACTCGACGCGCCGGCTGCTCGGGCATGTGGAGCTGCAGAACATCTCCTTCGGCTACAACCCGTTGGACAAGCCGCTGCTGACCGGTTTCGACCTGGCGGTCGGCCCCGGCCGGCAGGTGGCACTGGTCGGCGGCTCCGGCAGCGGCAAGTCGACGGTGTCGCGTCTGATCTCGGGGCTGTACGCGCCCTGGGAAGGGGTGATCCGGATCGACGACCGGCGCATCGAGGACATTCCGCGTGGGGCGCTGGCCGCGTCCGTGTCCTTCGTCGACCAGGACGTGTTCCTCTTCGAGGGCACCGTCCGCGACAACGTGGCGCTGTGGGACCCGTCGATCCCGGACGAGGCGGTGGTGGAGGCGCTCAGGGACGCGGCCCTGTACGACGTGATCGCCCGCCGGCCGGGCGGCATCCAAAGCCACGTCGAGCAGGACGGCCGGAACTTCTCCGGCGGGCAGCGCCAGCGGCTGGAGATCGCGCGGGCGCTGGTGCGGCGGCCGAGCATCCTGGTCCTGGACGAGGTGACCAGCGCGCTGGACGCCGAGACCGAGCTGGTCGTGATGGACAACCTGCGCCGCCGCGGCTGTGCCTGTGTGGTGATCGCGCACCGGCTGAGCACGGTCCGGGACAGCGACGAGATCGTCGTCCTCGACCACGGCACGGTCGTGGAGCGCGGGCGGCACGAGGAGCTGGTGGCGCGCGGTGGCGCGTACGCCGCGCTGGTCGGGGAGCGCTGAGATGACGACGACCGTGCAGGAGGGACACGGGGGCGACCTCGTGCTGGGCGCGCTCGGGTCGCTGGGCACCCGGGTGGACTGTGCCGGGTTCGGCCGGCTGGACCTGGCGGGGCCGCAGACGCTGTGGCTGATCGTTTCGGGCGCGGTGGACCTGTTCGGGGTCGACGCCGAGGAGCAGGGCCACTGGCACCATCTGGGCCGGCTGGAGGCGGGCTCGCTGCTGCTCGGTCCGGGGGCGGGGCCGCGGCACACGCTCGTGGCCCGCCCGCTGCGGGACTGCGTGGTGCACCGGATCGGCCTGCGCGAGCTGTACCAGGACGCGGGTACCCAGACCTGGTCGTACGACGAGTACGGAACCCCGCAGTACATCCCGCCGACGACCGGTCCGCTGGAGTACGCCCTCGCCCTCGGTGTCGGCCGCAGTCTGTCGGTGCTGTTCCAGGCGCCGATGGCCACCGAGCGGGCCACCGCGCCCAGCGACGACGACGTGTTCTGGATGCAGGTGCCGCCGGGCAGTGTGCAGTACGGCTCGCTGTACGGGGCCGAGGCGGCGGCCGACCTGCTGCTGGACCCCGCGTTGTGGCAGAGCCTGGTCGAGCAGCAGTACCGGCTGATGACCACGCTGGACCGCTGGATCGAGCAGCTCGAGCACACCCACGAGGCGCGGACCGCGGCGGGCATCAGGGCCGGTGAGGCGGTCCGCGCCCAGGCCGACCGGACGCTGCTCGCCTCGATCGGCACACGGTCGTCGAAGGGGACGACCGCGGCCGAAGCGGACGCCACGTACGCGGCCTGCAGACTGGTCGCCGAGGCGGCCGGGATCCCGCTCGCCGAGCCGGCCCGGTCGGGCACCGGCGGCGACCGGCTCGATCCGGTCGAGCGGATCGCCCTCGCGTCCCGGCTGCGCACGCGTGCCGTACGGCTGGACGGCCACTGGTGGCGGGACGACGTCGGGCCGCTGGTGGGGCACCGGGCGCTGTCCGGGGCGCCGGTGGCGCTGCTGTGGCGGCGCGGCGGCTATGTCGCGGTCCATCCCGCGACGGGGCGCGAGACACCGGTGGGGAAGGCCAACGCCGCGGAGTTCGAGCCGCACGCGGTGATGTTCTACCGGCCGCTGCCCGAGCGGCGGCTCGGTCCGCTCGGGCTGATGCGGTTCTGCATGGCGGGCACCCGGGGCGATCTGACCGGGCTGCTGCTCAGCGGTCTGGTCACGGTGGCGCTCGGGGCGCTTGTGCCGATCGCGACCGGGAAGGTGCTCGGCGAGTTCGTGCCGAAGGCGCAGACCGGGCTGATCGTGCAGGTGTGTCTCGCGGTGATCCTCAGCGGTGTGGCGGCTGCCGCCTTCATGCTGCTGCAGAACCTCACCCTGCTGCGGCTGGAGGGCCGGGTGGAGGCCACGCTCCAGCCCGCCGTCTGGGACAGGCTGCTGCGCCTGCCGACGTCGTTCTTCACCGAGCGTTCGACGGGCGAACTGGCGAGCGCGGCCATGGGCATCAGCGCGATCCGCCGGCTGCTGGCCGGTGCCGGGCCGACGGTCGCCCAGTCCGTCACCGTCGGCGCGGTGAACCTGGGGCTGCTGCTGTGGTTCAGCGTGCCGATGGCGCTGGCCGCGATCGGGATGCTGCTCGCCGTCGCCGCGGTGTTCACGGGGCTCGGGCTGTGGCAGGTGCGGTGGCAGCGGCGTCTGGTGGTGCTCACCAACAAGCTGAACAACCAGGCCTTCCAGACGCTGCGCGGCCTGCCGAAGCTGCGGGTGGCGGCGGCGGAGAACTACGCGTACGGGGCGTGGGCGTCCGGGTTCGCCCGCAGCCGAGAGCTCCAGCAGAAGGCCGGCCGGATCAAGAATCTGACGGCGGTGCTGGGCGCGGTCTATCTGCCGCTGTGCACGCTGGCGATGTTCATGCTGCTGGCGGGTCCGGCGCGCGGTTCGATGACGGCGGCCGAGTTCCTCACCTTCAACACGTCGGTGACGATGGTGCTGACCTCGGTCACCCAGCTGACCGGCGCGTTCGTCTCCGGGGTGGCGGCGCTGCCGCTGTTCGAGCAGATCCGGCCGATGCTGGACGCGACGCCCGAGGTGCGGGCAGCCAGCACCCGGCCGGGCCCGCTGAGCGGGGCGATCGAGGCGCGGCGGGTGTCCTTCCGGTATTCGGACGACGGGCCGCTGGTCCTCGACGACGTCTCCTTCGAGGTCCGGCCGGGCGAGTTCGTGGCGGTCGTCGGCCCCAGCGGATGCGGCAAGTCCACGCTGCTGCGGCTGCTCATCGGCTTCGACCGGCCGCAGTCGGGGAGTGTGCTGTACGACGGTCAGGACCTGGCCGCGCTCGACCGGTCCGCGGTGCGCCGCCAGTGCGGTGTGGTGCTCCAGCACGCCCAGCCGTTCACCGGCTCCGTCCTTGACGTCATCTGCGGCACCGAGCCGTACCCGCCCGACGAGGTGATGGCGGCTGCCGAGATGGCGGGGCTCGCCGAGGACATCAGGCGGATGCCGATGGGACTGCACACCATCGTCTCGGGCAGCGGCGCGGTCTCCGGCGGCCAGCGGCAGCGGCTGATGATCGCCCAGGCGCTGATCCGCCGGCCGCGCATCCTCTTCTTCGACGAGGCGACCAGCGCTCTGGACAACGAGACGCAGCGCACGGTGATCGAGAGCACCAAGGCGCTCCGGGCGACCCGGGTCGTCATCGCCCACCGGCTGTCCACGGTGATGGACGCGGACCGGGTGGTGGTGATGGAGGACGGCAAGGTGGTCCAGCAGGGACCGCCGGCCCGGCTGCTCGCCGAACCGGGCGGCCGGCTGCACGAGCTGGTGCGGCGTCAGCTGGCATGACGGGGGCGGGGCGCCGCGGCCACGAGCCCCGGACACCCGCCCCCGGACACGCCGGAGGCCGGCGGGCGGCCCCACTCCGCCCGCCGGCCTCCCTTGCGGGGCCGCACGTTCCGCGAGGAGGTCGGCACTCCCCAGTACCCGACCGCCACGCGGTCACGGGAACCGTGCGGTCCCGGTCTCAGAACGCGAGGACGCCCGAACCGTGGGCGTTCATCACGCACTCGTTGGCGAAGGTGCGCTCGTACGAGAGCCGCTGCCCCTGCCACACCCCGTCGACGGTGACGACGACCGGGTCGTACTGCTGGGTGCAGAACACGCCGTCTCTCACCGTGAGGGCCTGCAGATCGCCGTCCACCTCGGCCAGTTCCCCGCACGCCGCGGCCGCGGCCGGGTGGGTGCCGGAGGGGCCGGGCGCACAGGTCAGGGTGACCGCGCGCTCCGGTGCGACGGTCATGGCGCTCGCCCCGTGGCCCAGGGTGAGCACCATGGCCGACGGGGCGTAGAGCGCGGAGGGTGCGCCGCCCGGTGCGGCCGACGCGGCCCCGGACAGAGGTGCGCAGACGGCTGCGGCGGTCAGGCCGATGGTGGTGGCCCAGCGCGCGGTGTTCCGCATGGTGTGCATCCTTCCGCTCGTTTCGACGAGTCGCCGGCCCGTGCTCGGTGGTGCCGGACCGGCGAGCGGGAGTCTGCCGAGTCCGCCGCGGAAACACACGTCGACCGGGCCGCTTTCAGTAACATTGCGTATTGAATCAGTGGCGTGAAGTCACGGAATGCGCGGGCGCGAACCCGGTAACCGCACGGCCGGTGCTTGTGCGAAGTGGCCAGATGGCCGAATTCCCGCCGCTTCGCAATAGGCCTGAAACATTCCGTTTCCGTTCCCGGCAGACCGTTCCGCGACGCCTTCTGTTCATGATTCAGTCGGCTCGACGAGGAGAGGCGGGGACGTCATATGGCCAAGCACTGGGCGGACTTCCAGTACGAGATCTATCTGAACGGGATGACGGGTGCCGTGCCCCGGCTGCCCACGGACCTGAACCGGCTGGAGGAGCTGACCGAGCGGCGGCTCGGGCCGGGCCCGGTCGGTTATGTGGCGGGCAGCGCGGGCGACGGCAGTACCGCGCGCGCCAACCGGGCGGCTCTCGCGCGCCACCGGATCATGCCGCGCATGCTGCGGGACGTGCACGAGCGTGATCTGTCGGTGGAGGTGCTCGGCCGCGCGCTGCCGGCGCCGCTCGCGCTGGCGCCGGTCGGGGTACTGTCGCTGATGCACCCGGACGCCGAGCCGGCCGCGGCGCGGGCCGCCGCCGCGCAGGGTGTGCCGTTCGTGCTGTCCTCCGCGTCCAGCACGCCGATGGAGCAGGTCGCGGAGGCGATGGGCGACGCGGAGCGCTGGTTCCAGCTGTACTGGCCGAAGGACCCTGAGGTCGCCCGGAGTTTCCTCGGCCGGGCCAAGGCCGCCGGGTTCACGGTGCTGGTGGTCACCCTGGACACTCCCCTGCTGTCCTGGCGTCCGCGCGACCTGGACCAGGCTTTTCTGCCGTTCCTGCACGGGGTGGGCACCGCCAACCACTTCTCGGACCCCGCGTTCCGGGCCGGCCTGGCCAAGCCCGTGCACGAGGACCCGAACGCGGCGGTGATGCATTTCGTCGGCATGTTCTCCGACCCCGCCAAGACCTGGCCCGACCTCGCGTTCCTGCGGGAGAACTGGGACGGCCCGATCGTTCTCAAGGGTGTGCTGCACCCGGACGACGCCCGGCTCGCGGCCGATGCCGGGATGGACGGGGTGGTGGTGTCCAACCACGGCGGCCGTCAGGTGGCCGGGGCCGTCGCGGCGGCGGATGCGCTGCCCGGGGTGGTGGCCGCCGCCGGCGACCGGCTGACCGTGCTGTTCGACAGCGGTGTCCGCACCGGCGACGACGTCTTCAAGGCGCTCGCCCTCGGCGCGCGGGCCGTACTCGTCGGACGGCCGTACGTCTACGGGCTCGGCCTGGACGGGCAGGCGGGGGTCGAGCATGTGATCCGCTGTCTGCTCGCCGAACTGGACCTCACCCTCGCTCTGTCCGGGCATGCCACACCGGCCACGATCGGGCCCGGCGACCTCGTGGAGGGCACCGGCTGACCCGGCCGGGGCACCGCGCGCCCGGCCGGGGCGGTGGGCTCCCGTGCCCGCTCCCCCGGCCCTGCGCGCGGTGTGTGTCACCGCCCCGGCGCGCCGTTCACATAACCGGCCCGGCCGGCTCCATGTGCCGTACCGCCGGGGTACGGGTGCGGCTGATCGACAGGGCCTTCTCGGCCGAGGACACCGGGTCGGTCAGCCAGCGCTGGTTCTCGGTCCGGTCCCGCACCCTGATGACGATGTCGGCGTTCGCATCGGGGGCGGCCGGTGTGAGCGCCAACTGTTCGTCCCAGCGGGGCAGCAACTCGCCCTGCCCGGTGAGGTCGTAGCGCACGTCGTCGGCCCGGTTTTCGCCGGCGTCGGCGCAGGTGGCGAGGACGACGACCCCGGCGTCCTTGTGAGCGTCCAGGCACAGACCCGGGTCGGCCACGCTGCGCAGCAGCCCGTCCTCCTCGTAGGTCCACTGCTGGCTCAGCCGTGAGGAGCAGCCCGTGAGCCGAGTGCCGGCGCCGTCCTGGGGCTCGCCCCAGATGTCGAGGCACAGGCCGGAGGCGACGTTGCGCAGGAGGGCCGGCTGCGGCCCCGTGGGCAGTCCGGCCACGCCCGGCGGGGACTCGGTCGGTACGACCCCCCGGCCGCCGGCCGCGCTGGTGACGCCGGTCGGGTCGGTGCCGCTGCCGTCGGGTGAGGAGCCCCCGGCGATGAGCACGCTCACCAGCACCCCGGCCGAGACGGCGCCGAGGCCGGTGAGCAGGGTCCTGGTGGAGCGCACGGCATCCGGGAGTCCGAGGCCGGTGAGGCGGACGGGGGCGGGGATCCGGGACAGCAGGCGGTGCCGGCTGCCGCCCGACCGGTGTCCGCGTCCGCCGCGCGGGCCCGGGTTCGCCCGGCCGGGGCGCGAGTCGAGGTAGCGACGGGCGCCCCAGCCGAGAACGGCCTCGACGATGAGCGTGCCGAGGTCGCCCTCGAAATGGCTCAGCTGCTCGGCCGCGTTCCGGCAGTAGCGGCATTCCTCCAGGTGCTGCTGGACATCGGGGAGCAGTGTTCCGCCGCGACGGATGGGGACATCGAGGAGCCGGTTGTAGAACCGGCAGTCCTTCGTCGGCGCGAGTTCCTGATGGGCGTGGACACAGCCCTGACGGAAGGTGTCACGCGCCTGTTGGAGCGTGCCCGAGGCGATGTCGGGGTCGATGCCGAGGAGGCCTGCCGGGACGGATACGGGTTCGGCCTCGACCTCGACATGCCAGAGCACGCAGCGGGCGAGGGCGGGCAGGGACCGGAACGAGCGCTGGGCGAGCGTGCGGTTCTCCGGCGTCATCGTCCTGGCCGCGCGCATGCCGCGCCCGCCAGCCGGTTTCAGCAGCTCCGGCAGGGCACCGGCGGTCCGGTCGTCCGAGGCCCATTCCCGGACCGTGTCCCGCACGGCCACCAGCAGCACGGGGCGCAGGGCGACGGCCGGTTCGCCGAGGGCGACCCGGTTCAGGACACGGTGCTGTGCCGCCGCGGTGACCATGGCGGCGGTCGGCCCCGACGAGGCGAGGCAGACGGTCGCGTAGTCGTGCATGGCCGGCCAGTGACGTGCCGTCAGCATCGCGACGGAATGGGCGGCCTCGCCCTCCGGACGGCCTCGCAACCGTGCGGCAAGGGACTCGTCGGACTCCCCCGTATCCCCTCCGGGAGGGGGATACGGAGACCGAGGGAGATGAGGGGTGGGCACTGAGATGGTTCCTTCCCACACGCAGGTGACACAGAAGTTCTGACGCCGAAAAGGGAAGTCCCACGCGGTCCGTACCTCTTTGGCGGTGTTGCGCGGGAGGGCGCGAATTCACCGGTGGTGAAGGCGGACCCGGTTCATCAACGCGCGCGCGACCCCGGATTTTACCCCCTCACGGGTGACTCACTCTCGCACAACCGGCACACGGCCAACAAGGCACCGGGGAAACCTTCGCTCGTTGACAGCAAGTCAAAAGGAAAAACGTGCCCGGAGTCACCCTCATCGGCTTTCCACCTGCGTTTTTCCCGGGGTTCACCGGTTCTCGCATTCCGGCGGTGGGGTCAGATCTGCCAGGAGCGGAGCCGGTCCGCGGCTCCGTAGACATCTGTCGCACCGGACATCAGATCGCGGGCGAGGTCGACGATCGCGCCGTAGGGCGGGTCGATGCCGACGCCGCTGACGAACATGTACGCCACCGCCGTGGCGCAGGCGAAGCGGGCGTTGGCCGACGGCAGGGGGCGGAGCAGGGCGAGAGTGTGCAGCAGGGCGACGGCCCGCCAGGCCGCGTCCGAGTTCACGCCGAGGCGGGGCGGGTCGACGCGGTGCCGGGCGACGGCCGCGACCAGCGCCGAGAAGTCGTTGATGGTGGGCTGGTCCGGGAGGACCTCCTCGTGCCGCTGAAGCAGCCAGGGCACGTCGATGTGCAGAACGGATGCCATCGGTCAGGCGGCCCGTCCCGCGCCCTTGGCCCGCGGTTCGTCGTCCGGGAAGGCGGCGGCGAATTCGTCGGCGTGCGAGGCGAAGAACCGGCGGAATGCCTCCGCACCCTCCTGGAGTGCCCGGTGGCGGGCGATGTCGGCCGCGGCCGCCTCCCGCACCAGCGCCTTCATCGATGTACCGCGCTCCTTGGCGATCTGCCGCAGGTCCTCGAGTTCACGGTCACTGAACTCCACATTCAGAGCAGGCATGCCATCACGGTACCGCTCAGGTACTCGATCGTAAATACCACCAGTTCAGAGTGGGTATGGGGCGGTACCAAAAGGGGTGGGCCCGGGGTGTCGTCCCCTTCCCCGGGACGACACCCCGGGCACCGGCGCGGATACTTTGGTCCGCTACCCCTGGTCGGCCACGAAGGAGGCCATGCGGGTCAGGGCCGCGTTCCAGTTGATGGTGTGCTCGTTGGTGGACCAGGACTGGATGTCGTCGATGAAGCAGAACTGGCCGACGCAGCCCTGGAGCATCGACTGGGCGTAGGGGTCCTGGATGCTCGAGTTGGGTCCGCCGGAGAGGGTCCCGGCGGGCGGGTTCGGCAGCGCCGGGTCGAGCTGGCGGGCGTACCAGCGGCTGTGCTGGTTCTGCGCGCTGACCTCGCCGTACCCGGTGACGTAGGAGATGTTCAGGGCGTTGCGGCCGAGGATGTAGTCCATGCTCTGCAGCGCACCGTCCCGGTACTTGGCGGCGCCGGTGAGGTCGTGCGCCGTGGCGAGGACGACCGCGTTGTTGAGGATCTGGTGGCTGGAGCCCCAGTCGTAGACGTGGCCGGCCGGCGCGTACGGCATGCCGTACGGGTGTGCCTTCAGCGTGGCCAGGTAGCGGTCGGCGCCCTTGACGACGGAGCTGCGGACCTTGTCCCGGCCCGGAAGCTTGTTCGGCACCGTCGCGAGGTCGAGCCGGCCGGCCGCCGCGGTGCGCGACCAGTCGAAGCCGAGGGGGCCGAAGATGTCGGCGGTGTGCACCGGGGACTTCAGGACGTACTCCTTGAACTGCCGCTCCCCCGTGGTGAGATACAGCTCGGCCGCCGCCCAGTAGAACTCGTCGCTCACCTCGTCGTCCGGATAGGCGCCGCCGCCGATGCCGTCGTCCGGGCTCGCGTACTCCTCGGGGTGGGCGAGCGCGGCCGTCCAGGCGGTGCGCGCGGCGGACAGGGCCTCGGCCGCGAACTCCCTGTCGTAGGGCCGGTACAGGCGGGCCGCCTGGGCTGCCGTGGCCGCGAGGTTCAGGGTGGCGGCGGTGCTCGGCGGGTGCAGTTCGCGCTTCTGCGGGTCGTCGCCGGGCAGCAGCGGCAGCCCGGTCCACTGCTCGTCGTGGATCTTGTGGTGGGCCATGCCGGCCAGCGGCTCTCCCCCGGGCACCCGCATCTTCAGCAGGAACTCCACTTCCCAGCGGGCCTCGTCGAGGATGTCGGGCACCCCATTGCCGCTCTCCGGGATGTTCAGCGTGCCGTCGCCCAGTTCGTCCGCCTGTCCGGTGCGGGCGTGCCGGGCGCGTTCGTAGGTGCTGAGCACCTCCCAGGTGCTGATGCCGCCGTTGACGACGTACTTGCCGTGGTCGCCGGCGTCGTACCAGCCGCCGGTGACGTCGAGGGTGTAGTCGCAGACGCCCGGTTGGCAGGGCACCTTGCGGTCGCCCTGGTTGGGCGCCGCGCCCACGTGTCCGGCCGGGCGGGCGTAGCCGGGGCGCAGATCGTCGCGGATCTCGATGCCGCTGCGCTGGGTGTAGTAGTACTTCGCCGAGTCCAGCCGCAGCCGCTCGTAGGCGCCGGCGTCGATGTCGAAGGGCCGGCTGGTCTCGCCGTCCACGGCCAGGGTGTAGCCGGCGCCCCGCGCGCGGTGGGCACCGAAGTCGATGGAGTGGACGTTCTGCCCGGAGGAGCCGTCCACTCCGCGCGGCACGGTCCTGCCCTGCCGGACGACCCTGCCGTCGGCGTCCTTCAGCTGCCAGGGCAGCCGCTCGGTCGCCCCGGTGACCAGGGTGGCGTTCTTCGGGCCCGCCGGGAGATAGGCGACCTGGTTGACGCGGACCCGGGGCCCGGTGTCGGGCTCGTACGGCTCGGGCTCCACGCCACCCAGCAGGGACACGTCGTCCATGCAGAAGCGCCAGGGGTCGGGACTGCCGCCGAGCTGGAGTCCGACCTGGCCCCGCTCGGTGTCCACGGGCGCGGTGAAGGTGTAGGAGTAGGTGTCGCCGGAGACGCCGAGCTGCGGGGAGACCTCGTAGTAGGTGTCGTACGGGGCCTCCGACAGGCCGACGATCGCGCGGACCACATGGCCCGCGGGTGTGCCGGTCGCGGCGAAGGAGAAGCGGTACGACTCCCCCTTCACAAGGGTGATGTCGTTCTGGCCGACGGCGGCGTCCCACCGGTTGGTGGTGCCGCCGGGGACGTCGGCGCACAGGCGGCCGTCGGACAGGCTCGTGGTGACACCGGCGGAGGCCCACCAGGGTTCGGTGGTGGTGTCGAAGGTGCCGTTGCGGACCTGCTCGACCTCGTCGGCCCCGGCCGGGGCGGCGGGCAGCGCGGTGAGCGCGGTCGCCAGCAGGCCGGTCAGGGACAGCAGAGCGGTTCTGCGTCTGTTCACGTCTGGGCTCCTCTGGTGGGAGGACACGGCGGCGGCTACGAATGGGAGCGCTCCCATTCGTACATGGACATCGTTGTGGCAGATGTGACACTCCGTCAACGGGTGGGACAGGACTGGTGACGAACGCCGTCGGACGACGGGCGCGTGCCGGCCAGGTGCCGGACCGGCACCGGACGCGACCCGAACGGGCACCAGGCGCTTGTCGGGGCGGAGACGAGGCCGGGGCC